>JAUYRJ010000031.1 GCA_030696845.1 Polynucleobacter sp.
CAAAGCCGAAGAACTTTGGGCCATTGGGATCAAGCGCGTAGAAGCAGATGCCGTAAATGCATGTTTGGTTTAGCATGCTTAGAATAGTAAATGATATGGTCGATGCGAAGCGCGACATCATGATTGCCGCATTGCCCATGCCTGATCTTGCATGGTACCGACGACGGTCAGTTCAGCCGATTTCAGCACAAGGTATATCGTCTGACTCAATTAGAAGCTCGAGAATTTATCTGATAGCTGCCACTCGAAAACGTTGGCTTCTGCCTGGTAGTCGCCACTAAATCAAATCCTAAGTTACCCTCTCAAAATGCGGCACGTCCACAAATCCTTTGAAATTCCCGCCCCACCTGTTTTTGGGACTAAGACTCTCCCAGTATTCGCCGATCGTTCTAATTAATTCCCTGTCCCACACTAACTTACCTCTCCAAAAGAAGTTCAGATCAATGGCGCAGCGCCTGAGGTGATTACTATTCATGGTTTTTGATCTACCGCTCTTGTAGTGGATTTCTTGCTGCTCCGGGGTGCGCCAGAGCTCGCCACCCGTAATCATCCATCCCTCTGCCGTTGCAAACTGAATGAGGCGGCTAACATCAAGTAAGAACGCTGCTTGCTCTGTAACTAGGCTGCTCATTCTGTCTCTTGCATTGATTTATGGCGTTGACCCATCCGCATCTCAAAGATCTTTTCAACCGATCTGCCGCCAAAGTAGGCCAGCATGACGAGCTGACCCCATTCCCCCAATAGCTTGACGTAAGCCTCATTGATATCGATTCCCAGGGCTGACAGAATTGCAAAGAGCAGATAGGCCGTCAGAATGTAAACCAGCGTTCCTGGCCGGATGTTCTTCGATAGCCTGGAATCACTTCCCATATCCGATTGCCAGCGCTGGGTCGCATTGGCATGGGCGTTTCTGTGCATTTCTGCCAAGAGCTTTGATTCCTCTATCTCCAGCTCTTTTTGCTTGAGGGTGTATTGCAGCAATAACTGCTCTTGCTCAATCTCCAGCTGCTTTAGCTTAATCAGATCTTCTTGGCTTGGATTATCCGGAATGCGCGCACCAATTTTGCTCTCAATAAATTCCTTTCCTTTGGCCTGTACTGCGCCCGCAAGTAGGCCAAGGCCATTGACGGCCAAGGTTTGTACTAGGGATGTGATGATTGGAAGCATGGTGTTGGTTTTTTATTAGATGCTTGTATTTGACAGTCCACCGCCCCACAGCCCCCCAGGCACGATGGTGGCAGTGGGGCGCCATGTAGCGCGCCCACACGCCCTCAGTCCATCCCACACCCGCAGCCGCACCCAAACAAAACCCGTTAGCGGTGGTCTCCCCTACTCCTAGCGTTTCTTGCCTCCTTTGACATCTTCTTCTATTGCCTTGTCGGTTTCCAGCGCTTCTGAATTTGACCCCACTTCTGGCTTTTCTGCCATGAGGCCATCAACAATCTCCATCAGGCGATCACCATCGTCTTCACCGAATACTTTAGCAACCACGTCATGACCGTACTTGGCACATAAGCGGTCGTATTCATGAGTGGGCGTTATCGTGGTTTTGCTGGTCCGTTCAAACACCGTAACATTTTCCCGGCCAAACAAATTACGCAAAATATTGGTCTCGTACGGCGGCACATGCACATGAATGGTGGTGAAGGCATCCCTGCGCACGACGGCTTCCACTTCCCTGATCTGAAAGTCACTGTGTATTAACTCCTGATGGCTGATTTGATTAGCTAGATTGATTTTCATGATTTCCCCTTTCCTTACTGAATCGCCAATACCGCATGGGCATTGGCGCGTGATACGGATAAGGCGCAGCGCAGGTTCACCATGGCATACATTGCCAAGGTATCGTGCGGACGTATGGGGGCTACGATGTCTAAGTCATCGTCACGCAGCTTCATGAAACGCGTGTTCAGGAAATAGCAGCGCTTACTCCATTCCACCGTGCGATTGGCCATGGCGTCTAACTCATCAAACTGCGGATCCCAGATGATCTCGACCCCTTTAAAGGCAAGCCCAGTATTAACGCCTGCCCCAACCCCAGCATCGATGTACTTGGTCTCGCCCGAGCCGGCAATGTGGGTCACGGTCACTTGCTTACGGTAGGTATCAATGAACTTACCCCCAGCGATAATGAAATCCGGACTACCGCCGTGTTTAATGCATTGGCGCCAGGCTGTTTCCATCTCACCCACTAGGCTGCCAGGTGCGGTTGAGGTAATGTCTTTAACGGCATAGTTCCGCCAATAGGCTGCTTTGGCTCGGTCTATGCCGCCTACGGTACCGCTATCGGGTGCCAGGCTGACTAAGCTATCTAAACCCACTAAGGCATCGGCGCCGTGCGAGCCGTCGCGGTGCAGTTCTAAATCGAGCTTGTTTAAAAAGCCTTCCCGTAATACTTCGAGCTGCTCATCCAACAGATTAATCAGCTGCACCCGCTCGTTGTGCTCGAGCTGAAAGCCCCGAGCACCACCCTCCCGCACCTTAATACCATTACTAAAGAGGCGGTCGTAATCAATGTAGAGGCCATCTACGGCCCTGCGCCACGGAAACGATGCTTGCTCGGTCGTATTGCGCTTATTGAACTTGACCGTCTCTTCACCAAAAGCCCAGCTAAAGTTACTGCCATGCTCCTTACGGATGTTCTCAACGACGTTTTGTTTGGCGCCTAGTAAGCTCTTGCGCCCTTCCATTAGTTTTTTTAGAAACGGTCTCTCGACTGCGATTTGGTCTACCGGCAGATTACGCAAATACTCATCTAAGGAAACCTTAGCGAGCTCTTGCAGGTCTGTATTTGAAATTGGCATACGCCACCCCTATTAATTAATGAAGCTGTTTAGTGAATTCGTAAGCCTCATGACCATGTGATGGCGCGTGAACCCATCCATTGCAACGCTGCTAGTCGCGACCCTAGCTTTAACGCGGTGGCATGAAGCAGTAGCTTGATAAATTAATTACCGTGCTACTTGTATTCATTATTGGGTAGCTAGAGTTGGGGGCTGTATATTTGTGGGATTTTTGTT
>JAUYRJ010000038.1 GCA_030696845.1 Polynucleobacter sp.
GATCGGTGTTTTCACCCATCACGATTTCAACTAGAGGAACGATATCGGCTGGCATGAAATAGTGCGCCCCCATCATGCGCGATGCGGTTTTCAAGCCTTCGGCAATTTTTGAGATAGGGTATCCAGAACTATTGCTACCAATTGGAATGGATTCCGGTACCTTGGCATCCAGTACTTTAAATATCGCCTGCTTCAGCTCCATATTTTCGGAAACGGTTTCAATCACCCACAGACAGTCTTCCCAGTGATTCCATTCTTCAAAAACGCCGATTTGGTTTTTTTTCTTTAGTGCTTCTGGTGTGGATGTACGAATTGCATTGTCTGTTGCAATTTTTAAGGCCAATAGGACGGCTTTATTTAGGCAATCATTGGCTTTTTCATTAGAGCGTCCCAAAACGGCTACTTGCATCCCTTCAGCGATAAAGCCTGCTGCGATGCCTGCAGCCATGGTTCCAGTTCCGATTACTGCCACGTAGTTCATATTTAATCCTAAGTTGTTCGTATAAGTTTTGGTATTTATTTTTTAATACTACACCGTGGTGTATTCAAAAACCATCATTTTATGATTTAATAGTTGCCATGCTTGCGTTCGATGCAATTCACTGGAATTTGCTTGGATTCATTCAAAATAAAACTTATACGCATAACTTAAGGAGATTAGTAGAATGCATAACCCATTTCAACCGGTAGAGAAGATTAAGGCAGAGGTATTTATGTCGATGCCTGCTAAATTCAGAAAAAAATCCCGTACTGGTTGGTCCGATCCCAATCGTCAAAATGCCGAGGTGGAGTGTTTTTTAGAAGGACCTTCGTTTGATCGCGAAGGAAACCTCTGGTTTGTCGATATTCCATTCGGTCGCATTTTCAGAATCTCCCCAAAAGGCGAGTGGGAGTTAATTACCCAATACGATGGATGGCCCAATGGTTTGAAGTTTCATAAAGATGGCCGCGCATTCATTTGCGATTACAAATGCGGCTTATTGGAGTTGGATACTAAAACGGGAAAAATCCAGACTGTCCTGGGTTCGATGTACAGCGAGAACTTCAAGGGCTTAAATGATTTGCACTTTGCATCGAATGGTGACTTGTATTTCACAGACCAAGGTCAAACAGGCATCGCCGACCCAACCGGTAGGGTATTTCGACTCCGGGCAAATGGGCAATTAGATCGTCTAGTTCTGAATATCCCAAGTCCGAACGGCATTACGCTAAACACCCAAGAAAAGCATGTTTTTGTGGCTGCCACACGATCTCAACAAATTTGGCGCTTGCCCCTGATGGCCGATGGCTCGGTGTCTAAAACGGGTGTTGCGGTTCAGTTGACTGGGGGAGTCGCGGGCCCTGACGGCATTGAAATGGACTCGGAGAATGGATTATTGGTTTGCCATCTGGGTATTGGGATCTGGCGCTTTGATAGCAATATGCTCCCAACCCATTTGATTTATTCGGATAATCCACACCACCATCATTTAGCGAATTTATGCTTCGGCGGAGACGGCAAAGACCTTTACATCACTGAATCCCTATCGGGCGATATTCTCAAGGCGCGCTTGCCTGTGGCCGGTAAAACCATGTTTGGTCTGTCTTAATTGACTGAGAAACTACCGCTGTATCAAACCCTCGCGAATACGATTGCCGAGCGTATTCGGGAGGGGCAATGGGCTGTAGGCTCGACCCTGCCGTCTGAGACTCAGTTGTGTAAGTTATTTAAAGCCAGCCGGCATACGCTTCGGCATGCGCTAAGCAATGTCGAGCGAGATGGGCTGATACTTCGGCATCAAGGTGCCGCCACGCAGGTGATATCAAGGCAATCGCCGCGCCGATTTACACAAAGCTTTAACTCGCCTGCCGATATTTTGCGTTATCCAAGGGATACGTATCGAATTAATTCGATCGAAGAGTACGTCGAGTGCGATGAACATTTAGCTCGTATTTTGGATGCCCCTGTCGGATCATCGTGGTATCACATTGGCGGGGTGCGGAAACACCAGGGATCCAACCACATCATCGCGTGGACGGATATTTATATCTTGCCGCAGTTTGCTGAATTGACTTCCGATCCCGAGCATGCGCAGATTATGGTGTTTGAGCAAATTGAACGTCGCTTTGCGATCAAGATCGACCGCGCCGAGGTAGATGTTTACGCGACCAAGGCGGACAAATTAGTGGCTAAGCGATTGAGTATTGAGGAGGGATCGGCATGCCTCGTGATTATTCGGCGCTATTTTGATGCGAATGGAACATTATTTGAGGCAACCGTGACCCATCACCCTGAGGGGCGATATACCTACAGCATGGAACTTCGGAGTACTCGAGCCAATTAATTTAGAGTCAATTGATATTGTAAATAACCATGACTAATCCACAGCACCTCCCTGTTCAAGAAGCGATTGCATTTATTGCCGCGATATTTACTTCCGTAGGGGTTCCCGCGGCCGATGCTCAATCTGTCGCTCATTTAATGGTGCAATCGGATCTTTCTGGCGCGGATGGGCATGGCATTTTTCGCCTGCCTGCGTATGTCAAGCGTATTCGGGCGGGCGGCATAAACCTACACCCCCAGATACGGATCGAGCGCGAGCGTGGGGGCACCGCTTTATTAAATGGCGATAATGCGCTGGGCCACTTGGTGATGGCGCGCTCAGTCGATTTGGCAATACAAAAATCGTGTGAGCATGGCGTATGCTGGATTGGAAGTCATCACGGGAATCACTCAGGCGCCGCTTCAGTGTATGTACGCATGCTAGCCGAGCGCGGCTTGGTTGGCATCTACATGGCGGTTGGTAATGCTAATCACATGGCTCCATGGGGTGGAGTGGACTTATTGTTGTCGACCAACCCTATCGCGATCGCCGTTCCTGCGGGAAAGGATCGCCCAATAGTGCTATTGGATATGGCGACCACGGTCGCCGCCTATGGCAAGGTTAAGCTAGCGGCCCAGCGGGGTGAATCAATTCCGGAAGGTTGGATGATTGACCAATTGGGTAATCCGATTGTGGATCCGAAGCGCGCAAGCGAAGGTTCGCTATTGCCGATTGGTGGCTATAAAGGGTATGGGCTGGCACTAATGATTAGCCTTCTAGCGGGAAGCTTGAATGGCGCAGCTGCTGGAAAAGAAACGATTGACTTTAATGCGCATCACGATGTGATTACCAATACCGGACAAGCCCTGATTGCCGTTGATCCCGACGCGTTTGGTGAGCGGGAGGTATTTACTCAGCGTGTCTGCGCGGTAGTTGACGACATTAAGCAATCGAGATTGTTGCCGGGAGTAGATCGCATGCACGTTCCGGGCGAAGGAAGCGCGGAATCGATTCAAAAAAGAAGCAAAGAAGGTATTCCAATGACATCGGAATTATTAAAGGCATTAAATGAGTGTGCAGTGGAGTGTGGCGTTACAGCATTAAACCTATAAAAACATTAATAAGTAGTAACAAAGGAGATAAACATGATTTTTGGATCACGATTGATAATGAAATTACTATCTGCGATATGGCTTATTGGCGGTATCGCAATCGGCTCATCCGCCTTGGCCTACCCAGATAAGCCGATTAAGATGATGATTGGTTACGCCCCAGGAAGCTCCACAGATATTGTGGGCAGAATGATCGCCAATGATCTGAGTATCGCTCTAAAGCAGCCCATCATAGTTGAGAATAGGGGCGGAGCGGCTGGGAGTTTAGCGGCGGATGCGGTAGCTAAAAGCAATCCCGACGGCTATACGATTTTGTTTGCGCAAAACGGCCTTGCGATTAATGTCGCGGCAAACCCAAAACTACCATTTAATGGCAGTAAAGATTTGATTCCGGTGGTTGGTGTTGCAGCCACGCCCCATATCTTGATTGTGAACACGAACTCACAGGCAAAGTCAGTCGCCGATTTAATAGCAATGCTCAAAGCAAAGCCGGGACAATTGAGTTTCGGATCATCCGGCATTGGCAATTCAGATCACATGGCTGGTGAGCTATTCCTTTCCTTAACTGGCTTACAGGCAATTCATGTTCCCTACAAAGGGGGATCTCCAGCCGCAACCGATGTGGTCGGCGGCCAAATTGACTTTTACTTTGCTGGTATGCCGGTAGGATTGCCACTTTACAAGGGAGATCGCGTTCGCGCTTTAGCCGTTACTAGCAAGCAACGCTATTCTGGCGCCCCAGAGTTGCCAACCGTAATTGAGTCTGGTGTTGCCGGATATGAAATGGCATTGTGGCAAGGGATGTTTGCGCCCAATGGCACGCCAAAGGCAATAATCAATCAACTCAGCACTTCTACCTTAAAAATTCTAGAGTCCCCTGAATTGAAAGAGCGCTTTATTAAGGCGGGAGTACAAATTGCACCCTTGAATCAAGCTCAATTTAGTGACCTTTATTTCTCCGATATTGAACGTTGGAAGAAAGTGATCGAGAAAGCAAAAATCACATTAAATTAAGCCGGTTTGTGATGGAGGTTAAAAAAGGATGCCCCTGCCGGCATCTTTTTTTTTGAGCTTAGTGCCCCGCTTTATTTTCGCTCTTCCCGCGAATTAAGAATATGATCCCATTTATTACATCAAATTAGTGGCAATGTATGGGTAATTTAAAAGAAGATGTAAAAGACACCTGGCTTGGTCTTTATGAGTCTTTTCAAGACCGCTGGAATAACTTCATCCAATTTCTGCAGGAAGCATGGGTTTTGCTCCTCTTGCTATTTGCGGGGCTTATGGTCGTTTGGTGGTTGGCTGATCCACCCCCGCCCAAGCGCGTTTTAATGGTCACCGGAGAAGTGGGTGGCTCTTATGAAATGCTGGGTAAAAAGTACGCTGAATATTTTGCGACAAAAGGCGTTACGCTAGAACTTATTCCGTCTCGCGGCTCTCAAGACAATATTGCGCGCTTAAGTGATCGCCAAGACCCGGTTCAGGCTGCTTTTGTGCAGGCTGGAGTGATTAATCCTGCCGGTATTAACGGCATTGTTTCTTTGGGAAGCGTAGCATTCGAGCCCATTTGGTTTTTTTATCGCGGCCTCGAATTAAAAGAATCCGACTTTCATGAACTGGGCGAGCGCTTTAAAAAAATTCTTGGTATGAAAATCTCGATTGGCTCTATCGGTAGCGGTACGCACAGTCAGGCGATGCATATTCTGAAGGCCACTGGCATAGAGGAGCACACTCCGGGCCTCCTTTCTCTACCCACCGCACAAGCCGTAGAGGCTTTGATCCAAGGGCAGATCGAAGGTGTTTTTGTAGTGGACGAGCTGGACTCACCCAATGTGCAAAAACTGATTAATGATCCCAATTTGCATTTAGCCAGTTTTCAGCGCGCCGCAGCCTTTGCGCGCTTATTGCCTTATTTGGAAATACTGCCCGTGCCGCGGTCGAGTTTTAGTATTGTGCGCGATTTTCCGCCCCAAGATATTCAGCTACTGGCAACCACCACGCGTTTGCTCGTAGATGATCGGATGCATCCTGCGATTCAGTACCTCTTTTTGGAAGCAGCCGAAGCCATTAATGGCAAGAAATCCTTTTTTGCCCAGCGGGGTGAATTTCCCTCATTTAAAAATTCCGCTTTTCCAGAAAGCGACGTAGCCCAGCGTTTTGAGAAAAAGGGCGCGCCACCCCTCATGAATTACCTACCGTTCTGGCTGGCCGAGTTTATTGGGCGCATGTTCTTTTTGCTCTTGCCGTTTTTGGCATTCGCCTACCCCATCTTGTCGTCCTTGCCCAATTACCGCACGAAACGCGTTCGGGTTCGGATTAATAAAATGTATGGCGCTTTATGGGCCTTTGAGCAAGAATTAGCCCAAGAGTTTGATCTTGCGCGGCGTGAGGACTATCTGCAAAAGATTAATCGGATGGAGACTGAGGCTCTCAAGCTAAAAGTCCCCAAAAGCATGGCGGGCGATTACTACGCCTTACGCAGCAGTATGGATTACGTGCGCAATTGTTTATCGCGTGGTGAACAGCCTTATCAAGTGAGTGCCGATTTTGAGATGCGGATTGCAACAGACCAGGCCATTTAGCTCGCTAGGTTTTATCGCTCCAGAGCGTGCCTGCCGTAGCCCAATTTTCTTTCGCAACATCGGTGATGATGATATCGACCGAGCCAGCCGAGCAGCCGAGGGTTTCGCAGGTCACGCGCGTGACTTCTTCAACCAGTTTGCGTTTTTGTTCTACCGTGCGACCGGCAAACAGTTGGATATTAAATGTGGGCATACCAATCTCCGTTTTTAGTTCAGTGTTGTTTATTAAGTTTTATAGCTGGGGTCGATGCGATCCAGTTTGCGCAGTAAAGCTGGCCACTCTAAGGCACCTTCTTCCGCTCCGCCATCATGAAGTTCGTTGGCAGCTTTTTGGATTACTTCCTGCGACGGCCATCTGCAATTTGGGCTGCTGAGCGCCGCCACTTGAATTTCACAAGCCTTAATCAGGGTTGCCATCACCACATAGGCTTCAGCAACCGTTCGGCCAACCGTCAGGGTGCCATGATTGCGCAAGAGCATCGCTGGATGGCTGTCTAGATTTTGAGTTAAGCGAATGCCTTCGGCGGCTGTGAGGGCTAAGCCTTCGTAGTCGTGATATCCCAAATGCCCCTGAAAGCGCATTGCGTGCTGCGATAGGGGAAGTAGCCCATCCTGCTGCGCTGAAACGGCTACCCCAGCGGTATTGTGAAGGTGCATGACGCAATGCGCGTCCGGCCTTGCTTTGTGAATCGCCCCATGAATTGCAAACCCGGTTGGGTTGACGCGGCCATTTTGCTGATCCGAAACGCACTGTCCATCCGTGTTGACGACGAGTAAATTGGAGGCGGTGATTTCTTCAAACTGCAGGCCAAATGGATTAATCAGATAGTGGTTTTTAACGCCCGGAACACGCGCAGAAATGTGCGTATAGATTAAGTCATCCCACTGATTCAGGGCGCACAGGCGATAGCAGGCCGCGAGGTTGACTCGAGCCTCCCATTCGGAGCTAGATAGGTGGTTTTTAGACGTCATGCCGATTACCGCTGTTGATTGATGAATCATTTTAAAGCCGTCGCTCCATTTGCCCCAAAAGGAGGAATTGCGCCCAATATTTAGCGGTATCATTCCAATATCCAACACCACTTACTGGAAAACAGGCGCATCATGAAACCCTATGACCACCCCTTAAGGCAGGTATTGCACGAAGAGGTGCACTCCAGGCCTCCAGTCGCGCAGTGGCCCAAAGAGCGTATTTTGTCCCAGGCTTTTTTGCTCGATGCGACCTCGCGCCAGCAGCAAACGGATTGGATCGATCGTTTAACCAGTGCGATTAAAACCAAAGGCAGTTCTAGCCAAGATCATTTTTTTAGATCGATTGAATTATCCGCTGCCCCGCAGCGCATCATCATCAAATGGGAGCTGCATGGCGAGTTCGCCACCATTGCGGCGATTGTTCAGCAAAGTGCCTTGGTCGATGCGCCCTTGATGCTAACGCGGGCGGTGATTTTGGAGCGCCTGAATGCCTTACTGCAGTCGCTCGATTGCTTGCCGATTGAAGATGCGGGTGGTCAGCGCATTGCGGCACTTGATATTGCCTTTGAGGATCGTCCGCTGTACAGCGATGCCGAAGAGGTGTCCGCGATCTTTAATGGCAATACGCTGATTGGTAGCTACATTATGGGCAATCGCAAAGCGCAGTTGTGGACCGATTTGGACATGAATGAGGATGGTTTTATCTCCTACTACGTGCCGCACCATACTCTGGGTTCGCGTCAAGCCGGCCGAGTGGCGCGCCGCATCGCTGAAGCGGAAACCTACCGCATGGCTGCGATGTTGGCCTTTCCGGTGGCCAAGGGGCTTTCCTTGCCCTTGCGTAATGCTGAATCCGAGCTCGCCGAGATGTCCAAAGAAATTGCATCCTTGCAAACCGGCGCGGGCACGCAACTCAAAAAGAACGGCGAGTTTTTGGCGGAGTTATCGCAGCTTGCTTCCAAGACAGAGCAGTGGATCTCTGAATTTGGCTTGCGCTTTACCGCGGCCGAAGCGTATAGCCAGCTCGTAAATAAAAACCTCGCCGAATTAAAAGAAGAGCCGATGCTGGGCATTCAGACCTTGGTGGAGTTTATGGATCGACGCTTTCAGCCGGCCATGGGAACCTGTTTGTGGACCCAGCGCCGCTTAAAAGAATTATCTGACCGCGTTTCAAGAACTACCCAAACCCTGCGTACCCGTATTGAGTTTGTGAACGAGGAGCAAACGCAAGCCTTGCTGGCCAGTATGGATAAGCGCGCTAAGTTGCAATTGCGCATGCAAGAAACGGTGGATAGTCTCTCGGTATTGGTTTTGACCTACTATTTGGTTGGCCTCTTGTTCTATATCGCTAAAGGCGGCAAGGAGGCTGGCTTACCGGTTTATCCAGAAATCACCGCGGCGATCGCGGCGCCGATTGTGGCGATTGCTTTTTTCATTATCAGTAAGCGCCGTCAGGCACGCAATGCCCTTAATGCGAGAGCGTCTTGATGATTGGTTGTTAGCACCAGAAAGGCAAGAGCAATAAAAAAGGAGCTTAGTGATTAAGCTCCTTTTTCGTTGGGTAATACTTCTTTACATTAACCCAAGCTATCAGCCCAGATATTGCGTGCCCAACCCCAAGCATAAACACCTTCGAGTGTGGTTGGTCCTGGTGATAGACCGCCCGAACCGGGAACGGTCTTGAAGGTCTTCTCAGCCGCGTTGTACTGATGCACGCTGGCAACGTGAACCACTTCTTTGGCGTTCACAAAACTGTAGCAGGTGTTGGTGAGCACGGGGGCGGGATTGACTTCCCAGCCACTGAGTTCAGCCACAATGGCCGCTGCGGTAACTTTGGCGTGCTGGTTTGCCATATGGCCTGACTTGGGCATGAGTGGGGCAATTTGAATCGCATCGCCAATGATGTGGACATCTTTAGCTGCGGTGGACTCAAAGTTAATGTAATTGACATTGGCCCAGCGATTATTCGAGTTCGCAAGACCCGATTTAACCGCAACATCGCCCGCGCGCATCATCGGCAGAATATTGAGCACATCGGCCTTTACATCATCCTGCACATCAAACTTGATGGTCTTGGTTTTGGCGTCGATCGCAGTCACGTTGTGTTTTGGGCGGTACTCAATCATGCCGGGATACTGCTCTGCCCAGACCTTTTTAAAGAGACCACCTTTGGATGTCACGTCTTGGTTTGCATCCAAGATCAGCACTTTACCTTTTGGATTATTTGCCTTTAGATAAGAAGCAACTTGGCAGGCGCGCTCATAAGGGCCGGGAGGGCAGCGATAGGGCGCCTCAGGGATGCTAATGGCAAACACACCACCTTCACGCATGGCGGCAACCTGATTATGTAAGGCTACAGTCTCTGGACCGGCTTTCCAAGCTTGAAGAGTAATGCCTGCTTTATTGGCCTGCGCTAAACCTTCAATGGTATCCATCATGAGGCCAATGCCTGGCGATACAACCACCTTATCAAACTTCATGGATTTGCCAGAAGCGAGTTGCACGGATTTGGCGGCGGCATCAATATTGATTACGCTGTCTTTAACCACCTTAATGCCATGACGCTTACTTAAATTGTCATAGGAGACCGTTAATTCAGAAAGTTTGCGCGATCCGCCCACCACCAAGTTAGACATGGGGCAGGAAATAAATTCGGGGTTGGGTTCGATGATGGTGACCCGCGCCGTGTTATTGGAAAAAAGGCGTAAATACTTGGCTACGGTGGCGCCACCATAACCGCCGCCAATCACGAGGATTTCGGCTTTTTGTAAATTGGCCGCGCGTGCTGGGCCAGATAGACCGGTTAAAAGACCAAGGGCAGCAGCGCTTTGACCCATAAAGTGTCGACGATTCATGCTGATCTCCTTATTGTTTTTTGCCAAGCTGATTGGCGATGATTTGTAGTTGCTCGTCGGTATAGCCTTTCGCTAGCTGCGGCATGATGGTGCCCTCGCGCGCGCCTGATTTGTATGCCTTTAATGATTCAAGTAGCTGCGCACTGGTATATCCATTAATTAGGGGCATGCCACCCTCGGGCACGCCTTTGCCGTTAGTACCATGGCAGTTTGCGCAAGTGGCGGCAAGACTGCTGTTGTAGAGTTTGGTTGCATCGGCATTTTGGGCGGATGCCATCATGCTCCATTGAGCGAGGCCTAAGAAGGTCAACAGACCTAACCCCAGTTTACGAACGATTTCTTGCATGTGGAGTTTCTCCATTTGTAGTTATTGAAACAATTGCCCTGCATAAACGCAGTGCCTAATCTTAATAGGGATAAAGCCAGTAATCACAATCCTTTTAGATTAAGTTTCTATATTGTTCCAACTATTTAATCTATACGCCTGCAGGTTTACCCTAATTTGATCTGGAAATCGGCGCGCCCTATACACTACTGCCATGCGTAATACGCTTACTTACCCCTCTTTTCTGCTGATTCTTGCGTTGGCTGTAGTCTGCTATGCCTTTGGGCTGGACAGCCGTTTTGCCCCAAAAAATGGCGATGAATACGTTTACATGCATATTGCGCGCATGACCGCCGATGCAGGGCAATGGTTGCCACTCCAATCTGAAATGGAGGCAATGCGCAATACCAAGCCACCACTCGTGTTTTGGCAGGGGATTGCCAGCACCGATTGGGCATCGAATTGGGGTCTATGGCAATTGCGTTGGCCTAGCCTCATCTACACCGGACTGACGGCATTGCTCTTGGGTTTAGCCGTAGGGCGATATACCGGCCGGATACAAACAGGCCTTCTCGCCGCGCTCATTTGGCTTTCCTTCTTTGCTACTTACCGTTATGGGCGACCGTATTTAACCGACCCACCTGAGGTATTTTTCTTGAGTCTGCCTTTTTTCGCTCTGTTGTACTGGGGGCGATCGGCGTTTGATTCTAAGCTCCTTTTCCCCCTCCTGGCAGCGATCAGCATTGGACTTGGGCTGCTCTATAAATCCTTTGCCTACGTATTGCCAGCGTGTTTTGCGCTCGCGCTTTGGTATTGGTGTTGGCGTGATTGGCGTTTTTTAAAAACACTGCAGCACGATGCCTTCAAGGTTTTTGGCGTCGGCGTACTTGCTCTTGGTATTTTTGCGCTTTGGTTTGTGGTGGACCCCAATCCCGAGGCTGTTTGGCGTGAATTTATCTTAGGTGAAAACGCCGGTAAATTCGGGGCGCGCAGCAGCAATTATTTTATGGATTTGATTCGGGGTGGCGATAGCATTTGGATGTTGCTTCTAAGCTCCATTGCAAACGCGGGACTATTTACTGCTGTGGCACTTTCCCTTTTTTGGCAGTCTTGGCGTGAGCGTCATGTGGCTGACATGGAGGAGCGCTTGCTATGGCTTTGGATCTTGGCTTTTTTCATTGTCTTTAGCTTGCCGAGCCAACGCTCTGGACGGTATTTACTGCCTATCATGCCAGCGATTGCGGCCTTGATCGCCATGCATTGGCAGCGCCTGCCCATATGGGGATTTCGGCTTGCGCTCGTATTGCAAGGCATCGTATTGCTCGCGATGGGGTGGGTTAGCGTGCGCCTGCATGGAGGCGCCTGGGGCGTCGATGTAGTGTGGCTTTATTCCATTTGGCATTGGCTCATTCTGGCAACCGGTCTTGCCTTGGTATTGGCGGGCTTGATTAAAGCCAAGAGCAGCAAGTTGTGCGCACTCGCCACCTGCTTTCTTTGCTACCTTGCTTTAAATACGGGCCTTGCCCCATTGGAGGGTGCGGCGGGCCGCTACGACGCAAAGGCTGTTGCTGATGTGCAAAATGCGCTGGTTGCGGTGCCGTGCGACTTTCGATCGAAGGATGAGGAGTATCGCCTTTTATTACCCGGCGCTCGCCTGCAAGGGTATCCAGCAAATGAAGCTGCGAACACTGCTGAGTTAGCTAAACGCCATACCTACTTTACGACCTATGTGCCCCAGGGCGAATCGCCTTTGCTGTGCCCAGATTGCCGCATTTTAGGTAAGCGGGTGGAAATGCGCGCGCGCCATACGAACGCAGAGATTTTGAAAATCATTCAAGGCGAAATGGGACAATACTTGTTCGTGAATGAATACCTGATTTACTCCCCATCGGCAATTGCTGCGCCGTCACCGGATGCCTGTCGGTGATGCGCATTTTTACCCTCTGCATGCTTGCGCTCGCCGGTGTAGTGGGGTGGGTGCACATCGATGCCCGCCCGCCATGGGCACCCTTTGCGATGCCAGCGCCAGCCCCAGAGCGTGAGCACCTGAGCGCCAAAGGCAAACAACAGGCAATGGTGGAGCCGCAATCCTTTTTTATTCCAGAGACAGCAGCCCCATCGGTCCATGCCGCATCGCTGATTGCCTTGGCCGATGGCAAGCTACGCGCCTTCTGGTTTGCGGGAAGCCGTGAGGGCGCTGCCGATGTAGTGATTCAGTCGGCGGTATTTGATCCGCAAGCGTCAGCATGGAGTCAGCCGACTGTCGTAATCGATCGCGTCGCTGCTGAGAAGGGGCTCGCACGTTACATTGCTAAATTAGGCAATCCGCTGCCGGTTCGCGCTAGCGATGGCAAGCTGCATTTGTATTTTGTAACGGTCTCGGTAGGTGGCTGGGCTGGCAGCTCCATTAGCTGGATGGAATCAAACGATGATGGTCTTAGCTGGTCGCGTCCACAGCGCCTCATTACGAGTCCTGCGCTTAATCTCAGTACCTTAATTAAAGGGCCGGGTTTTGATTTTGCCGATCAGTCTTTGGGCTTGCCGGTGTACCACGAATGGATGGGTAAGTTTGGCGAGTTAGTGCGCATTGAGCAGGGCCGGGTGATGGATAAGCGCCGCATGAGTTCCGGCCGCGCCTTATTGCAGCCGATCGTGTTTATCGAATCTCCTGAAACAGCGGTGGCGTATTTTCGGCAAGCCAGATCAACGGGTCCCAAGCGCATTCCGAGCAGTCATACTCGCGATGCTGGTCAGTCTTGGTTAATCGGCGGCGATTTAGAGTTATCCAACCCGAATGCCGCCATCGCTGGACTGCAACTGGCTAATGGCGATCGCATCATGGCGATTAATGATTTAGAGGCGGCGCGCCATCGCTTGGTTTTGGTCATGGCGCCCGCGGGCAGCGACGACTGGAGTGTCATTGAGGTGATTGAGAGCGACGATGTTTTGGTGAATGGATTGCATCGCGAGTTTTCCTATCCGTATTTAACGCTGGCCACCAGCGGTGATGTGCATTTGGTCTACACCTACGATCGCAAAAAAATTAAACACATTCAGTTTGACGCGCAGTGGCTTGAGATGAAAAAAACCCAGAAAGGAGCCTTGTGATGCTATCGAACGCAGCGATGCAATCGTTCGCGCTCCTGGAAACCGCGATCACGATGGCGGTCATCGTCAGTTGGGGTATGCGGGCATGGTTTTTTCCGGGGCGGGGTGGTTTAGGTAATTTGCGCGATTCGCGCTCGCCCTTGTTGAGGCTGTTTATTTGCGCCTTACTCGCTAATCTGTTTTTCTGGCCAATCTATGGCTTGCCACTCGAATTGCCTTTGGCTGCCTATGTTCGTGGTTTTACTGGTGAACTCAGTATGACTGCCATGTTGCTGCTGTGGACAGCGTATTTTTCTAAAGAAGTGACGCATACCCCAGTGTTTATCAAAGCATGGATCGCTTTGTTGGCAATCGCGTTTTATCCATTTGCCTTAGGGGTGGGTATGCTCGATCCCTATATGTGGGGTTATGGATCATGGGGTTTACTGGCGGGAGTGCTCTTGACCGCGCTTGTCGCTTGGCTAGTCGGCTCAAATCGAATCACCCTCATTTTGGCTTTAGCCATTGTGGCTTGGGCTGTGGGCTGGCATGAATCTAGCAATCTGTGGGACTATGTTCTCGATCCCTTCTTGGGGATTTGGGCCATCGGATCGGTGCTGCGAAGCCTGATGCAGGCCCGCGCAGGGGGCGCTCAAGCAGGGTATCTGTTTCGTAGGGGATAAAAAAACCAGCGACGCATCGCTGGTTTTTATGTATCGCGCGAAAAGACTATTCGCTAACTAAACTACTTAGTCTGGAATATTGGCTTTACGAATGACTGGGCCCCACTTATTGATTTCGCTCTCTAAGTGATTCTTGAGACCACTTGGAGTCACTTTATCCATCGAAACGATATCGATGTTGGAGTCATCCAAACGCTTCTTCACATCAGGATCATTCAAAGCCACTTTGAGGGCAGCGTTGAGTTTAGCCAAGATCGGTGCAGGAACGCCTTTTGGTGTGTACAAACCATGCCATACCTTCACTTCAAAGCCTTTTAAGCCTTCTTGATCGAGTGTTGGAACATTAGGCAGTGCAGACAAACGCTTTGGAGTCGTGGTGCCATACACCTTCACACGGTTGTCTTTCACAACACCAATTGTTTGGGTAGTTTGGTCGCACAACAGGTCAACTTGGCCGCCCATCAGGTCGGTTAACGCAGGACCGGTACCTTTGTAAGGAATGTTGGTCAAGCGAACGCCCAAGCGGCTTTGGAATAACAGTCCGCACAATTGGGAAACGGCGCCAGGACCGGCGTTGGCCATACTAATTTTGTTGCCATTGGCTTTGATGTAAGCCTCGAGCTCTTTGAAATTGTTAGGCGGAAAGTTTTTGCGTCCCAATAAGAGCATAGGAACGTCGACTACCTGACCGATGTAATCAAAATCTTTGAGCGGGTCGTATGGTAATTTGTCATACAGGGCTTGTGCAGTAGCCATGCCCATGTGGTGCAGATAAATCGTATAGCCATCTGGTGCTGCGCGCGCCACTTTAGCGGAAGCGATGGTGCCACCTGCGCCTGGAACGTTTTCAACTACAACGGTTTCGCCGAGTGTTTTGCCCATCGGGATCGCGATCAAACGCGCGACTGAGTCGGTAGGACCGCCTGCTGCGAATGGAACGATCAGTGAGATTGGCTTAGTTGGCCATTTGCTTTGCGCGGAAGCGATATTGCTTCCGATGAGTGCGCTGGCGCCAATGATCGCGGCAAATCCAGTTAATACGGTTTTCTTTAATTTCATTACAGTCTCCGGTTTTTAATGCCCCTAGATTTTGCCACTTTTGCCAGAGTCGCAGGCATTAGTGTTTACCAGCAAGGGCTAGTAACCGTTTGGCTAAGATGACCACGGGACGATCAATCATCCGCCCATCGAGCTTCACAACCCCGCCTTTTGAGTCTTGATCGGCTTTAATCACACGCTTTGCCCAATCAATTTCCGTATCTGTGGGAGCAAAAGCCTTTGCAATGATGGGGATTTGAGTTGGATGAATGCCCAGTTTTGCACCAAATCCGAGCCTTTTTGCGCGTTGGGCATCGTCCTCGATGCGCCGGCTATCGTCGGTAGATGGAGTAACGCCATCAATCGGCGCGGCGATTTCAGCCAGTCGCGATGCCAGAACCAATTCAAAACGGGCGACCTGCAATTCGCTTTCCTGTGCGTCACACACCATCCCCAGGTCTGCTTGTAAATCGATATTACCTAAGGCGAGGCGAATGACTTGTTGCGCATTTGCAATTTCATGAATGCGGTGCAGTCCAAGCGCAGTTTCAATCATGGGGATGATAGCGGTGTCGGGAAGCACTTCGGCGGCGCCGTTCACTTGATCAAGGGATTCGGCCTTGGGGATGAGTAGGCAGCCAATATTGAGTTCCTCTGCCAGAATTAAATCAGCGCTGTAAAAACGCGTACCCGGCGCATTCGAGCGAATCACGAGGTGCTGTTGTTGCTCTGCTGTAAAACTGGGCCAAGCCTTTCGAATGGCGGCGCGCGCAGCCTCCTTATCTTCTTCGGCCACCGCATCTTCGAGATCCAAAATAACGCCATGGGCACCGCTGTTTAATGCTTTGGCAAAACGGTCGGGTCTGGTCGCAGGCACAAATAAAAACGTGCTGGCATAACCTAAGGGGTGTTCAAGTGGGTTCATGGGCTTGGCCTTGGAAGTAAAAAACCGACGCGATCAAGCGAGCGGATATTCCACAGCGTCTCGATTGCTGCGCGCATTTCAGAAGGGGTAGCGCCGCCACTAAACGCGGCTAAGCGCATGGCCTTATCGGTGATCTCGGTACGCGACAGGGTATTGCCGGGATCGCCTTTGGGTTCGTCCATACGCCCTTGAATGACGCGACCATCCTGGAGGTGAACCGTTACTTTGGCAGTCCAGCGCTTGGGGTAGGCGGCATCCACTTCGGGATCGAGCTCCATCGTCACGCGATCGCGCAGATCGCAAATCGCGGGATCATCAAAGTGCTCTGCGAATTCTTGCAGGCCAGCGAACTGGTAATGCGCGATGATCGCCAGCACCGTGCCCATGGAAAATTTCGACTGGTGTACGGTGCTGGGATGGGTTACGGGGCCGAGCACGTCGATGGCGCCTTGGTGGACGTGCGCGACAACGCGGTCAATATCCGCTGGCTGAAGTCGATGGGATTGCATCAGTTCCAATAGTGCATCGGCGGCAGGATGGGTGTGGCGACACGAGGCGTGGTATTTGAAACTGGTTTCTGCGCTCGCCCAGCGTGATCCAAGGCCGTCAATCAGCTTGCTGGGATCGGCATCGTTCGACATGCCTGCCGCAAGACCTTGTGTGCCTTCGAGGATGTGCTGCGCGCCGGTAAAGCCGGCTTGCGCTAGATAAGCCGACATGAGACCGGTGCCGGCCGCATGGGCGGTATGGAGTTGTTTGGAGTCAGCGGCATCGCGCAAGAACTCCCAAAGACCGGCCGATTGGGTGCCGGCCGAGCCAAAGGCGTGCAGCATTTGCTCGGGACTCAGCCTTAGCAGGTGACCAACCGCCGCGGCGGATGCGAGTGAGCCCGCAGTACCTGTTGTGTGAAAGGTCTTGTAGTGCGAGCGACCTAAAAATTCGCCCACCCGAATACCCACTTCATACCCCGCGATCGCGGCCGTCAGAAATTCAAGACCAGAGCGGCCCAAGGCTTGAGCGCATGCGAGTGCGGGAGAGAACACCACCGTTGCCGGATGAAAGACCGAACTGTTGTGCAAGTCGTCTTGCTCGACCACATGCGATGCCGCGGCATTAGACATCGCCGCCAAATAGGGACTACTGCTAGAGCGATTAATCAATAACTCCGCAGCACCGCTGTGTGGCCCCATTTGCATCGCAAACTGGGTGATCGCCTCTACGGGCGCGGCACCTTTACCGGCAACGGCAGAGCCAAACCAGTCAACTAATAAATCTTCGCCGCGGCGCAAGACTGCTTCTGGTATTGCGCTGGGTTTAAGGCTGGCCGCAAAGGTGGCAAGGAGTTTGGAGTAATGCATTACGCTCTTCTCAATATAGGATGGCGGTCGCTTGCATCGTGAGCCAGCCCTCATGATCGGCTGCCCAGACGCGGATGGTCTTGCCGCTAGGGTCAAGCGCTAGATCGGGCGTTGCGGATACGGAAAATGGATTGATGTCAAAGGTAGGCCGAATGGCGCGGAACTCAAACTGCTTGAGTGTCGCTCCTGGAATACTTTGCCGCACCAAATCGACTAGGAGTGTGGCGATGAGCGGGCCATGCACAATCAGACCAGGATAGCCTTCCACTTCCGTCACGTAGCGCCGATCGTAATGAATGCGGTGACCATTAAAGGTCAACGCCGAGTAACGAAACAGCAATACATCGTCTGGCGCAATGCGTTTAGTCCACTTCGCATCTTGGGGCGCTGGTGTGGGGGCAATCGGTTTATCGTCTGGGCTAGGGGCGTCGCGGTACACAATGTCGTGCTCTTCAATTAAGGCTACGCCCGATGCGTTACTGATCTCATGGCGTACCAGTACAAAAATCAAATCGCCAGTGCGCCCTGACTTATGTGTGACCGATTCAATTTTGGAGTTGCGCTCAATCGCATCGCCTACTGCCAGTGGTTTGATCCACTCTAAGCGACCGCCTGCCCACATTCGTCTGGGTAGGGGAACGGGCGGCAGGAAGCCGCCGCGTTTTGGGTGGCCATCGGGGCCGATTTCCGACTGGCGCGCGTGCGGTAAAAAATAAAGCCAGTGCCAGAGTTCCGGTAAGAATGCGCCGGGCGCCGGATCGGGGTCTGCTCGGTCGAGCGTGGCAGAAAGCGCTCTGACGGGCGCGGCAGTGATGGTGTCGGAAATGGTTTCGGTTTTACCGATCCACTCCTGCAGGTGTTCCATGGTTTGAGGTTCGATTCGCATGCTTCTATTATGCAATGAGCCTATTGGGGCAGAGTGTATTTTTCTAGCTGACCCAGCCAATCAGAAGGCCCGCTATTGCGGAGCATGCAAGCACGGTCATGATGCCTTGTTGAAAGCGCAGCAAGGCTATTCCAGCGGCAACGCAAATCGCAACCGATGCCCATGAGATTGCAGCATCGAGGCCATCCGGAAAAAAGACGTGGTACGCAAAAAATATCCCTAGGTTCACAATCACCCCGACAATCGCCGCGGTGATGGCGGTGAGGGGCGCGGTAAATCCTAATTTGCCATGGGTTGATTCAATCAGCGGACCGCCAATCAGAATGAATAAAAACGAGGGTAAGAAGGTAAACCAGGTAGCGATGCACGCCGCAATCGCGCCGCTCCAAAATGCCATATCGGGACCCAGCGTGCTTTGCACGTGGCCGGCGATATAGGCAACAAATGCCACCACCATAATCAGTGGTCCTGGTGTCGCCTCTCCTAAAGCGAGTCCATCGATCATTTGACTGGCGGTGACCCAGCCAAACTGATCTACCGCACCTTGATACACATACGGCAGGACAGCATAAGCACCGCCAAAGGTGAGTAAAGCCGCTTTGGTGAAAAACCAAGCCAGTTGCGGGTAGAGGGTCTTCCAACCCAAAAATAGTATTAGCGCGGTAATCGGCAACGCCCACAGCAATCCGCCAATGAGGCCCTTGCGCAGGGTGCTGCTCGTACTGAAGCGCGCGTGTTCCGGTGTCGGAGTGTGGTCATCGATAATGGCGCTGCTCTCCATCGCATTGACTGCTTCATGCGCGCCTAAGGGCTTAGGGCTAAAAATGGCAGGGTATGTTTTGCCGCCCCAAATGCCGATGAGGGCAGCGCACAGCACAATGATCGGAAACGGGATATTAAATACAAAGATCGCCACAAAGGAGCTAAGGGCGATCAGCCACAGAGCGCGATGTGTAATGGCACGCTTACCAATTTTGATCGCCGCAAAGAGCACGATTGCCGTGACTGCTGGCTTGATGCCAAAAAAGAGCGACGCAATCCAAGGGGTTTGACCAAAGGTGAGGTAAACCCATCCCAAGCCAATGAGGATGGCAAGCGACGGCAAAATAAATAAGGTGCCAGCCAGAATGCCGCCTAAACTGCGGTGCATGAGCCAACCAATATAGGTCACCAGTTGCTGGGCTTCTGGGCCCGGTAATAGCATGCAGTAATTGAGGGCATGCAAAAAGCGCCGCTCGGAAATCCAGCGACGCTTCTCAACTAACTCCTGGTGCAAGACGGCGATTTGTCCTGCAGGCCCACCAAAACTAATGAAGCCCAGTTTTGCCCAAAACCACAAGGCCTCTTTGAGCGGAATCTTCACGCTTCGTCCATGCCACCAACCACTTGACTAAAGCCATTGTCGACATAAATGATTTCTGCGGTGATGCCATTGGCCAAATCGGACATCAAGAACGAGGCCGCGTTGCCCACATCGTCAATCGACACGTTGCGGCGCAGGGGCGCGGTTGCCTCTACCGCGCTCAGAATTTTTCCAAAGCCTTTAATGCCCGAGGCGGCCAAGGTTTTAATTGGACCCGCTGAGATGCCATTCACGCGGATGCCTTTGGGGCCAACCGAGCCTGCTAAGTAGCGCACTGAAGCTTCAAGCGATGCTTTGGCAAGACCCATGGTGTTGTAGTTCGGAACATTGCGCATCGAGCCTAAATAGGTCAGCGTCAAAAGCGCTGCATTGGGATTAAGCAGGGGCAGTGCGGCTTTGGCCATTGCCGGAAAGCTGTAAGCGGAGATATCGTGCGCGATTTTGAAGCCTTCGCGACTCAGGCCTTCCAGAAAGTCACCGGCAATCGCTTCGCGCGGCGCAAATCCAATGGCGTGCACAAAGCCATCAAAGGTGGGCCAGGTTTTCGCTAAATCACTAAAAAGGGCGTTAATTTGCTCATCGCTGCCCACATCGCAATCAAAAATCAGGCTGGAGTTGAATTCACTGGCAAAGTCCACAATGCGATCTTTAAAGCGCTCACCCACATAGGTAAAGGCCAATTCAGCGCCTTCGCGGTGGCATGCCTTGGCGATGCCATAGGCGATGGAGCGGTTTGAGAGTAGGCCGGTTATGAGAATCCGTTTGCCTGTGAGAAAGCCCATGATGTCATCCTTTGCTTCAAATGTGATTTGCTATCTACAATTGTTGCATATGGTTCACTCTCGCCCCTCACTTATTCCGTCCCGCTTGGTAGTATCCTGTCTCGTGCTGGGACTGTTAACCCTGGGGGCAATGGGCTTGGGGGGCGTGCTCCATGCTGCGCAGGGTATTGCCCAATACGGCAAGCCGAAGTACGCCGATGGCTTTGCACACTTTGATTACGTTAATCCCAATGCGCCACGCGGCGGCACCTTAACCCTGCCCAACCCCGATCGCCGAACCAGCTTTGATAAATTCAATCCCTTTACCCTGCGGGGCGTCACCGCTCCGGGTGTACCGCAATTGATGTTTGAGTCGCTGGCGGTGGGTAGCGCTGATGAGGTTTCAAGCGCTTATGGCTTAATTGCGGAGGACATCGCGGTCGCCGCCGATAAGATGTCGGTGACCTTTCGAATCCGTCCCGAGGCGCAGTTTTCGGACGGTAGCCCCATATTGGCGGCAGACGTCAAACACAGTTTTGATACCCTGATGGGCAAACTAGCCAATCCCCAGTTTCGAACCGTGTATGCCGATGTGAAGCAGGCTGTGGTGGTATCGGATCGGGTGATTCGGTTTGATTTTCATAATGCCAATAGTGAACTGCCGGTGATGGTGGGTGGTTTGCCAATCTTCTCGCGCTACTGGGGTAAAAAGCCCGACGGTTCGATTACGCCATTCGATAAGTTGGCCTTTGAGCATCCAATCGGTAGCGGGCCGTATGTGATTGAGTCTTACCGGGCCGGTAAGACCATGGTCTTTAAACGAAACCCCAACTATTGGGGTGATCGCGGCGGCAATACTGTCAATGTGCGGGTTGGGTTTTTTAATTTCGACAAGATTGTGTACAAGCTCTACGCTGATGATGCGGTGCGGCTTGAGGCATTTAAGGCGGGGGAGTTTGATGCCTTAGTCGAATACCGCGCTAAAAACTGGGCGAAGAGTTATGTCGGACCCCGCTTTAATGAAGGTACTTTAATTAAGAAAGCCTTCTTAAATCACAACGGTGCTGGCATGCAGGGTTTTGCGATGAACTTGCGTCGACCCTTGTTTCAGGATGAACGGGTGCGTCAAGCCTTGGGTTATGCCCTGGATTTTGAATGGCTCAATCGGCAATTGTTTTTTGAGCAATACAGCCGCATTAATAGTTACTTCACCAATAGCGATCTGAGCGCTAATGTGGATGGTCCGGCAAAACCGACTGGTGCCGAGTTAACACTTTTAAA
This sequence comes from Polynucleobacter sp., assembly GCA_030696845.1. Taxonomy (GTDB): domain Bacteria; phylum Pseudomonadota; class Gammaproteobacteria; order Burkholderiales; family Burkholderiaceae; genus Polynucleobacter. The sequence goes on from JAUYRJ010000038.1 coordinate 21,532, forward strand.
AGAACTCAAAGGGCGCTACCCGCAATGGGTGCCAGACGCGGTATTTGAGCCGATGCCACCGGCGCCGTCGACTGCGCCGCCCAGCAGCTTACGGCAAAACTTGCTCAAAGCCAGAGAGTTACTGGCACAGGCGGGGTGGACTTACCGTGAGGGCGCACTGCGCAATAGCAAAGGCGAGCCTTTTCGCTTTGAGATGGTCGAAGACGGCCCATTCTTTTTGCGGGTAATTTCATCGTATGTCAGAAACCTGGAAAAGTTGGGCATTGCGGTGGATATTCGGACTAGCGATTTTGCGCTTCACCAAAAGCGCATGGATGAATACGATTTTGATATGACCACCATCCGCTTTCCGGATTCGCAAAGCCCAGGCAATGAGCTCTGGGATCGCTTTGGCAGCAAAGCTGCTTTAGAAAAAGGTTCTGATAACGTGATTGGCGTCAAGTCCCCCGCGGTAGATGCCTTAATTGATGCGATCGTGCGCGCCCAAACGCGAGAGCAGTTGCAGACGGCAACCCGCGCCTTGGATCGGGTGCTATGGAATAGTTACTATGTGATCCCGCAGTGGTACAACCCAACGCACCGTATCGCGTATCGTAAAGAGATGCGGTATCCGGAGCCGCCGCTCTACTACACTGCCGAATCCTGGATATTGCTTAATTGGTGGAAGGCAGCCAAACCCTAATGCACGGTCAAATTCTTTCCTATATTCTGAAACGCGTTCTGCTCATGATCCCGACCTTGCTGGGGGTGCTAACGCTGACGTTTGCGGTGGTGCAGTTTGTGCCGGGCGGCCCTGTCGAGCAATTGATGTTAGAGCTCAAAGGCAAGGGTGATGCCGCGGTCAGTGGCGCCGAGTCTTCCGGCGGCGGCAGTAATTACCGTGGCCGACAGGGGATTGATGCGGAGCGCCTCGCGGAAGTGAAGGCCTTGTATGGTTTTGATAAGCCGCCACTCGAGCGCTACTTTGCAATGCTCAAGCGCTTCGCGCAATTTGATTTAGGGCAGAGCTATTATCAGCATCAAAGTGTTTGGCAATTAATTGTGTCAAAGCTACCGGTATCCATCAGCATTGGTTTATGGACCTTTTTTATTAGCTACTTGGTATCGGTTCCCTTGGGTATTGCTAAAGCCGTTCGCGATGGCACTCGCTTTGATGCGATCAGTAGCACGATGGTGCTGGTGGGTTATGCCATTCCGGGCTTTGTGCTGGGCGTATTGCTCTTGGTTATTTTTGGCGGCGGGAGTTTTTTACAGCTCTTTCCGCTGCGCGGGCTTACTTCGGATAACTGGAGTGAGCTCAGCTTGATTGGCAAAATATTGGATTACTTATGGCATCTCGTTTTGCCGATTACGGCTTCGGTGCTGGGCAGTTTTGCGGTGATCACCATGCTCACCAAACATTCGTTTTTAGAAGAAATCCGCAAGCAATATGTATTGACTGCCCGCGCCAAAGGTTTAAGTGAAAAACAGGTGCTATGGAAGCATGTGTTTCGCAATGCTCTTTTGCCGCTGGTCACGGGATTTCCGGCTGCCTTTGTGGGCGCGTTTTTTACGGGATCATTGCTGATCGAGACCCTGTTTTCTTTGGATGGTCTAGGGCTCTTAGCCTATGAGTCGGTGATGCGCCGCGATTATCCCGTGGTCTTTGGCACCTTGTACCTCTTTACCTTAATTGGCTTGGTGACGAAATTAATTTCCGATCTGTGTTACGTCTTGGTTGACCCCCGCATTCAGTTTGGCGCAGGAGGCGGATCGTGAGTCGCTGGCAACGCTTTAAAGCCAATCGAATGGGCTATGCCAGTCTATGGATCTTTACGATCTTGTTCGGGCTGAGTTTGTGCGCGGAATTGATCGCCAACGATAAGCCACTGGTTGTGCGCTATCAGGGGCAGTTTTATTTTCCGATTTTGCAAAGCCAGCCAGAGACGGTATTTGGCGGTGACTTTGCGACACCCACCGACTTCTTGGATCCCGATATCCGGCGCAATATTACGACTCAAGGTAACTGGGCGATCTATCCGCCGATTCCCTATAGTTTTGAGACGCTCAATTATTTTTCCAAATCGCCTAATCCCGCAGCGCCTTCCGCGGAAAACTGGCTCGGCACCGATGACCGTGGTCGCGATGTGTTGTCACGTTTAATTTATGGCTTTCGCTTATCGATTCTGTTTGGGCTGGCGCTAACCGCAGTGGGTGTGACCGTGGGCGTTATCACCGGCGCGCTGATGGGATTTTTTGGGGGTAAGTTTGATTTGATTTCGCAGCGTGCGATTGAGATTTGGTCGGCGATGCCTGAACTTTATTTATTGATTATTTTTGCCTCGATTTTTACGCCGAGCATCTGGCTCTTGATTGTTTTATTGGCGGCCTTCAGTTGGATGGGCTTATCGGATTACGTGCGCGCGGAGTTT
>JAUYRJ010000042.1 GCA_030696845.1 Polynucleobacter sp.
TGCCGCCGACGGCACGAAGTTGTATGCTTTGCGCGCGGGTCCTTTTGCTGACAGGGACTCAGCGGAAACGGCTGAAAAGAAAATTAAGGCAATGGGCCTTACTCCACGTATTGTTGAGGTAGGTAAGCAGTGATGGTTATCCCGTCCGGAGATTCGCTATGGAAATAATTACTGCTCTCAAGCTCACATCAGTTGATTATTTTGCGTTCGCTATTTTGATTGCGTCTGCTTTGGTAGGTATTTATCGCGGTTTTTTCAAAGAGGTGTTGGCGCTTGCTGCTTGGTTTATTGCCGCATGGATTGCCTATCACTACAGCAATTATTTGGCTAGTGAATGGCTTTCCACATTTCAACTGGATGAGATGTTGCGCTTAGGACTCAGTTTTTTAATTCTATTTATCTTGGTGCTGATTGCCTGCAATTTTGTAGGCGCAATGATTCAAAAAATCATGATTTCAGCTGGATTAAGCTCAACAGATCGGTTTTTAGGTTTAGCCTTTGGATTAGTGCGCGGCGCATTGATAGTAGTGGTTTTATCCACTCTTGCTATGCTAACGCCCATTCCACAAACGGCAGCCTGGAAAGACGCATTTACTCGACCTGCAATTGACGTGGCGATGGCCGTAATACAAGTTTGGTTGCCTGCAGATTGGGCCACTCGACTGGGCGCTCCGCCACCTGTTACCCCAGCACCACCACCCTCAGGGAGTTAAACGATATGTGCGGCGTTGTCGGAAGTGTTTCGCGTTACCCGGTTAATCAGTTGCTCTATGATGCGCTCCTGCTGTTGCAGCACCGCGGTCAAGACGCTGCTGGTATTGCAACTATGAATGGCAATTCTTTTACTATGCACAAGGCTAATGGCCTTGTCCGCGATGTATTTAGAACGCGTAATATGCGAAGCCTCGTTGGTAACGCGGGCATTGGTCAGGTACGCTATCCTACGGCCGGCTCGGCAAGCAGCGAGGAAGAGGCGCAACCCTTTTACGTCAGCGCACCGTACGGGATTATTTTGGCCCACAATGGCAACTTGACGAATGCCCCCATTTTGCGTACCGAAATGGCGTATCGCGATCGTCGCCATATTAATACCAGCTCTGATACGGAAGTGCTGCTGAATGTACTGGCAGATGAATTGCAAAAAGAAACCAACAACTCGGCATTAGATGAGGAGTCGATGTTTAAGGCGGTTGCTGGCGTTGCTAGTCGAGTCAAGGGGTCCTATGCTGTTGTTTCCCTTATTGCCGGCTACGGCCTATTGGCGTTTCGGGATCCGTTTGGTATTCGTCCTTTATGCATCGGCCGAATTGATGGTCCAGACGGCCCCGAATGGATGGTAGCATCCGAGTCTGTTGCGCTAGAGGGGTTGGGTTTTACTTTTGTGCGGGACGTTGCTCCAGGCGAAGCGATTTACATTGATCTGGATGGAAACTTTACGGCGCGCCAGTGCATCTCCGGAGCCGTCTTAAATCCTTGCATTTTTGAATATGTTTATATGGCTAGACCAGATTCCACCATTGATGGTGTCACGGTCTATAACGTCCGCATGCGCATGGGCGATTACCTTGCTGAAAAAATTCGTTCCGAAACCGACGTTAGTGAGATTGATGTAGTAATGCCAATTCCCGATTCGAGTCGCCCGGCGGCTATGCAGGTAGCCAAACGCCTTGGAATTAGCTACCGTGAAGGTTTTTTTAAAAATCGATATATTGGTCGTACCTTCATCATGCCAGGACAGGCGGTGCGACGAAAGTCGGTGCGTCAAAAACTCAATGCCATGCGGATTGAATTCAAAGATAAGACCGTCCTCATTGTCGACGACTCGATTGTGCGAGGCACCACCTCTTATGAGATCGTGCAAATGGCTCGTGAATCGGGTGCTAAGAAAGTCATTTTTGCATCCGCGGCGCCACCGGTTCGTTATCCGAATGTCTACGGCATTGACATGCCGACCCGCAGTGAATTAGTGGCCTACGGCAGAACGGATGCGGAGATCAATAAGATGATTGGCGCAGACCAATTGATTTATCAAAGCGTTGAAGATATGAAGCAAGCCGTTCGAGATATCAATCCCGACATCACTCATTTTGAGGCTTCTTGCTTTGATGGCCACTATATTACGGGCGATATCAATGAGTCTTATTTGGATGCCCTTGAGGCTGCGCGTAATACCGAAACCGCACAAGCGGATCGCCAAAACGATCCTGGTGATTTTGCGCGATCCCAGTTACATTTGCATTTAGCAACCGAAGATTAAATACCAAAACTATGGCCAGTAAATCCTTATCTAAACGTCCCAGCCCGGATTTTTCAAAACTGGCTCTTGAGTCGATCGCAGTTCGCGCCGGAACAAAGCGTTCACAGGAGTACCAAGAGCACTCTGAAGCTTTGTATCTGACTTCTAGCTTTTGCTTTGATAGCGCAGAAGAGGCAGAAAAAGGCTTTGCTAATGCAGAAACGGGTTTTATTTATTCCCGCTTTACGAACCCAACGGTTAGCATGTTTCAAGATCGCCTTGCTGCGCTGGAGGGTGGTGAGGCGTGCATTGCCACCGCATCCGGAATGGCTGCCATTATGACTACAGCCATGGCGCATTTAAAAGCGGGCGATCATGTGGTTTGTTCGCGCTCGGTATTTGGTGCAACAATTCAGCTTTTTACCAGCATATTGGGTCGATTTGGTATTACCACTAGTTACGTTGATTTATCGGATAGCAAGGCGTGGCAAACTGCAGTGCAGCCCAACACCCGGATGTTTTATTTAGAAACGCCCTCAAACCCACTCACTGAAATTGCTGATATCAAAGCGATTTCTAAAATTGCTAAGAAAGCCAATGCCCTCTTCGTGGTGGACAATTGCTTCTGTACGCCTGCACTACAAAGACCTCTGGAATTGGGTGCGGATGTGGTGATTCATTCCGCAACAAAATATTTGGATGGGCAGGGCCGTGTTTTGGGCGGCGCGATCGTAGGTAAAAAATCATTTGTAACGGATAAGGTGTTCCCGTTTGTTCGTACTGCCGGACCTACTCTGTCGGCTTTTAATGCGTGGGTCTTTTTAAAGGGCTTAGAAACATTGGATTTGCGCATGAAGCAGCAAAGTAGCAATGCATTAGCTTTAGCGCAGTGGCTTGAAAAACAAACTGGGGTTGAACGGGTTTACCACCCCGGCCTGAAGTCGCATCCGCAACATGCTTTGGCAAAACGCCAACAAAAAGCAGGGGGAGCTATTTTGTCGTTCACCCTTAAGGGCGGAAAAAAGGCCGCCTTTAAGTTAATTGATCAAACCCGCTTATGCTCCATCACGGCTAATTTAGGTGATACCAGAACCACCATTACACATCCCGCCTCAACTACCCATTGCCGAGTGAGTCCTGAGGCGCGCAAAGCCGCAGGGATTACAGATGGGCTGGTCCGAATTGCGGTAGGCTTAGAAAATGTCGAAGATTTGATAAATGACCTACGCGGCGGCTTTAAAAAATAAACTTATTAACCATTTACGGTTCAAGTGAATTAGGCTGCTTTCTGCGGCCTTTTTTAATGGGATCAGTTATTCGGAGGGTGCGTTAGATGAGTGCATTTTCAGATGGCGCTGATTTTTGGAATCAGCGATTTGATACGCCCGACTATATTTTTGGTAAAGCGGTAAATGAATATTTGCGCGATCAGGCGAGTTCTTATTTAAATAAAGATAACTTAGTTCTTTGCGTCGCCGATGGCGAGGGTCGCAATAGTGTTTGGCTGGCTAAGCAAGGTATGCAAGTCGACGCCTTTGATCTTTCAACGCTTGCGATTGCGAAAGCAAAAAAATTGGCGCGAGAGTCCAGGGTGGAGGTGAATTATGCCTTGGCATCAAGCGACAGTTGGCAATGGAGGCCGAATTATTACGATGCGGTTGTCGCTATTTTTATTCAGTTTGCCGATCCAGCAATGCGCGTCCGCCTATTTGATCAAATGCGATCAACGTTAAAGCCGGGCGGTATATTGATATTGCAAGGTTATACCCCAAAGCAACTGGAGTACAAAACTGGCGGACCATCTCTTCTGGATCATCTCTATACAGAGTCCTTGATTCGCGATCTAGTACTCGGAATGGATATCATTGATTTATCCGTGTATGAAAAAATATTGACGGAAGGGCCAAAGCACACTGGTATGTCAGCCCTGTTAGGACTGGTGGCTCGTAAACCGCTTTAGGCCTTCCATTTGCGCAATATGGTTTGAACATACTGTTCTAACTCTGGAGGGCGTAGGGCACCGCTAATGCGATCTAACTCTTGCCCCGACTTGAATACGGCTAGGGTTGGGATCGACCGAATCTGAAATTGGGCCCCCAGCACCGGCTCCGTCTCTGTATTCACTTTGGCAAATATAAGCTGGTTGGCGAAGCGTTCGGCGACCGCGGCAAATGTGGGTGCAAATTGTTTGCATGGACCGCACCAGGGCGCCCAAAAATCGAGCAATACTGGCAGCGCCGATTGAGTAATCATTTCTGAAAAGTTTGCTTGATTTAATTCTACAGGCAGTGACAGTAGCGATTTTTTGCAGGCTCCACACGCTGGATCTTGGGTTATACGATCTACGGGGAAGCGATTTTGCCGATTGCAGTGGGGACATGAAATTTGCATCACTGACTCCTTTAGAGGGTGGCTTTATAAAAAAGACTCATTGCAATAAATAGCGTAAATATAGAAAAAGCCTGTTGAATGCGGGGGCCGCTGATCCGTTTGGCAATCAAGCCGCCTGCCACCATGCCCACTACCGCACCCATCGCAAAAGGCACTGCAATTGACCATTGCATGTGCCCAGATACTGCTGCGCTAGCAACGCCAGTAATTGCAATCATGGATAAAACCCCAAGTGACGTAGCTACAATCGATTGCATGGGTAGGTCTGTCAGTTTTTTTAGTGCCGGCACAATAATGAAACCGCCGCCCACACCCAGTAAGCCAGATAAAAAACCAGCCACGGCCCCAGCAGTCATTAACGATCTTGCGCACGGTACCGACCAAATAAGGCGTCCAATGCTTTGATCCAGCTTGCATGGTGGATTTGGCAAGCTACTAGCCCGCTTGCCGGCGATTTCATTCTGGGCTTCTAACAGCATGCGCATAGAAACGATGCTTAACAAAGCCGCAAAGACTATTAATAGAGGGGTATTAGGTACGCGTTGCGCAATATAAATGCCTATAGGCGAGAGAATAACGCCAAGCACTGCCATGACGATGGCCGCGCGGTAACGCAAAATGCGAGCACGCAAGCCGATGACGGCCCCTAATGAGCCCGCAATCGCGATCGCAAGCAAGCCGATGGGGCCCGCACTCGCCACAGTCAAATTTAACGCAAAAACGAGGAGCGGTACGGAGAGAATGCCACCCCCGGCACCAGTTAATGCCATCATAAAGCCAACAAAGGCACCTAACCCCACGCTAATCGCACTGATGTTTTCCATAAACACTAGTATCCACCCCATTTAAATAATGTGCATTTTTATATTATATATTTAAATATAGTGTTATACTAACCCTATGAACTCTAATAAACAGCCCATCGTAAAAGCGTTTTTTGATCCACAAACGTGGACCTACACGTATGTTGTGTATGAGTCCGAAGGATCGCCATGCATTGTGATTGACTCGGTTCTTAATTACGATCCAAAATCCGGGCGGACTAAGACCGTTTCCGCTGATGAGGTGATTGCATTTATAAAAGAGAAGGAATTGCGCTTGGAGTGGATTTTAGAAACCCATGCGCACGCAGATCACTTAACTGCAGCCCCATACCTTCAAGAAAAGCTGGGCGGAAAAATTGCTATTGGCGATCACATAACCGCAGTTCAGAAAGTATTTAAGAACGTCTTTAACCTTGAAGACGTGGCCGTTGATGGGACACAGTTTGATGTCCTGATCAAAGAGGGGGAGCCCATTTCTTTTGGCAATCTATCGTTTAAAGCCCTTTACGTTCCTGGCCACACCCCTGCATGCATGGCTTATGAGATCGGCGATAATATTTTTGTTGGCGATACTTTATTCATGCCTGACGTGGGAACCGCACGTTGCGACTTTCCTGGTGGCAGTGCAAATCAATTGTATCAATCCATACAGTCTATTTTGCGATATCCGCCGAGCACTACATTATTTATGTGCCATGATTATCCGCCCAGCGGACGAGACCCTCAGTACCAGTGTACAGTGGGGGATCAAAAGCGGTCCAATATTCATGTGCGTGATGGCGTGACTGAGGATGAGTTTGTGGCAATGCGAACTAAGCGTGATGCTAGCTTGGAAATGCCGGTATTAATTCTGCCTTCGATTCAAGTTAATATTCGGGCAGGTCATATGCCGCCAAAAGAGTCTAATGGCGTGTCATACCTAAAAATTCCATTAAACGCACTATAGGAATTGCGATGCCTGCAACCATTGACCTTGAGCTCATGCGCACCTCTGCCGACGAGGCTTGCCGCTTGATGAAAGTCTTATCGAACCCAGACCGCATGTTGATTTTGTGTGAAATTAGCCAAGGCGAGAAGTGCGTAGGCGAATTGGAAGATATTTTAGATATTCATCAGCCAACCTTATCGCAACAATTGACCGTCTTGCGTAACGAGGAGCTTGTTCAAACGCGTCGCGAAGGTAAGTTAATTTATTACTCTTTATCCAGCGCTATTGCGGCAGCAGTGATGGCGCTACTTTATAAGCATTATTGCCGTAAGTAAGCTCAAATTCATTACAACAGGAGGTTTAATATGAAATGCAATGTAGGTAATGCCGATCGTGCTTTACGAATCATCGCTGGACTTGTTCTTATTATTCTTGCCGCTACAGGCACCGTTGGGTTGTGGGGCTGGATTGGCGTAATTCCCTTGCTTACGGGAATATTTCGTTTTTGTCCGGCTTATCCACTGCTAGGCATCAATACGGATAGTAAAAAATAGTTTAAGGTTCACTTTATAAACAAAGCTTAGCATTTTTGCTCTGCTTTGTTTATTTGGGGATGCTGCTCGTAAACCGACGTGGATCATTAATGGGTCTAATCGGCATGATATGAATCTGCTCGCCGTCCAGTTCAATTTCACTAAGCGCCCCAACTACCAGCTCAAGTCGTTTTATTTCGGCTGAGGAGGCCTCCCAAATAATAGTTTGATTTCCATCTAGAGTGGAAAATCGAATGACAGCTATTTGGCCTAAGGTGCTAATTTCGTTTACTCGCGTGCTTAAGCTGTTAGCCGACTTTATACGGCTGACACTAATACCGCTTTGTGGAATAACCCAAGCTACAACGCTATTGGCAGGGATTTTATTCTTATCTAGCACGTTAAACACTTGGGAAGAGTCTTGCCAGCGCAATTTGCCCTGATTAAATTCTCCGTAAAACAAATTGCTAATGCCGACCAGTTCTGCAACCCTTGAGTTGCGGGGCTTTCGAAATAAATTTTCTGGGCTTGCGGTTTGTAGACCAATTCCTTTGTCGATAACAGTAATGCGATCCGCTAGTAAAGCCGCTTCGCGCAAGTCATGCGTCACCAGTAAAATTGGAATTTGTAAGTCGCTTCGAAGTTCCGCTAGGGTTTTATATAGACCTTGTCGTGTAGGGGTGTCGATGGCGGAAAAGGGCTCATCCAATAATAGAATGCTGGGTTGCCTAGCCAGTGCGCGCGCAAGGGCAACGCGCTGCTGCTGTCCGCCTGAGAGCTCGCTAGGCATCCGTTTTGCAAGATCTGAAATACCCATGCGATCGAGCCATTCTAGTGCTAGTGCATTTTTTTCAGAGCCAGACTGATGTGAATTTTGTAGCGGTATCAGTACATTTTCCAGCGCTGATAAATGAGGGAATAACGCATACTGCTGGAATAAAAAACCGCAAGAACGCTTTGCTGGCGTCTGGTTAATGGACTTTGCAAGACCATCTTCTAATGCGCTAAACCAAACCTGTCCGTTGCATTCAATATGACCAAAGCTTGGTTGCCGTAAGCCTGCGATAGTACGCAATGCACTCGTTTTTCCGCTACCGGATGGCCCCACTAAAGCATGCAATTCCCCTTGGCCGCACTCCAGTTTGAGCTGGAGCGGCATGGGATGCTGCTGTTGGATGCGCACTTTTAGCATTAGCGATGTTTGCCGAAAATGCCATAGGAAATCGCTATTGCGATTAGCGAGATGCCAAGCAGAATGAGTGAGAGTAAGCCTGCTCCTGCCACATCAAAGCTTTGGACTTTATCGTAAATCGCAATTGATGCCGTCTTCGTTTCTCCTGGGATGGCGCCGCCAACCATCAATATGACGCCAAATTCCCCAAGGGTATGCGCAAAGGTCATGACCGCCGCACTGGTTACCCCTCTCCATGCCAGTGGCAGCTCTATTAAGCGAAATACTTGCCAGTTCGATAGTCCACTGACTTGCGCCGCCTCGCGCACCTCGGGTTTGATGGCTTCAAATGCCCGTTGGATTGGTTGTACGGCAAACGGCAAGTTCACTATGAGTGATGCGAGCAATATTCCCTCAAAGGAGAATATGAGCGGATAGCCAAAGAAGCTGGCATCGCCTAGGCCGACAAGGAGGTAGTAACCCAACACAGTCGGCGGCAATACTAACGGAAGCGCTAAGCCAGCCTCAATCCATGGCTTCGCTCTGCCCATATTGACGAGGCGGTGAGCTAGCCAGATTCCAAATGGCAGAATCAGCACTAAAGTGCAAGCGGCAAGCTTTAGGGAGAGGAATATAGCTTGGTTATCTAACACAGGCTCATTTTAGACATAGGGCGTCGGGACAATTTTAATGGCTATCTAGGGTAAGTCACTATATACGCGAGGGTATTACGCAGTTCAAATATGCGTATATGTGCATATAATGTTTCATTAAATTCATAAACCATGAGCACCCAAATCAAAATTAAGACTAAAAAACTATCGCCTAAGGTGATGGAAAAAGTATTTTCGCAGGTTTCTCAATTTTTTAGTCTCTTAGCAGAGCCATCGCGCCTAAAAATTATTTACTCCTTGTGTGACGGTGAAAAATCCGTTAATGACGTATTGGATGTTTGTGGCTCAAGTCAGGCAAATATTTCGCGTCATTTAGCTTCGCTACACCGCGCCGGTATTTTGGCTCGGCGTAAAGAGGGTGTTACGGTGTTCTATTCCATTCAGGATGAAGCCACCTTGGAGATTTGCCAGACGGTGTGTGCGCGTGTTGTTGATGAGATGAATGTGTAGTTCCTTTTAAATTACTGAGTGAGTATTCAATACGATGAGCAAGAGTCAACTGGAACTGAATTCAGAAGATATTAAATATACCGAAAAGCCAAAGGGACAAACTCGGCTACGTAAGGCCCCTGAGCACTTTATTTCTCAGGACTTTATTGCTGATGTGAATCAGAATGGCCTAGATGAAAGTCGCCGTGGTTTTTTGCGCAAAGGATTTTTATCTGCCCTTGGCGGTGCGGCTGGTTTGGCTGCGCCAGCTGTCTTTGCCGCAGGCGAGGGTGATCCTGCCATTCTTGAAAAGCAAGAATGGCAAACTACGCTCGGTAAAAATGTAGCGACCATGCCCTACGGACTGCCTTCGGTATACGAATCCAATCTCATTCGCAGAGAGTCGCCTGGTTTGACGCGCGTTTCTGCCGCTTCTGTTGCGTTTACGCCGCTCCAAGGCCTCTTTGGCATGACTACGCCAAATGGCTTGCATTTCGAGCGTCACCATCAAGGTTGGTACAACCTGGATCCAAACAAACATCGCCTGATGGTTAATGGGCTTGTTAAGAATGAGCGCGTGTTCACCATGAGTGACTTAATGCGTATGCCATCCGTATCGCGCTTTCACTTTATTGAATGCGGCGCCAATACCGGCTTGGAGTGGGGAAACGTTGCCGTACCTACTGTTCAATACACACACGGCATGCTTTCATGCTGTGAATTCACGGGCGTACCGTTATCAGTCCTCTTGGATGAGTGCGGCGCCGACCTCAAAAAAGGCAAGTACCTTCTGGCTGAAGGCGGTGATGGCTCCGGAATGACGCGCACGATTAATTTAGATAGCGCACTTAAAGACACTATTGTTGCTTGGGGTATGAACGGTGAAATGCTGCGCCCAGAAAATGGCTTCCCATTGCGCTTAGTAGTGCCTGGAGTTCAGGGCGTCAGTTGGGTAAAGTGGCTTCGTCGCTTAGAGGTAGGCGATATGCCTTATGCATCTAAGGACGAGGCGGTTCATTACATTGATCTCATGCCCAATGGCTTGCACCGTCAATACACCTCGATTCAGGAGTGCAAATCGGTAATTACAACCCCATCTGGTGGTCAGCAGTTGCTGGACAAGGGTTTTTACAACGTTACCGGTATGGCATGGTCTGGTCGTGGAAAAATTAAACGCGTTGATGTCTCATTTGATGGTGGCAATAATTGGAAAACAGCTCGCTTAGAGACGCCTATTTTGAGTAAGGCGATCACGCGATTCAATATCGATTGGGTGTGGGATGGATCGCCAGCGATTTTGCAGTCCCGCGCGATTGATGAAACCGGTTATGTTCAACCCTCAATTAAGATGTTGAGAGATGTTCGCGGCACCCGCTCCATCTACCATAACAACGCAATTCAATCGTGGAAATTGGATTCCAACGGCGAGGTGAGCAATGTACAAGTTGGCTAAATTAGGCTCGCATCTGACTCTCGCAGCCCTGATCAGTCTTGGTGCGGGATTCGTATACGCGCAAGGAACGTCATCAGGTTCCAGTCAATTTCCGGGCATTGGCAGGGCAGCCACTCCGGCCGAGGTTGCAGCATGGGATATCGATGTGCGGCCTGACTTCAAAGGTCTGCCCAAAGGGTCAGGATCCGTGAAAAACGGTGAGGCCATTTGGGAGGCCAAATGCGCAAGCTGCCATGGTACTTTTGGCGAATCCAATGAAGTGTTCACGCCGATTGCGGGCGGCACATCAAAGGACGATATCAAAACAGGCAAAGTGGCATCTTTGTCGGACATGAAGCAGCCGCAGCGCACTACCTTGATGAAGGTGGCAACGGTTTCAACCCTTTGGGATTACATTTATCGGGCAATGCCATGGAATGCGCCGCGATCCCTGAGTTATGACGATACTTATGCCTTGGTGGCATACATCCTGAGTTTGGGTGAAATTGTTCCAGATGATTTTGTGCTTAGCAACACGAATATCAAGGAAGTTCAGGCCAAAATGCCTAATCGCAATGGCATGACCTTGCAGCACGGTATGTGGAGTGTGAATGGCAAGCCGGACGTTAATGCGAAGCCATGTATGAGCAATTGCACCGCCTTTGTTCAGATTGGTTCAACTTTGCCAGATTACGCCCGCAATGCGCATGACAACATTGCATTACAGAATCGTCAATACGGCCCTTATTTAGGTGTTGATACCACTAAACCGCCCCTAGCCAAGTTGCCTGGATCGACAGGTGTTGGCATCATGCCTGTAGCCATGGCCGCCCCAGAAACAGGGCCCGCCGCACTCTTCAAGAAGGAAAATTGCTCTGCATGCCACGCGCCTGCAGCAAAGCTGGTGGGGCCCTCGATCGAGCAGGTTGCTGGAAAATACAAGGGTCAGGCTGATGCGCTTGCCAAATTGGTCACGAAGGTGAAAAAGGGTGGTTCGGGTGTTTGGGGCGCTATTCCAATGCCGGCACAAGATCAGTTATCCGATGCGGATGCGAAGGCTCTGGTTGAGTGGATGCTGACTGGTAAATAATGTAGGTAGAATTGACAATAACTTTTAAAGTGTTAAATAGTTAATATCATTGAGATCAAAGGTAGATTAATAAAGGAGTTTTTATGAATCAGCAGCGTCGTAATCTTTTAAAGTACTCAGCAGTGTTCGGGCTTATGGCCTCTGCTGGTCTGATTTCTGAAGCGCAAGCTCAAGAATGGAATAAGGCCGCTTTTGAAGGCAAAAGTTTGGATGATGTATTCAAGAGCCTGAATGCCGGATCTCCTGATAAGTCAGGCGCAGTTACCCTTAATGCGCCCGATATTGCCGAAAACGGGGCTGTGGTGCCAGTGGGCATCTCAACCACACTAAAGGCAGATCAAATGGCTATTTTGGTAGAGAAGAACCCCAGCGCCTTAGCAGCGCAGTTCTTTATTCCAGCTGGCACTGAGCCATTTGTAACCACTCGCATCAAAATGGGTCAAACATCTAATGTTTACGCAGTAGTAAAGGCCGATGGCAAGTGGTTTATGTCCATGAAAGAAGTGAAGGTCACTCTCGGTGGTTGTGGCGGTTAATTACGACACACTGATGAGATAAAAGTAAAAACTTCAAAATACAGATTATTAGAGAGGAAGCAAAATGGCTGATCCAATGCGCGTTAGAGCGACTGAAGCTGGTGGTGTAGTTGATGTAAAGATTTTGATGAAACACGATATGGAATCTGGTCAGCGTAAAGATGCTGCTGGCAAAACTATTCCGCAGTGGTTTATTAGCACCGTTAATGTAAAAGCCCAAGGTAAGGATGTTTTCAAAGGTGAATTTGGTCCTGCGGTATCCAAAGACCCATTTTTGAACTTCAAATACAAAGGTGCCAAGGGCGATAAAGTGGTTGTGAGCTGGGTTGATAACCGCGGTGACAAGCGTACCGACGAAGCAACAGTTGCATAAATCAGTTTAGATTCGCATTAAGACGAAAGGGTTACCATGAATAAGCACCTTGCTTATGGAGTTGTTATTGCATCATTTGCAATTTTGCAGGGCTGTACCAGCCCATCTAAAAATGAAGCGCCGTCGGCGACTGCCCCATCGGGTTCAGCTACCGATGAAATTGCCAAATACCGCGAAATGATTGCAGATGGTAACCCCGCCGACTTATATGATGCGGCCGGTGAAGAGATTTGGAAAAAGCCTATGGGACCGAAAAACGTGAGTTTGCAGAAATGCGACTTAGGGAAGGGTCCCGGCGTAGTGAAGGGCGCTTCCGCTGAATTACCGCGTTACTTTAAAGATACGAATAAGGTGCAAGATCTCGAGTCACGTCTTGTAACGTGCATGGTGAAGTTGCAAGGCTACGATGCCAATGAAATTATTAAGGCAGGCTTTGAGAAAGGCAAGCGTAAGGATATTGAGGCGGTTGTTGCTTATGTTGTAGCCAACTCTAAAGGAATGCCGATCAAGGTATCCGTGAAGCACCCTAAAGAAAAAGAGATGTACGAACTGGGTAAGAAATCCTTCTTCTTCCAAGGCGGTCCAATGGACTTCTCGTGTGCCTCATGCCATGCGGAAGACAACAAACGCATCCGTTTACAAGATCTTCCCAATATTACCAAGCCACAGGGCGCTGCCCTCGGATGGGGGTATTGGCCAGCATACCGCGTGTCTAGCGGTAATTTCTGGACAATGCAACGCCGTTTGAATGACTGTTATCGTCAGCAACGTTTCCCAGAGCCTATTTATATTTCCGACAACACCATTGCTTTGTCGATGTATATGGCGGTCAATGCCAATGGCGGGCTTGTAAATACACCAGGATTGAAGCGTTAATTCGCCGGAGAACATGATCATGAAAAAAACAATACTTATTTCCGCGACATTACTCGCATTGCCATTGGCTTCGGCGCAAGCGCAAAGTGCTTACGACAAAATGATGAAGTCGGGTTTTGAGGCGAAAGGTCAAGCAGGGCTTGATCGATTGGATCAGGATGAAACCCAAAAATTTTGTTCCGATTCTAAAAATCTAAGCGATTCCAAAACCGATGCCAAACGCGCCGAGATTGAAAAAATCAATATGGCAACCATTATACAACCGTCTGATGGTAAGTACATTGGTGACTGGAAGAATGGCGAAAAGATTGCGCAAAGTGGTCGCGGCGCAACATGGTCCGATAAGCCTGGCTCTGCAGTTGGCGGTGGTTGCTATAACTGCCATCAGATCAACAAAGCAGAGATTTCGTACGGCAATATTGGCCCGAGCTTATGGAATTACGGCAAGATGCGTGGCTATTCCAAAGAGGTGGTTGAGTACACCTGGAACCGCATCAATAACTCAAAAGCGTACAACGCCTGCAGCAACATGCCGCGTTTTGCACACTTCAAGCTCTTAAATGAAAAGCAAATTCAGGATGTTATGGCTTTATTGCTTGACCCTCAGTCTCCTGTAAATAAATAATACAAATCAAAACAGGCCGCAAGGCCTGTTTTAGTAATAGGAAAAAGAAATGTCATTAAATCGTCGTGAGTTTATGCAGGCCTTGGCTTTTGCTTCGGCCGGCGGAATGAGTTTGCAATCCAATTTTACGAGCGCGCAAAGCGCGGCGCAGAAGTTTTATGATTTGCCAAAATTTGGTAATGTCCATCTCCTGCATTTCACCGACTGCCATGCGCAGTTATTGCCCATCTACTTTCGCGAACCCAATGTGAACCTGGGTATTGGCGCGCAAAAAGGCAAAGAACCGCATTTGGTGGGCGAATATTTTTTAAAGGCAAATGGAATTAAGCCCGGAACGCGTGATGCGCATGCATTTACATACCTAGACTTTGCTGCTGCCGCACAGAATTACGGCAAGATGGGCGGCTTTGCGCACATGTCCACTTTGGTCAAGCAGCTCAAAGCAACGCGACCAGGCGCTTTATTACTGGATGGCGGTGATACATGGCAAGGGTCCGGCACATCGCTCTGGACTAATGGTCAGGATATGGTTGATGCAGCGCTCAATTTGGGTGTTGACATTATGACAGCCCATTGGGAGATGACTTTAGGTGAAAAACGCGTCATGGAAATCGTGCAAAAGGATTTTCAGGGCAAAGTGTCGTTCATAGCTCAAAATATTAAAACAGCGGACTTTGGTGATTCCGTATTTAGTCCGTATGTGATCCGCAATATGAATGGGATTTCAGTTGCGATCATTGGACAGGCGTTTCCATACACGCCGATTGCAAATCCACGTTATTTCACGCCCGACTGGACCTTCGGTATTCAAGAAGAGAATCTGCAAAAGATGATCGATGAGGTTAAAGGTAAAGGTGCTAAGGTAGTTGTATTGCTTTCGCATAACGGCATGGATGTGGATTTAAAGATGGCTTCTCGCGTACGCGGTTTAGATGCCATTATGGGAGGGCACACTCACGACGGCGTTCCTATTCCGGTAAAGGTAAAAAATGCGGGGGGTGTTACCCTTGTGACTAACGCTGGATCAAACGGAAAATTTTTAGGAGTGTTGGACTTTGATGTAAAGGGCGGCAAGGCGGTTGATTTCCGCTATAAGTTATTACCGATTTTTTCCAACCTCTTGCCTGCTGACCAGGGCATGACGCAGCTCATTCAAAAAATGCGCGCGCCTTACGAGACGAAGTTGGCAGAAAAGTTAGCTGTTACTGAAGGTACTTTGTATCGCCGAGGCAACTTTAATGGCAGTTTTGACCAAGTGATTTTGGATGGCTTAATGGCGCAGAAGAATGCGGAGATCGCATTCTCTCCGGGCTTCCGGTGGGGGACGAGTTTGTTGCCAGGTCAGCCCATTACGATGGAGCACTTACTTGATCAAACCGCGATTACGTATCCGTACACTACGGTAACGAATATGACCGGGGAGACGATCAAAACTATTCTTGAGGATGTGGCTGATAATTTATTCAATCCAGATCCATATTACCAACAAGGTGGGGATATGGTTCGAGTGGGTGGTTTGCAATACACGATTGATCCTGCTGGCAGCATGGGTAGTCGCATTTCTGAGATGCGCCTAAATGGAAAGCTGATCGATGCGAGCAAGACCTACCGCGTTGCAGGCTGGGCACCGGTTAGCGAAGAGGCTAAGAATGCTGGCGGCGAGCCGATTTGGGATGTGATTGCACGCCACTTGAGGGATGTGAAAACCGTGAAAGCCGTCAAACTCAATGAGCCGGTGATTAAAGGTGTTGCTGGTAATCCCGGCATGGCCCCCGTGTAACTGCAACCCATATTGAAAGACTTACGAATGAATCGCCTTATTAAAGCCCTAAGTTATGCATTCCTTGGTATTGGTCTGTTGGTGGGTGCTGTGCCAGCCACACTTGCCCAAACTCAGGTGGTTTATCACATCGATGATGCGCAGGCTCAAGGCTTAAAAGGATTGCGTAATATTCGCAATCATTTGGATGTTTCTCCAGACACTAAAATCACTGTAGTAACCCATGCTAACGGGGTTGATATTTTGATGGATGGCGGTAAGGACACCAAAAATAATGTGGAATACGCTCCGCTGGTTGGTGCATTAAAGTCCCGCGGCGTTCGTTTTGAGGTGTGTGAGATTACGCTGAAAAATCGTAATCTCAAAAAAGACCAGTTCACCATGGATGCGGATTTCACCCCGTCGGGCGTAGTGCGTATCGCGGATTTGCAATACAAAAATAATTTTGCCTATATTCGCCCATAGTCAGGCGCGTGAGGTTCACGGTGAGAGCAAATTAACACTGCAATGCGTTTTATATATTATTTCTTACGATTCGCTGGCGCATTAGTCGGCTCTACATTCCTTGCCACGGGCTTTGCACAGGCACAAGCTTCTGCCAAGGCGCTTGATTCCGTGCAAATGAGAGCGATTCAAGTGGCGCCCAATACCTACTTTGTTCAGGGCGTGCCTGAAATGGGTAGCCGTGAGAATCAAAATTTCATCTCGAATGCGGGTTTTGTTGTTACGCCTAAAGGGGTATTGGTCATTGATGCATTAGGATCCCCAATTCTTGCGCAAAAGCTCATTCAAGAAATTAAAAAAATAACGAATCAAAAAATTGTTGCGGTCGTGTTGACTCACTACCATGCTGATCACGTTTATGGTTTGCAAGAATTTAAACGCGTTGGGGCCACCATTTACGCGCAAAATGAAGGCATTAATTACCTTGCATCTGAAACTGCCAAACAGCGTTTAATTGCCTCAAGGGTTGATTTTGCACCGTGGGTAAATGATAAAACCCGCTTAGTCGGCGCGGATGTTTGGATAGATAAAAACAAAACAATTAATATTGGCGGCACTGAATTTTTGATCAGTCGAGTAGGGCCTGCGCATGCACCAGAAGACTTGATTGTGTATGTACCCTCTGAAAAAGTGCTTTTTGCAGGTGATTTGGTCTTTCGGGGACGCATCCCGTTTGTTGGCAATGCCGACAGTCGGGGCTGGGTTGATGCCTTAAATGAGATTGAGAAGCTCAATCCGAAAATCATTGTTCCGGGTCATGGCGGATATTCCACCAATCCGGCCCAAGATATCCAGTTCACCCGAAACTATTTGACTTATTTGCGTGAAATGATGGGTCCAGCCGCGCGCGACTTAGATCCCTTTGAGGAGGCCTACGCCAAGGCCGATTGGTCTGAATATGACGGAATGCCCCTATTTCGGGCTGCTAACCGCATGAATGCGTACAACGTTTACCTCTCGATTCAGTCGGAATAAGGCAACTTTTCCCGTGGGGCCTTAAAATAGAGTAGTTGTTGTATTTACCGCTATTTTGAGTCGAGGTTCCCCATGAAACGTACCCTAAGTGCTGTTGTGTTGGCTTGCCTAGTTCAGTTCATTACTTTTGGTAATGTTATTGCTGCTCCTAATATCAATAATGGTAAGGCAATCGATCAAGCCAAGTGTTACGCTTGCCACGCTAAAAAAACGGGTTTTGGGAATGGAGACATGATTTACACCCGGTCCGACCGTAAGGTTAAAGATTTTGCTCGTTTAAAAGCGATGGTGGCAATGTGTAATACGGAGCTCCGCTTGGATCTTTTTCCAGAGGATGAGGCCGATGTAACCGCCTACCTCAATAAACAGTTTTATAAATTTAATCCGTAGTCTTTTTAAGAAATAGTTCAGCATGGATTCAGCAGCAATTGCCTCTTTAGGCAAATTAGTTTTATGGTCAACCTTTGGCATCACATTAGTGCTGGGCGCACTGATGCAAAAAACGGGATTTTGTACCATGGGGGCGGTTTCTGATGCCTTCATTATGTCGAATTGGACGCGCCTTAGGCAGTGGTCTCTTGCGATTGGTGTAGCAATATTAGGCGTTGCGCTAATGGCCTTTTTCGGTCTGATTGACACCTCTAAATCCATCTATACTGGTAGTCGTGTTTTATACCTTTCGGCATTTGTTGGTAGCGTGTTATTCGGTATTGGCATGGTATTAGCCTCTGGATGCGGCAGCAAGACCTTGGTTCGAATTGGTGGTGGCAATTTAAAATCGGTCATTGTTTTTTTAGTTTTAGGTCTGAGTGCATACATGACAATGCGTGGGTTTTTGGGCGTAATTCGAGTGAACACCTTAGATACCGTATTTTTCACCACGGGAACTAATCAGGACTTGCCGAGTATTCTTGCGGCGCAAACATCGATTGCCAAACCCATTTTGCAACTGCTGCTGGGTTTATTGATTGGTGGTGCTTTTATTCTCTATGCGTTGCTGCAAAAAACATTTTGGACCTTTGAAAATCTACTGGCCGGTATTGGCATTGGTCTAGGCATTTGCGCTATCTGGTGGGTATCGGGTTCGCTTGGGTATGTGGCTGAAGACCCCAATACCTTGGAAGAGGTGTTTTTATTAACTAACACCGGTCGCATGGAAAGTTTGTCCTTTGTGGCTCCGTACGCATTCACATTGGATTGGTTGATGCTCTATAGCGATACTTCAAAGGTGTTAACGATTGGCATCGTCGCCGTCGCCGGCATCATTACCGGCTCAGCCATTAGCGCCATTTTGAGTAAAAATTTTCGTTGGGAGTCCTTTCGGAATGCCGAGGATACTGGCAACCATTTGCTCGGTGGAGTATTGATGGGCTTTGGCGGAATTACCGCTATGGGCTGTACAGTAGGTCAGGGTTTGACGGGGATTTCTACCTTGGCATTGACATCGTTTATTGCCTTGCCCGGCTTTATCTTGGGCGCCTATCTTTCCTTGCTGTATCTGCAATGGCGTTTGGCCCCCAACCCATGTCAGTAGTTGTCTGAGGGGCGCATTGGTCGATCTTCGGTGGTTTGGCAAGATCTTTACATTATATATTTAAATATAATGTTATAGTAATGCTATATACCGTTTCTGCATAACCTCTTCAGAAACCATTTCTATTTTATTGGAGCAATTAAATGCAAATAGATTGGACCGCTTTTACACCTGGCCCCGCCTTATTTGGCGGCATCATTCTAGGCTTGGCTGCAGCACTTTACATTCATTTTCATGGCCGCATTTTGGGTATCAGTGGCATTGTAGGCGGCATCTTTCGTTTTCAAAAGGGCGACTCGCTCTGGAGACTATGTTTTGTTGCGGGTTTATTGACTGCGCCTTTTTGGGCTGGTTTTTTATTTGCGATGTATCCCATTCAGTATATTGAAGCAGAGTGGTTCGCTCTTATAGCCGCTGGCCTGCTGGTAGGCTTTGGTGCGCATTACGGATCCGGATGTACTAGCGGTCATGGAATTTGTGGTTTGTCACGCCTATCCCCAAGATCGTTGGTAGCAACATTGTCATTTATGGGCGCTGGATTTTTGACAGTGTTTCTAATTAGGCATGTTTTATCATGATGCGCAAATCCTTTGGGCTTTTGAGCCATTATCTTATTGGCGTGTTATTTGGGCTGGGCCTCTTAGTCTCGGGTATGAGTAACCCAGCCAAGATTCTCGCTTTTTTGGACTTGGCTGGTGCGTGGGATCCATCGCTTATCTTCGTAATGGGTGGGGCGGTATTGGTCGGTCTCCTTGCTTTTTATGTGGCCAAGAAGCGTACCCAAAGCTTTTTTGGCGACGCCTTACAGATGCCAACGCGTCGCGATATTGACCACCGCCTAGTACTTGGTAGTGTTCTGTTTGGATTGGGCTGGGGCATTGCGGGTTTTTGTCCAGGACCCGCCTTAGTTGCGCTTGGTAGTGGCCATGCGAAGGCCTTGGTATTTGTATTAGCAATGCTGGTAGGTATGGCGGTTTGTGAATGGTTTTTTAGCGGCAATAAAAAATAGCCTGCTTTAGAATGGTGGCTTGTTTGAAGCCAATTCGCACGAGGAAATAATGAGTATCGCAATTACTTGCCACAACCCCACATTTGGTACAGCCGGTCAAATTGATCCGTCCCAGCTGACGGAAATCGCTGCTCAGGGCTACAAAAGCGTCATCAACAACCGTCCTGATGGCGAGGCAGGTCCAGGTCAGCCAAAAAACGCGGATATCGCAGCCCAAGCTGAGGCTTTGGGCTTGAATTACGCCTATTTGCCCGTGGTGCCTGGCGCAGTGACGCCGGCGCAAGTACAGGAAATGAATCGTTTACTAAAATCCATGCCAGAACCGATTTTGGCATTCTGCCGTTCTGGCGCCCGCTCAACCAATTTGTATCAATTGGCGCTCCAATTAGGCTAGTTCCATGCCTAGCCTGCTGACACCATCCGAACTGGAGACGCGTCTTCAGGCTCTTCCTAGCTGGGGGATCGAGTTGTCTCCCGATCGTTTGGTGCGACGATTTACTTTTCCCGACTTTACAGTTGCATTCGCATTTATGACGGCCTGCGCCCTGCAGGCAGAAAAAATGGATCACCATCCTGATTGGTCGAATTGCTGGAACGCTGTTGATGTGCGCTTAAGTACGCATAGCGCTGGCGGTCTAACCGAACTCGATTTTGAATTGGCTTACGCCATGAATCAATTAGCGGATACTTTGCTTGGTCGTCTTTCTTAATTCGGTTTCGTTTTTATTAAAACAAAGGCTAGTTGATGCGCATTGATATTCCCGAGAATAAAAAACTCGTTCACGAAACCACCATTTCAATTCGGTGGGGTGATATGGATTCGTATCGACATATCAACAATACGGTTTACTTTCGCTATATGGAGCAAGCGCGTATTGAGTGGATTACCTCTTTAGGTTTTAGCTCCACTGCAGAAAAAGAAGCCATGCTAATGGTTAATGGTTTTTGTAATTTTTACAAACAAGCTAGCTACCCTGGTAACTTATCCGTTAAAACCTATGTTGGCTCCATTGGTAATTCCAGTGTGGATATTTACAATACGATGGAATTGCTACCCATCAATCACGATGATGATCAGCTACTTTGCGCTGCGGGTGGCGCAACCATGGTGTGGGTTGATCTTGAGCGCAATAAATCGATGCCTTGGCCTGAGGTGGTTTTGAAAGTGCTGCGTTAGTATGTCCCAAAAAGGCAGCGCGGACGTCGCTCGTTTGTCGACGGCCGATTTAGCGGCGGGTATCGATGCTTTTGATGTTGTCATCGATGTGCGCTCCCCGGCTGAATTTGCCTTGGATCATATTCCCGGATCGATCAACTGTCCCGTTCTCGATAATGAAGAACGGATTTTGATTGGTACTCTTTATAAACAAGAATCACCCTTTGCGGCGAAAAAGCGCGGAGCCGCCTTGGTCGCAAAGAATATTGCTCAGCATTTGGAGACACACTTTTTAGAGATGCCGCGTGAATGGCGCCCCTTAATTTATTGCTGGCGTGGAGGAGAGCGCAGTGGCGCTTTTACGCATATCTTGCGGCGCATTGGTTGGAAGGCCAGCCAGCTTGAAGGCGGCTATCAGGGATTTCGTAGGCAAGTCATTGCCGATTTGGCTCAGGCGGCCGAGGCTTTTTCTTTTCGCGTGATTTGTGGCATGACGGGTAGTGGTAAAACACGGGTATTGCATGAGCTTGCAGCAGTGGGGGAGCAGGTACTTGATTTGGAGTGTTTGGCAAACCATCGCGGCTCTGTATTGGGCGGTGATCCGATTGATCCGCAGCCCACACAAAAAGCATTTGAAACTCGTATTTGGAATGCCTTACGGCAGTTGGATCCTAGTCGGGCAGTCTTTGTCGAGTCGGAGAGTAAAAAGGTCGGCGGAGTACATATTCCTGACGCCTTAATGGAGCGGATCCGTTTGGGCGAGTGCATCGAGGTGCGCGCCAGTAATAGCACCCGAGTGTCATGGTTGATGCGTGAATACCATCACTTTTTATCCAATACAGCAGATCTTGAAGATAAATTGGGCATGCTTCGTGCACGCTACGGTAATGAGGCAATCAGTGTGTGGTGTGAACAGGCGCAGGCTGGTCGATTTGCCGAGTTGGTTGAGGACTTGCTGGTAAAGCACTATGACCCGTCCTACCAAGGTTCGATTCGCCGCAATTTCCTGCGCTATGATTCTGCCGACTCTTTCATGCTGGATGGAGACAGCGATGCTGCGTTTTTGACTATTGCAAAAGCCATTAAAGCGAAATACAGTTCATAAAAAAGAGGCTAATAGTATTTCATTAGCCTCTCTTCTGAACATTTAAATGGCCTAACTAAAGGCTTGAATACCCGTTTGAGCGCGACCTAAAATGAGAGCGTGAATGTCATGCGTTCCTTCGTATGTATTCACCGCCTCGAGATTTAGCATATGGCGGATAACCCCATATTCATCTGATACTCCGTTACCACCGTGCATATCGCGTGCCATGCGAGCAATATCAAGCGCCTTGCCACAGGAGTTGCGTTTCATGATGGAGGTAATTTCTGGAGCGGCAATGTGCTCATCCTTCATTCGACCTAAACGCAAGCATCCTTGCAAGGCGAGTGTGATCTCCGTTTGCATGTCGGCCAGTTTTTTCTGGATGAGCTGATTAGCGGCAAGAGGGCGTCCAAACTGCTGGCGATCCATGGTGTATTGCCGCGCTTTAAACCAGCAATCTTCTGCAGCGCCCAAAACGCCCCAAGCAATTCCATACCGCGCGGAGTTGAGGCAGGTAAAGGGCCCTTTGAGGCCTGTAATTTCAGGGAACTCATTTTCAGCAGGGACAAAGACATTGTCCATGACGATTTCACCGGTAATAGAGGCCCTTAGGCTCATTTTTCCAGTAATCTTTGGTGCCGATAAGCCTTTCATGCCTTTTTCTAGGATGTAACCACGAATCAGACCTTCATCGTTTTTAGCCCAGACCACAAATACATCGGCAATCGGTGAGTTTGAGATCCACATTTTTGATCCGGTCAGTTCAAAGCCTCCGGGAACCGATCGTGCTCGGGTGATCATGGCTCCAGCATCTGAGCCGTAGTTGGGTTCCGTAAGGCCAAAGCAACCGATCCATTCTCCAGTGGCTAATTTGGGTAAAAACTTCTCTTTTTGTGCCTTACTGCCGAATTCATTAATAGGTACCATCACCAAAGAGGACTGGACGCTCATCATGGAGCGATAACCAGAGTCAACACGTTCAATTTCACGCGCAATCAGGCCGTAGGAAACGTAGTTCAGATTGGCTCCGCCATATTCCTCGGGAATGGTAATTCCCAAAAGGCCCAGCTCCCCCATTTCCCGAAAAATCGCGGGATCGGTCGTTTCATTTCGGAAGGCATCGTGAACGCGTGGGGCAAGGCTACCTTGGGCATACTCAAAGGCGGCGTCACGAATCATCCGTTCTTCACTAGTTAACTGGCTGTCTAGCATCAGTGGGTCTTCCCACTGAAATATTGGCTTACTCATTGATTTTTTGCTTCCTGTGTCTTTTATTAAATCGGGATATCCTGTTCTATTATCCAACTTTTAACCAAATCCTGCCTTAGAAGACTGCCTAATTTTTATGCAACGCCGCCACCGTTACTATGATCTGATTCTGGCTGCTTTTGTGGTGGTTTTACTATGCAGTAATTTTATTGGGGCAGGCAAAACTGCTACGCTAGATCTTCCGTTATTTGGTCCTGTCATTTTTGGGGCTGGCATCTTATTTTTCCCCATTGCCTATTTTTTTGGCGACATTATGACGGAGGTTTACGGTTATGCGTATGACCGGAGGGCGGTGTGGGCAGGGTTTACGGCACTCGCCTTTGCTGCCATCATGGCGCAGATTGTCATTGCGCTTCCCGTTGCGCCGGGCGGCTATATGGCCCACTATCAAGAGGGGCTCGAAACTGTATTTGGTAACTCATGGCGGATTGCTTTAGCTTCCATGTTGGCATTTTGGTGTGGTAGCTTTTCCAATAGCTACGTACTCGCCAAGATGAAAATCATGACCCAGGGCCGTCATTTGTGGACGCGCACGATCGGGTCTACTGTGGTGGGGGAGTTGGTCGATTCCAGTCTATTTTATGCGATTGCGTTTTATGGAATCTGGTCTACTGCTGAAATTATTCAAGTAGCCCTAGCTCAATATGTCTTAAAAACAGCCTGGGAGGTATTGGCGACTCCTTTAACGTATGCTGTAGTTCGTCGGCTTAAGCAAATAGAGAGCGAAGACTTTTATGATACGAATACTAACTTCACACCATTTAGGGTAAAGGTTTAACAATGAAGGCATTTCACGATCCCAGTATTGAGGCCAGCAGCATTACGCCGAGAGCCATTTTTGAGCAGCGCCGTGAATTAATTCGGCTTGCGGCGACCGGAAGTATGGGTTTGGCGCTTGCGCCTTGGTTTTCGCGGGAAGCATTTGCTAGCAATCCCGATGCGGTAAAGCTAAAAAATGTAAGCGAGTCACCATTCTCAACTAAAGAAACCCTCTCGGAATATAAAGAGGTCACCACCTACAATAATTTTTATGAGTTTGGGCTCGACAAAGGTGACCCCGCTAAACGTTCGGGCTCTTTCAAAACAAGCCCGTGGACGGTAACAATCGATGGCCTGGTTAAAAAGCCAATGACGATTGATATGGATACCCTGCTGAAATTAGCCCCCATTGAGGAGCGAATTTATCGGATGCGCTGCGTTGAAGGGTGGTCAATGGTGATTCCTTGGAACGGCTACTCCTTATCTAAGTTACTCAATCTGGTAGAGCCCCTAGGCTCCGCTAAATATGTTGAATTTATTACCTTGGCAGATCCCAAACAGATGCCGGGTCTGGCAAGACCTATCTTAGATTGGCCATATCGTGAGGGCTTGCGTTTAGATGAGGCAATGAATCCGCTCACTCTGCTTACCCTCGGCCTATACGGCGAAGTATTGCCGAAGCAAAATGGCGCACCCGTTCGCATCGTAGTCCCCTGGAAATACGGCTTTAAGAGTGCTAAATCCATCGTTGCGATTCGCTTAACTGAGAAGCAGCCCATCACAAGCTGGAATAAATCAGCGCCGCGCGAATATGGCTTTTATTCCAACGTCAATCCGAAGGTCGATCATCCGCGCTGGAGTCAGGCGACCGAGCGACGGTTGGGTGATGGCCGCGGTATTTTTGCTCCCAAGATCCCTACGGAAATGTTTAATGGATATGGAGCCCAAGTCGCCAGTCTTTACAGCGGTATGGACCTGAAAAAGAATTACTAATTTGTTCTTACTGAAGTCATCCATTTTTGCTCTCGCACTGCTACCGCTTGCCCGCTTAATTTGGCTTGGTGCTGCCCATGACTTAGGAGCAAACCCGATTGAGTTCATTACCCGCTCGATGGGAACCTGGACGCTGGTTTTTTTGTGCCTGAGTTTGGCAATGTCGCCAGCTAGATTGATTACGGGTTGGAATGGCTTCATTCGCTTGCGGCGCATGCTCGGCTTATTTTGTTTTTTCTATGCTACTGTGCATTTTCTGATCTGGCTGTGGCTGGATCATGACTTTATGCTCTCCGCAATGTGGCGTGATGTGCTTGAGCGACCATTTATTACATTTGGATTTCTCGCATTTGTATTATTGATACCGCTTGCATTGACCTCAACGCAATGGGCGATGCGCATTTTAGGGTGGCGTTGGTCTTTGTTGCATCGCCTGGTTTATGGGGTTGCGGTATTGGCTATATTGCATTACTGGTGGCATAAAGCAGGTAAAAGCGATTTTCAGACCGTATCGATTTATGGGGCGGTAATCGTATTATTGCTATTGATCCGTTTGCCGATAATTAAGCGGTACTTTAAAAACAACAGGGGAAGTCACTCAGCATGACTATGCAATTTAATTGGGACAATCCATATCCATCCATTCGGATGCCGGTCATGGGGCGCAACGTCGTTTCAACCTCCCATCCGTATGCCGCGCAAGCTGGCCTCAAAATAATCCATCAGGGTGGGAATGCGATTGATGCTGCCATTGCCGCAGCGGCTGCCCTCATGATTGTTGAACCCGTTTCCAATGGGCTCGGAAGCGATTGTTTTGCAATTGTCTGGGATGGTAATCAATTGCACGGCCTGAACGCGTCTGGTACAGCGCCCCAAGCATGGAGCCCAGGATATTTTGCTGGCAAGTATGGTGAGGAGCGTAGCGGGATCGCCAAGCATCCGATGCGGGGTTGGGATTCCGTCTCGGTGCCTGGTGCCCTTGCGGGGTGGGAGGCCTTGCATACGCGGTTTGGTTCTCTACCATTTGCAGATTTATTGCAGCCTGCAATCGAGGTAGCAGAGCGTGGGTATGCTTTGGCCCCAGTGGTTGCACACAAATGGGCATCTGCAGTCGGCGAACTCCAATCTCAGCCCGGTTTTGCGCAAGCCTTTATGCCAAGGGGTCGCGCTCCTGAAATTGGTGAGCAAATTCACTTTCATGCTGCCGCCAAGGCGCTTCGCCTGATTGCTAGCCGCGGTGTTAGGGAGTTTTATGAGGGCGAAATCGCAGATGCCATGATTGCACACGCGCAAAGCCACGGTGGCTCGATGACTTCGAGTGATTTGGCTGGCTATCGACCCGACTGGGTTGGGACCATTGCACAGCGGGTGCGTGGTAGCGATGGCGGGCAGTACGATGTGCATGAGATTCCACCTAATGGGCAGGGTATAGGGGCGCTGATTGCGATGGGGATTTTGGAGCACCTGAATTTATCCGATTACCCGGTCGATAGTGTTGAGTGTCAGCATCTGCAAATCGAGGCTATGAAACTCGCTTTTGCGGATGTTTATCGCTATGTGGCCGACCCGCGATCGATGGAGGTAACGCCAGCGCAAATGCTTGATCCTGCGTATTTGGCCGGGCGAGCAAAGGAAATTAACCTGAACAAGGCAACGCATTTCCAGTTTGGTTTGCCTCCTTCTGGGGGCACCATTTACCTCAGCGCCAGTGATGAGCAGGGCAGAATGATTTCTTTCATTCAAAGCAACTACATGGGCTTTGGTTCGGGGATTGTAGTTCCTGAATTCGGGGTCAGTTTGCAAAATCGAGGATACGGCTTTTCAATGGATCCTAAGTCTGCCAATGTGGTTGCTGGCGGTAAGCGCCCATTTCATACGATCATTCCGGCATTTTTAACCCGTGAGCACGATGGCAAGACCCATCCTCAGATGAGTTTTGGGGTTATGGGCGGCGATATGCAGCCACAAGGGCATCTTCAGACACTTTTGCGTATGCTGGTTTACCGCCAGCAGCCACAAGCCGCCTGCGATGGCCCGCGCTGGAAGGTGAATCGGGACTTTAGTTTGGATGTGGAGGCAAGCATGGGGGCAAAGGTGATTGATGGCCTCAAAAGCCTTGGGCATACCCTTAAACGGGTTGAGGATCCTTATATGGATTTCGGAGCAGGGCAGTTCATTTGGCGTCTCTCGGATGATTTGGAGGCGGGGTATATAGCAGCCAGCGATAGCAGGCGGGACGGTCTTGCAGCCGCATACTAGGCTTCATAGGGTAAAACTAGCGCTAGGTGGGCAACACCCGCTAAAATACGGGGTTACGCATAGCGGCGCTTACTGCGCCCTCACTTGATTTAATCAGAAAGTAAGAACACATCCGTGCTGTCCGCATCCAATATCACCATGCAGTTTGGGGCAAAGCCCTTATTTGAAAACATCTCCGTTAAATTTGGCGGCGGTAACCGATATGGCCTCATCGGCGCAAATGGTTGCGGCAAGTCCACGTTTATGAAAATTTTGGGTGGCGATCTTGAGCCAACCAGCGGTAACGTGAGTCTTGAGCCCAACATTCGTTTAGGCAAATTGCGTCAAGATCAGTTCGCCTTTGAAGATGTCCGCGTTTTAGATGTCGTCATGATGGGTCACGAAGAAATGTGGAAGGCGGCTGCGGAGCGCGATGCGATTTATGCTAACCCCGATGCAACCGACGAAGACTATATGCGTGCCGCTGAATTAGAGGGCAAGTATGCTGAATACGGCGGCTACACCGCCGAAGCGAAGGCGGGTGAGCTGTTATTGGGCATTGGTATTCCGATCGATCAGCACCAGGGTCTGATGAGTAGCGTTGCGCCAGGATGGAAGCTGCGTGTTTTATTAGCCCAGGCTTTGTTTTCTGATCCTGATGTGCTGCTCTTGGATGAGCCAACGAATAACTTGGATATTCACTCGATTCATTGGCTTGAGGAAATCCTTAACCAACTGAACAGCACCATCATCATTATTTCCCATGACCGCCATTTCCTAAATGAGGTATGTACGCACATGGCGGATATGGACTACGGCACCCTAAAAGTCTATCCCGGTAACTACGACTCCTACATGCTTGCATCCACGCAAGCTCGGGCTCAGCAATTGGCGTCGAACGTAAAAGCCAAAGAGAAGGTTGCCGAGCTGCAAGCCTTCGTTAGTCGATTCTCTGCCAATGCATCGAAGGCGCGTCAAGCGACATCGCGTCAGCGTCAGCTTGAGAAGATCGAGATTACTGAAATTAAGCCTTCGTCGCGTCAAAATCCATTTATTCGGTTTGATTATGAAAAGAAATTGCACAACATGGCAGTGGAGTGCAATGCTTTAACTAAGGCATTTGACCGGACTATTTTTAAGAACTTTAAGATTGGCATCCGCGCAGGCGAAAAGATTGCCATCATTGGTCAGAACGGCGCTGGAAAAACCACCTTACTTAAAACCATTCTTAGCAAACGTTTTAGTGGGATTCAAGCGGATAGTGGTGATGTGAAGTGGGCTGAAAATGCAAACGTCGGTGTGATGCCTCAAGATACGTCTGAGCTATTTCCCAATGATGAGCTTTTGATGGATTGGATGAATCAGTGGCGTAATACAGGCGATGACGATCAAGTTATTCGCGGTACGCTGGGGCGATTGCTATTCTCGGGTGATCATATTAGTAAATCGGTTAAGGTGCTCTCCGGCGGTGAAAAGGGGCGCATGATCTGGGGAAAGTTGATGCTACAAAAGCACAACGTGCTAGCGATGGATGAGCCAACCAATCACATGGACATGGAATCGATAGATAGTTTACAGATCGCATTAGAGAAGTTTGAAGGTACCTTGCTATTTGTGTCTCATGATCGGGAGTTTGTGTCGGCTTTGGCCAATCGGATTTTAGAGGTCAAGATGGATGGCAGTGTAGTTGATTATTCGGGTACGTACGAAGAGTATCTGCGTAGCCAGGCACTCGCAGGCTAACTGTTTTAGCCTTGCTTATTTCTCTGGAAGCGCATTGCTGTTCCTTCGGATTGAATGCGTTTCCAGACGGCGGACTTTTCTTCCGGAGTCATAAATACCCAGTTACTCACTTCCATCAATGTACGCCCACATCCCTTGCAGATTTCATCATAAAGGGTTGAGCAAACGCCAATGCAGGGCGAGTCCGACTCCGCATCGCCAATTAATAATGAATTAGCGCCGTCGAGTGGGGTATTGGGTTTTGCGGAAGAGTTCATTCCAGTACTGTAGTCGATTTGAGCGGAGAGTGCTCTGCCAACTCATCTACATAAGCGCTAATGCCATCGCGCTCTCGCTCCAGAAAGCGCGCCACTGCTTCTGAAAATTGGGCGTCTTGGATCCAGTGGGCGGACTGAACCGTTACCGGTAAAAAGCCGCGAGCCATTTTATGTTGGCCCTGAGCGCCTCCTTCTAGAACCTGAATGCCTTCGCGTATGCAGTATTCAATTGCTTGGTAGTAAGCGGTTTCAAAATGCAGGCAGGGGACGTATTCCGTTGAACCCCAGTAGCGTCCATACGCCGTTGAGATCGGCGCGGATCGATCCACGACCAGTAGCGATGCTGCAATAGATCGACCATTTTTCTGAGCCAAAATCAAATGCAAATAATCTGGCATGCGCTCTGCCCATAACTGGAAAAAATCCTCATTCAGATAGGGTGACGAATGGTGTTCGATGTAGGTATTGGCGTAACAACGATAAAAGAATGACCAATCAGAGGGGTTTGCTTGTCTGCCTGGTTGGTGCAAAAAGGTAACGCCAGCATCCGCAACTTGACTGCGTTCCCGCCGAATATTTTTCCTGCGCTTCATATTGAGTTGGCTTAAAAACGCATCCATATGGGTATAGCCCGCATTTTTCCAATGAAACTGTACTGAGTCGCGGACCATAAAATCCTGGGCAAGTAAGGCTTTTTGGGTTTCTGGATCCGGAAACAATATGTGCGCTGAAGATAGCTTGTTTTGGATCAGTAGTTGCTTTAGACCCTGAATGAGCCACTGTCGAGTATGGTCTGGATTATGGGCTGGATCAAGCAAGATGCGGGAACCTTGAACCGGTGTAAATGGAATTGAGCACAACGCCTTTGGGTAATACGCCATACCATTTTGGCTATAGGCCTCAGCCAAAGACCAATCAAATACATATTCACCATACGAATGGGTTTTGAGGTAAAGCGGCATTAGGCCGATGGGCTCATTTGCGCCCCGATTGAAAACTGCAAGATGCGCGATTTGCCACCCGGTTTGCTTGCCAACACAGCCGCAATCTTCTAAAGCAGATAAAAACGCGTGCCGTAAAAAAGGAGTTGAATTGCTTGGCAGCAGACGGTCCCACTGCTGCGCAGAAACGGCGTGAATGCTATTTAGTACGCGAAGTTCAACCGAGTCGTTTAGTGGCACATTCTTTAGCGTTGAATCAATTCAATCTTATAACCATCTGGATCGGTTACAAAGGCAATGATGGTATCGCCTCCCTGCACTGGACCTGCTTCTCGAGTAACCTGGCCGCCAGCGGCCTTAATTGCAGCGCAGGCAGCGTAGGCATCGGCAACACCAAGGGCAATATGCCCATAGGCAGTACCAAGCTCATATTGATTAACACCATGGTTGTACGTTAGCTCAATCTCAGCCTGCCCATCGGCATTGCCTTTGCCAAAACCAACAAATGCCAGTGAATATTTTTGTTCAGGGCGCTCGGTGGTGCGCAACAAATTCATCCCTAAAACGCGGGTATAAAAGTCGATAGAGCGGGGTAGATCGCCAACCCGCAGCATGGTATGCAACAGCATCATGTTGATCTCCAGTCTATTGAACCTTGGCTTTGGCGCGCAATTTTTGCATCATTTCGGCGAACTTTGCTTTTTGCCAATTTTCATCCGATGCAATCATCTGCTTAAGTTCCGCCTTAATCTCATCCATAGGAGGCGCTTTAGAGTCCCGCACATCTTCTAAGCGAATGATGTGCCAGCCAAATTGACTCTTTACAGGCTTATCGGTCATTTGGCCTTTGCCAAGCGATACCATCGCTTTTGAAAATTCAGGCACTAAGGATTTGTCGCTTACCCAACCCAATTCACCGCCATTAGTGGCGGAGCCTGGGTCTTTAGAGTTTTGCTTGGCCATATCATAGAAACTGGCGCCAGCTTTCAATTTAGTAAGAATTGCCTTGGCATCCGCTTCTTTCTCGACCAAGATGTGTTGTACCTGGTATTCCTTGCCAGAGTATTCAGACTTTACGGACTCATATGCCGTCTTTAATTCGGCTTCCGTGACGCCCTCGCGATCCACAAAGTCTTCAAATACTGCAGCCACTAGGACTCCAACACGGGATTGCTCAATTTTTTCCTTAACCGCTTCCTTTTGGGTCAGACCCCGATTATTGGCTTCTTGAATAATCAGTTCGCGCGTGATTAATGCCTCCCGCGCTTTTTCTCGTACCTGGGGTTCGTTGGGCTGCCCTGACTTTTGAACCAAGCGGTCTAATTGGGATTTGGGTATGGCTTTGCCATTGACGATAGCGGCATTTTGCGCCGAGGCGAAAGGCGAAACGAATAAGCTACTACTAGCTAGCAATAGGGTGAATTTAGCGAATGTGTTCATAGAAAATGGAATCCGAATAAAAAAGATATGCGTAATAGTAACGGGTTCAGGTGGGAAGGGCTTCATCTGGCGTTTGAGCCTGAATGATGAGGGCATGGATTTCTGCGGGAATATGACTTGCAAGCGCATCATAGACGAGGCGATGCCGCGCCACCCGACTCAGACCCACAAAAGCGGGCGATATAATCGTAAGCTTAAAATGACCGCCCCCACTAGCGGCGCCAGCATGACCCGCATGTAAATGGCTTTCATCTTCGATATCAAGATGAGTAATTTGGAATGCCGCCTCTAAATCACGGATAAAAGCAGCAATGCGTTCCTGATTGCGACTCATGACGTACTTTCTTCCATATGCCTGCTGAGCCATAGGCCTTGGGCAATCACAAACACGATTAGCAAGCCGGTGGTGCCAAAGAGCTTGAAATTCACCCACGTTTCTTCAGAGAACTGAAACGCAACATATAAATTTAACGCACCCATTGCCAAGAAAAAAAGTGACCACGCTAAGTTCAGTTTGCTCCAGGCGTTACGAGCTGTATTTTCTTTTAAGGTCACTTGTTTACCCATTAGCACCTCGATCCAATTCTTATTAAAAAACTGGGCGCTAATGAATAGGGCGGCAGCAAAGAGCCAGTAGAGCGCCGTTGGCTTTAATTGAATAAACGTTTTGTCTTGTAAAAAGATGGTAAGTCCGCCCATGACGACAATTAAAATAAGGCTGGTCCACTGCATGGCATCGATTTTGCGGTGGCGATAGTAAACCCACAAGATTTGTCCAATGGTTGCGATCATGGCAACAATAGTGGCGGTATAAATATCCGCCACCTTAAAGGCGACAAAAAAGAGAATGACCGGAAATAAATCAAATAAAAATTTCATAGTGGAATTATCGCTTTTATTCAGCTGGCTTCAGATTTTCGCTCGGCTCAAACCGTAATGAGGCTGAATTGATGCAATACCGTAATCCGCTTGGCATAGGTCCGTCATTAAAGACATGACCCAGGTGGGCATCGCAATGGGCGCAGCGCACTTCGGTGCGAATCATGCCATGGGTAATGTCACGATGTTCTGCAATGGCCTCGTTGTTTTTGGGGCTGTGATAGCTTGGCCATCCGCAGCCCGCATCGAACTTAGTACTCGAATCAAACAGAGGGGTTCCACAGCAAACGCATTGATATATTCCTTGGCCCCAATGATCCCAATACTTTCCAGTAAACGGGCGCTCCGTTGCCGCTTCTCGCGAGACGCGGTACTCAATTTCACTTAATTCTGAGCGGTATTGTTCGTTGGTTTTCTTTGGCATCTTGATTCGCTTAATTCAGTCAATAAAAGGGATGGCTATAACACTGCATTATGAGGAGCAACTCAAGTCAGTCACGACCTCATTGGGCAGTGGCGCTTGCGCATACGCATCATAGGCCGGCTGCTCATCAAAGGGGTTGCTGAGTATATCCAGTAAGGTATTAACCCCGGAAAAGTCGTCGGCTTGCGCTAGGACAATCGCCTGTTGGGCTAAGTGATTACGTAAAATGTATTTGGGGTTAACTCGGTTCATTTGAATTTTACGCTGGTCATCTGTTGTATTTTCCTGCTCGAGACGGATGCGATACATGTTGAGCCACTCGTCTGCGCCCTCGCGGTCAGCAAACTGATCACGCCAACCACTGTCTAGCGCCGATGCATTTTTTTCGATCGCTGCGAGTAATCTAAAGGTAGTGGTGAAATCCGCTCGGTTAGCGTGCATCAGTTGCAACAGGTGTTCGATAAGATTCATGTCGCCAGAAGCCTCGGCTTCAAGTCCGAGTTTCTTACGAAATAGCGTCAACCAATGTGCTTCATATGATGGTGGGAACGCGCTTAAAGCGCCGCGCAATAGGTCTGCTGCATCTTCTGAGGGGCTTTCTTTTTCGATTAGGGGGATCATGGCATTGGCAAGGCAGGCCATATTCCAATGCATGATTTGCGGTTGACGATGATAGGCGTAGCGGCCGCCGGTATCCGTGTGATTGCAGATGTGATTCAAGGCGGTGTGATCTAAAAATCCAAAAGGACCGTAATCCATGGTTAAGCCTAGTGCGCTGATATTGTCACTATTTAGAACGCCATGGCAAAACCCAACCGCTTGCCAGTGAGCAACGAGCTTTGCGCTGCGCTCTGATATTGCCTTAAATAATTCTAAAAAAGGGCCATTTTTATGCTGGCACTCGGGATAGTGGTTTTGGATCAAATCATTCGCTAGCTCGCGTAAGCGCTGGGTTGAGCCAAGAGCGGCAAAGTGTTCAAAATGGCCAATGCGAATAAAGCTCGGGGCTAGGCGCGCGCAGACTGCGGCGGTTTCCATAGTTTCCCGGCGGACGCCTTGTTTGGATCCTACTACCGAGAGCGCGCGTGTTGTGGGAATACCGAGCGCGTGCATTGCCTCGCTGCATAAGAATTCCCGAATCGAGGACCGCAGTACTGCGCGTCCATCTCCCATGCGTGAATAGCGCGTTATGCCAGCGCCTTTAAGCTGCAATTCTTGCCCATGCAGGTCACCCAGCAAAATAGCTCGCCCGTCGCCAAGCTGCCCTGCCCAATGACCAAATTGGTGCCCGCTATAGACGGTTGCCATCGGGTTTGGAAAAGCAATATCGCCAACCTCCAAACGATTGCCAGCAAGGACAGCCAGCCAATCAGGGTCAATCGGCAGGCGATCAGCCCCCAGTGGTAATTGAATTAATTCTGCCGCCCTCGGAGAAACCGCAACCCAATAGGGGTCTGGGATGGGGGTGGGAGCTATAAACTGGGCGGTATCATCGCCAATGAGGGAAAATGCCATAAGTGCATCTATTCTAGGGGTATTCAGTCTAGACCGCTGGACTCAGTTCAACGCAATCACCATATTAAAAACATGACTAATCAAGCTGAATTAACTGCCGCAACAAAATTATCTAACTTAGGTCAAGAGCTCGACGTTCCCTTTCTGAAGCTGCTGGGGATACGTTGTCTTAGCGCGGAAATGGGAAGCGGAGAAATACTGCTTGCGATTAAGCCGGAGCATAAAAATACTTGGGAAGTAGCGCATGGAGGGGTGTTGTTGACCCTCATGGACGTTGCAATGGCGGTGGCCGCTCGTTCTGGCGATCCGGACGATCGTAGCGTCGTGACGATTGAGTTGAACACCAATTTTTTGCAAGCGGCTAACGGCATCCTGCGCGTTAAGGCAGATACGGTGCATCGCACTGTGACCATGGCCTTTTGCGAGGCTAAGCTATATGACGATCAGGGTAGGGTGTGCTGTATGGCAACGGGCACATTTAAATACCTCAAGCGCTTACCGACGCGTAATGCGAATGGTGAGCGGGTGATTAATCCCGATCAGCGGGTCAAGTAAGCCCACTACTTAAACCGAGAGGTTTGATCCAGATGCGCTGGCAAGTACTCCTGTAATGACATCGTGACCAATGGTTCCATTGGCATCAAATCGGCGCTCGACCATTTCAAACGCACCATCTTTGCGAATTCGTAACACTGTACTCGAGCGAGTGCCATACACAGGAGTTTGAACAAAAGCAGGGGAGAGGGCTTTTTCCCATTCCTTGCTCACTCCGGTGCTAGGTAACTCTTGGTCAACAGCGACTCGAGTATCACTCAAAAGGTGGAGGTAATGATCAACGTGTTTTAGGTTGCCTTGATCCATCGCCAAGGTTTGCGCGAATGCCGAAACACGGTGCGTTACTTTGGGCCACGGGGTATCTAGCATGGCATTCGATAAACCATAAACCCCGCCATCCAATCCTTGTTTAGGGAAGGTTTTACGTGGGCGAATAGACTGCCCCAGCATCATGCGATTACTGACCCAGTGCATTTGAGCCTGCTCGAGATTACTTAAATCGGCCATAAGCATATTAAAGCCGTTGTACTGCTCAAACCGCTTGCTATTGCTTTGAATAAATCCACTTGGATTTTCAGAGCCGGTAAGGTATAGCAGCGATAGCTCGCCACGCGTTCTTGCATCCGGATTCTTCTCGCTTGGCGCCCGCACATTGGTGAGGGCGGCAAAACGACCGGATTTGGTAAAACCAAGCCAAGTGCCCGGACTCCCCAAGACATCGGCGCGATCGCGGCCGGCAAGCAAATCAGGATGCTCTGCCCACCAATCCATTTTTTCCGTATTGCGCTCATAAAACTCATCCCGGTTGGCAGCAACCACCAAAGGGTAATCGGGATGGGATTTCCAGGCGAATAGGATGAGGCACATATGAGTACTATGCCTGATTAAATCGTAATAAGGGGGTAAGGCAACTGATCCAGCATTAGAACGGGGCCATTGGGCGAGCCCAGGTGAAATGTACCCGCTTTCATCAGCTCTGTTTTGCACTCAACCTGAAAGTCAATGCGGCGTGTATCTGCTACGCTCGGGGCGCTGAGGACCACCATGCCGGCGGGTTGGTCGGGGTCATCGGTGTGGTAGATCTCAGTACCCGGTAGGCAGGGGGTCTGTTCAATTTGATCAAGGGCGCAATGCGCTAGCTGCAGGCGCCGTTTAATAACGCCTCGATATTGGCTCCGCGCAACCACCTCTTGCCCTGGGTAACACCCCTTTTTAAAGTCAACGCCATAAACGGATTCAAAGTTCACCATTTGCGGCACAAACTGATCTTGCGTCGCCGCAACAATCCGCGGAATCGCACTCATGATTTCCAGTGAATTCCAGAGAATTCGCATGTCTTCTGTGCCTGGGCTGACATCATCTGCATTGGCGGGCTTAGCTACCAAGAGGCGACGCATCGCTACTCCCGCAGCCACTACATCGGGAAGTTGCAAGGCAACACTCGTATCCTCGATCTCTATGGCATCCAAAGAGCCGCTGGTGCAATGGCCTGTAATTAACCAATCTTGACTTAGATCCCTCACGCTGACCTTGGAACGCAAAATAAACATGCTTAAACGCTTGGCAAATTGAGCGGCAATATCCTTGGAGATAAAAAGGTAAAAGCGATCATCGTCATTTGGTTCGCTGCCATAAAGACCAAGCCATGCACTGGCCATCAAGCGCCCCTTGGGGCTACAGTAGCCGACGAGGCGAACGCCGTTTGCGCCACTGGCGATTGTGCAGGGCATGGTTTTATTGAGTCCAAGCACTGAATTGCTCAGTTGATTTTGTAAAAAGCTGGCTGAATCCGCTCCCTCAACGATAATGAGGCCCCAGTCGGTTAAATTAGCTGCTGATTTCATGCGCTTGGTCTTTTGGTATTCAAGGTGGGGGCCCAGGTTTTTTAGGTGAAGATCATCAATACACTTTTATCATAGCGTGATGCGCAAAAAGTTTCCCAATCGCTGGAAAATGCCCCTTCGAATTGTTGCCATTGGGGTGTTTGCCCTGCTTTTAATGGTAGCAAGTCTTTTTTTATGGGGCGTGGTTCCCGATCAATCCAACGAAGCTGACAAGCCCGAGGTTTACCGGGCCAAAGTACTTCCTAAATCGAGCGTCGCTAGTATCGCTTCGCAACTTCAGAAACAAGGGATTGCGGTAAACGGACTAGTATTTCAGTTGGGCGCCCGTTTATTGAATGTCAGCGGTAAGCTTAAGCCTGGCACCTATCGATTCCCCCTCAATGCCGGTATCGGTACCATTCTGCTGCAAATGGCGCGCGGCGAGAGTATTAAAGAGTCCATCACCTTTGTGCCAGGAATAACCATCTGGCAATTGCGGCATTTGGTCGATACTCATCCGGCATTGACTCACGACACACGCGGAATGAGCTCTGAGCAGCTGAGGGCGCAATTGGGACTCGATTACCCCAGTCTGGAAGGATTATTTTTCCCGGACACATACACGTTTGACCCAGACGAGAGCGATCTGGTGATTTACCGCCGCGCCGCTGATGCAATGCACAAAAATTGGACTAAGGCATGGCAGGTCAATTCCAAGCAATCGACACTGAAATCGCCTTATGAATTGCTCATATTGGCATCGATTGTAGAAAAGGAAACGGGTAAAGCATCGGAGCGCTCACATATAGCGGCGGTTTTTCATAACCGCCTGCAGATAGGTATGCGCTTGCAAACCGATCCAACGGTGATTTATGGCATTGGCCCGCGTTTTGATGGCAATTTACGTAAATCCGACTTACGTCGTGACGCTCCATACAATACGTATATGCGTGCTGGCTTACCTCCCACTCCGATTGCCATTCCGAGTCAAGAATCCTTGACTGCCGCTGCAAATCCAGCAGCAAGCAATGCTCTGTACTTTGTCTCAAAGGGTGATGGCAGTAGTTATTTCTCGAGATCCCTATCCGAGCATGAGAAGGCGGTAGATCGGTATCAGCGCCGCCAGCAGTCTTCTGCTTCAGCCAAGGTCAAATAAGACGATGCAAAACACCCCAAATCGCGGTTTTTTTATCAGCTTTGAAGGAATTGATGGCGCGGGCAAGAGCACCCATATTGATGCATTCTGCGACTTACTTAAGGCCCGTTATCCAGAGCGTCAATTGGTTAGCACCCGTGAGCCGGGTGGTACTGAGTTGGGGGAGCAACTGCGTACGCTATTGCTCGATGCGCCAATGCATTTAGAAACCGAGGCGCTTCTGATGTTTGCTGCCCGCCGAG
>JAUYRJ010000032.1 GCA_030696845.1 Polynucleobacter sp.
GCGCTCAGCTGCCAGTATTGACTTGGTGGGCAATCGTTACGGTATTAACGCGGTCCGCAACCACCCTGAGCGTCCTGTGTATTATTTTTTTAGGCGTATTACTGTATACAAAGTCCCTCATCAGTATTGGTGAAATCGTGACCTTTGTTGTATTTGCAGGTCTGGTGATTGGAAGGTTAGAACAAACCGTCACCTTTGCTAATAAATTAGCAATGGACGTCCCGCGTTTAAGGGAGTTTTTTGCTGTACTGGATACCTCACCCGATATCCAAGATTCGCCAAACGCGATTGATCCAGGGTGTTTATCGGGTTTAGTGGAGTTTCAGAATGTGAGCTTTGCATATCAGCCAGAATATGAAGCCCTAAGTAAACTCAGTTTCACTGTAGGGCCAGGTCAAATGCTTGCCCTTGTCGGCCCCTCTGGAGCCGGTAAATCAACAGCCCTGAGCCTTCTCTACCGCGCATTTGACCCTCAGTCAGGCCAAATCACCATTGATGGGCAAGATATACGCACATTCAAACTGGCCGGGCTACGACGAAATATTGGAGTGGTGTTTCAAGAGCCGCTCCTATTTAATCGCTCTATCGCTGAAAATCTGCGGGTAGGATCTCCTGACGCAAGCGAAGATGCGCTACGGATAGCCTGCGCAAAAGCACAGGCCCTTGAATTTATTGAACGCCAACCCGAGGGATTCGATACCATCATTGGCGAACGTGGGCGCAGTCTATCTGGCGGAGAGCGTCAGCGTCTTTCCATTGCACGCGCCATACTGAAAGATTCACCTATTCTGATTTTAGATGAGGCCACTAGCTCCTTAGATGGATCGACTGAAGAAAGCCTACTCAAGGCCATGGAAGAGCTCAGGGATAAACGCTGCACCTTGGTCATTGCGCATCGCTTAAGTACGATTCGCCACGCCGATATGATTTTGGTCATGGATGCGGGCAAGGTTGTCGAAATGGGCTCATTCAAAACGCTGTATCAGCGCGATGGCTTATTTACCGCAATGATGAACCAGCAATATGGCCTGCTTTCCGAGCCATAAATAGCTTGCCTCAATAAGGATAAGTATCATGGGATTTTCTGCGCAGTGGTTAGCTTTACGTGAAGCGGCGGATCATCGATCGCGTCATATTGCCTTACAAAACAATGTTAGCGATTACCTAAACTGGGTCGCCGAAGAACAGATACGGCCCATCCGAATTACCGACTTAGGCTCTGGAACCGGCTCGAATCTGAGGGCCCTCGCGCCTTGTTTAACAGCGCAACAGGCTTGGACTCTGGTGGACCATGATTACAATTTACTGCAAGCGGCTCGGACAGACTTAGCGCTGTGGGCGGACGAAGTTCTTCAAGCTGATGCGATAGAGCCCTTAATCAAGCAACCTGGAATGCTTGAGCCACTTCTGATTAGTAAGAATCATAAGCGCATTGCGATTCACTTTTGTTGTGCAGATCTAGTCGTAGATGTTCAATCTATTTTGGATATTCCGTCCGATTTGGTTACGGCAGCCGCTTTTTTTGATTTAGTCGCAGCCGACTGGCTGAATGCTTTCTGCCTTCTGCTTCAAAAACCACTCTATGCCGTGCTCAGCTACGATGGCAGCGAGCAA
The DNA here is from genome assembly GCA_030696845.1 of Polynucleobacter sp. Classification (GTDB taxonomy): domain Bacteria; phylum Pseudomonadota; class Gammaproteobacteria; order Burkholderiales; family Burkholderiaceae; genus Polynucleobacter. Next base: position 1,615 of record JAUYRJ010000032.1, read on the forward strand.
TGGAGTCCGCCGGATTCGAGTGATGCTGCTATATTAAGCGCCTTTCATGCGCACCAAAAAACGGATAAAGGGTTTGGCTGCGCTTTGGGACCAGATGCCGCCAAGCGCATGATTGCCATACTAAATGAGCGGGGTTTCAATACGCAAAATGCGCCCAGCCCATGGATTTTGGATGATCAGGATCGTGGCTTAATAGAGGCGCTCGCCACTGGCACAGCCTCTGCTGTTCGTGAAACAAACAAATTGGATGGGTCGTTACTTTCCAAATGGGAACACAGCCGTCGCGAAGCCAATCGCTGTTTCATCGGACATATAGATGTATTTGCGATGGATCCGGCCACACAACTTCGATTCAAATCGGCATTATAAGAAAGTCGAAATACTAAATCCTCACACAAAGGGAAATCAATTGACCCACCAAGCACGCATCGAATTAAAAGACCTGCACCTAAATACGCAGATTGGTACATATGCAGCAGGAGAAACTGTTCCTGATGCTCATATTCTGGACTTAATCCTCCACATCAGCCCTCAACTGGTACTAATTAAAGAGGATGGTATGCAATTCGTATTTGACTACGATCCGCTTGTTGCTGAAATTGACCGCTTAGCAAAAAATCAGCATTACGACACGCAAGAGCGACTGATGACCCGTATTGCTTATGCGTGCACCGGTTATCCGGAAATTGAAGCGATCGAAATCGGATTGCGCAAATTTCCGATTATGAAAAACTCAGGCTCTCTTGGTGTCCGCCTGGCTATAGACAAAACTACTTTCGAAACCATGCGATGAACCGATGCGGGATCAAGCCACCAATTAGTGTGATTTTGATTTATGCCAGGTAGTTTTTATCTTTTTTTCATTTGACTATGAAAAGGTCAGATTAGCGGCCTTTATCGCTCCACCCCACGCTTTTGTAGACCCTTAGCGTTGCTGTAAGGCTATTAATTACCCAAAAAAACACGATAAATTATTGTTATTTCTATAATTAGTCTACTATTTATGAATGAAAATCAACCTACGATTGATTCATTCATCTTGTTCTGCTGTTTATTTGCTATTGCATAGCAATGGGACCATTTCCCAAATAGTAGAAGAGTCGACTCCTTTAATCGATCGACCAGCCATTTTCGACTCAAAACCCTATATTGAAACGGGTGGCTCTTACGAAAATTTAACCAATCAATACAAGCCATGGGATGCGCAATACATCGATTTCATGCTACCCCTTAAAGCATATGGACTGATATATGCTCAATTGCAAAATGCCAATCGCTTTGACCAGTCAGATCAATCTGTGTATGGCAACTATGCATATCCAACATCGTGGGGAGTGATTAATATTGAGGGCGGATACACCCACAATCCGTTTTTCTTCGCAAAGAATTGGTATGGCGCTGGCTGGACAGGAAAATTACCGAAGCAATTCAATTACCTCATTTCGGCACGGCAAAGTGAATATACCGATGGTAATACGCTAACTCAAAATATCGGCCTAGATAAGTATCTTGGTGCGTTTCGATTGGCTTACCTTGCCAGTTATTCAACACTTAATAGTCAAAAAAGTGGTTGGCTCAATAGATACCAAGCACAATGGTTTTTCAACAGTAATGATCGGATAGGTTTCACATACGCCAGTGGGCATGAGCCGACTGTAGTCAATATCGGAAACCTGACGACAGTTGATACACAGCAATATCAAGTTGATGGCGTCTACTGGCTTACTAATCAATATGCCGTGACTGGCGCCCTGTGGCATGCAAAACAGGGAGGGTTTTACCAGCGCAATGGACTTCAGATCGGGATTCGAATTGCATACTGATCTACTCATTAGCTATGCAATCTACATGTCGGGATTATTCTTTTTCGGAATACTGTGCTGTGCCGTCCTGATTTGCTACAAATTTATAAGGCGGTCACGGGAACAACTCCTAGAACAACACTGCATCACACTGTTTCAAGCATTATTTGATGCGCCGCCTCGTTCCAGTCCAATTACTGAACAATTGAATGCGTTTATCAGGGATAGGCCAATCACAGCATGCTATGGCTTAGTGCGTTGCTTAGAAGATAAAGAATGTAATTCAATCAAGCACTTTCATGAAAAACTAAACCTGGTTGAGATTCCAACGGCAATAAATGCATCCATTAAAAGTGTTTTTATTAAAAATAAGGCGATTGCGCTTGAAGCAATGGGCCTTACAAAAATAGAAATTGATCCAAAAATTATTTGGAAATGCCTAAACGATGTCAATTTAGCCCCGTTTGCAACAGAAGCCTTAGCCCGCATCAAAGGAAAAGCAGCTTTGCCTGATATTGCACGTTGCCATCAAAACCAACAGATTACAAACAGCCAACTACTGACCGCACTGCTGCAGATAAACCCAAGTGACTTGAGTCAGTTTTTAAATTCTCCGAAAGGTAAGTTAATACCCGCTGAATTGTTACGCTATTTGAGGGCTTCATGAGTCCCACGCAATTGATCAGCGTGGCGATCCGATTGATGGAATATTTTTTCCATATTCACCTACTCATTGCAATCATGACTTACGGCATCATCGCCACTTTATTTCGTAAGCATTTAAAACGCATTCGATTTCGAGCAATCAATCACGAAAAGATTCCGTTTGAACATTTAAACGCACCAAAAGTGACTTTTTTAATTCCTGTATTCAATAATGCGGAAGGAATTATTGAGAGTGTGGATGCGGCTTTATGGACTGATTACCCCAACATTAATGTCATTGTTATTAATGACGGATCAGATGATCAAACACTTAAACATCTCATTCAGTCATATTTCTTAAGCCCTCAAGCGACATTCGAGAGAAATACAAATCTATCGAAAACGCTCATCATAAATCTATTTCAATCCCAGAATCATCCAAATCTGATGGTGGTTGATAAGGCCCATTCTGGGAAGGCTGATAGCCTCAATATTGGCATTGACTTATGTGACTCCGAACTCATTTGCTGCATGGATTCAGACTCCATCATCACTCCAGATTCAATGCGAAAATTAGTCACTAAATTTATTGATGAGCCAAGCCTTGTAGCGCTAGGTGGAGCAATCTCTCCGAGCAATGAAATTATTGTTAAAAATGGGGAAATAGTTCGTCGCAAATCGAGTCAACCTTTATTTGTAGGGGTGCAAATCATTGAATATTTGCGTTCATTCACCTCATGGCGTACCGGCTGGTCTTATTTAGATGGCTTATTAATTATCGGTGGCGCCCTCACCTTATTTAAGCGACAAGCAATTGTTGACGTGGGTGGTTACAACACGGATTCGGTTTGCGAGGATCTTGAAATAATTCTTTCCCTGCATCAACATTTTATGAAATACGACATTCCATATCATGTTTGGACAATTCCCGATGTGATTTGCTGGACGAGAGCCCCCACATCCGTAGAGCAATTAAAAAGGCAGCGGATGCGCTGGATGTATGGGGCCCTGCAATCCCTTAAAGAACATCGAGAGCTCGCTTTCAATAACAAAAGTCCAATTATTGGATGGATGGCATTTCCGCACCTGATCTTCATCGAATCACTAGCGCCTATTCTGGAGCTCTTAGGTCTAATCTGTTTTGTCAGCGCCTTTGCCTTTGGCCTGCTCTCGTTTGAGGCATTTTTTATTTATGGATTTTTGATCTTTTCTATTACCGGATTTTTTTCTTGGTATTCAATCGCCATCAATGATGCATTTATCAGTAGCTTTAAAAGCTTATGGCAAGTTATACGACTTGGCTGCATTGGCCTGATTGAACCTCTGGGCTATCGGCAGCGCGAATCATACTGGCGAATGTATGCATGGTGGAAATGGATTACGAAACGCAAAAATGAATGGTAATACAGAACCTGTATTAGAGCAAATATTTTGTACGCATTGCCCTAAGGTGATCATGCAATTGTTCATGTCGACCCAATCCAATCACGCGCTCTTCATACTCCTCGAATTGCTGAAATAAATCACTGAGCTGATTGTGTGAAAGTACCTTTTCAGCCATTGGAAAAAGAATAGTATTTTCTTTATCAATGTGTCTTCGCAACAAGTCTCCATAAGCCTTAGCTGCTTGAATAAATTCCGCACTTAATGATTCAGATTGCATGCTGGCTTCCATTAACCGAATCCAATTACGGCCTGCGTCGTGCTCACTCAACATAACCCCTATTGGCCCATCCTCATTTGGTATGCCAGCAGAAACCAACATTGGAAATAAGAAATTCTCTTCTTTGACGTGATGGCATTGATCAGCAAATTCTTTCAGAAAGTCAATGAAATGGGACAAGTCGGTTTTATCTGTCATTTGATCCAGCTCAATTCGCCTGCACATCGCGTCCAAAATACCCAGTGACATCAAAATAACGTCATGCTCATGCTTTAGATCATCAATGGCTTGACTCATGGAAGCCTCCTTTTTAATTGATTTCCCAATATCAATCGTGCTTTTGAACTGTGTTCGCCTCAATTAACGCGCCGCCTCAGTATCTAAGTAAGTACATTCACCAGACAAAAATGAAATGCGTATGATTTCATATCCAATTCAGAATGCAGTACTAGATTACTGGATGCGCAAGATTCCACCAGCAAGGTGGAATCATTGCGTTAACAATGACTATCGTTTAGAAAAAAATAGGTATTTGCATAAGGCAGCTATGGAAAGCACTAAAGCAACTGCCAATAGCACGCCAAAGACACTCATGCCGCCCATCATCGAACCACTCATCATGTCGTTCATAATCAACTCCTTTAAAAGGAACTGTGGAACAGTCATCCTAAGCCTATCAGGGGATGCTGTCTAGGCTTAAATTAATTTAATTAATGATACGAGTGATCTTCTTAAGTATTTCTTATGGGTAGCTGCTGAGATTGAATATATAGTCCATTTAAGACTTCTAGTAGGTCCTTTAATTAGTGCGGCAGTTCTCATGATTAAAAAACTCTGTCTAACAGCCATCCTGGGTGCGGGAGCAATCATCGGTTGCACCCCGATAATGCAGTCCATTCCACTGAGGGATATGAGCGAGCAGGAAATTAAAGCCAGTAATGCTGTAGTCATGCTTAACCAGGCACAGCTCGCTGGAAAAAAATTTAGCGTATTGGGTTCGGTAGAGGGCATCTCATGCAAGCGCAATAGCCATGGTCCAAGCGCGACTCAATCGGACGCGCTATTTCAAACCCGCTTTTGGGCTTCAAAGAAAAATGCCAACGCGATTGCTAATGTTCGATGCACCCAAAATAAGGACGCCATAGGAAAAGGCTGCCTAGAGACCTATACTTGCACGGCAGATGCAATTCGGCTGGAGTGATATCAAACTCTCGCTTAACACTAATCCGATTAAAAAATGAAGTGGTAGTACAGTCTTATTTATCTCTTTTTTAAGCAAGCACCTCATGCCAAAAACCATCATTTTTGATACCGAAGCAACCGATAAAAATAATCCTGTGATTATTGAGGCAGCATGGCTTGAGCTTGCATCCTTGGAGCCCTTTGAAACAACGCATCCCTGGGTGCAGCGTTATAACCCAGGCAAACCCATTAGCCTTGGCGCCTTAGCAACTCACCATATCCTCGATGAAGAGTTAGTCGATTGTCCGCCCAGTAACTCCTTTTCATTACCGGAAGATACGCAATACCTCATCGGACATAACGTTGACTTTGATTGGCAAGCGATTGGCAATCCGGACATTAAGCGTATCTGCACTCTAGCCTTAGCCCGCTCAACTTGGCCGAATTTAGATAGCCATAATCAAAGCGCTCTGCTTTACTTCTTAGATCGCAATCATGCAAAAGATATGCTTAAAAATGCCCACAGCGCATTAGCCGATGTTGAGATATGCGCCGTGATCCTGAAGCATATTTGTCAGATTCGTTCCATCACCACCATTGAAGAATTATGGCTTGCCTCCGAAAAAGCCAGAGCACCAAGCCTCATGCCTTTTGGTAAGCACAAAGGAGTACCGATGGCTGAGGTACCGGCAGACTATAAGCGCTGGCTGCTTGGTCAAGGCGATATCGATCCCTATTTACGTAAAGCGCTTGAGGCGTAATCGCAAGACTCACTCAAACCATTTGCAGCATTTCGCCTTTAGCAGAAATTAAATACGCCTCAATCGGCTTGTCTGACCGAATACGACTTAGACTAGTAGCGTAACGCTGCAATTGCGCATGATATCGATTGTATTTCGTATCGCTGGGCGCAGGTAGGGTGAGCTTGTAATCCAAAATCACTAAGCGATCCGCGAACTCGACTAAGCGATCTATACGAGCGCTACTCATTTTTGAAGTTGCCTCGCCATTAGCTTTATCTTGATCCTCCCTGATGAAGATATCGAGCTCATTCCATGCTTGCACCCACTGCCCGCCAACTAGATAAGGCTTTAAGGTCTCCGTTTGAAGAACGGTAATAGCGCGCGCCAAGGCAAGCTGAGCCTTAGCCTCATCAATATCAAGCCAGTTTATCAACTCGGAAAGCGTAGGCAACTCCGTAGGCACTCTACCGGTTTGCGCAGTCAAATGCTCAAGCAGCAAATGAAAGTGAACACCCTCCTCTAAGATAGCAGGGTCTGGCTCATCCTCTGCCACTACCTCGGGCTGCATTGGCTCAGCAGGCCCAATTATCCCCAGATCAATGCCGCCTTCGATCTTGCGCCCTTGTGCGGCCTGACTTTCAAGCGCTTTACTCCAATGAAGAACGAAATCATGCATTGCAAACGCACCCTGTTCACCATGAGCAAGAGTGCGATTACCGCCTTCGTTAGAGGCTTCGATTGCGTTTAATTCTTCTTCCGATTCAGAATAGGGCGTAATGCCTGCGAATTGTGCGCGGGCGTACCACGATTTTGGATCCACTCCGCCATCCTTTGTAGACGATTTTGCTACCCCGCTAATCCAAAGACCCTGCTTGGCACGAGTCATTGCCACATAAAGCACATTCCAGTTTTCATTCTGCCCAATCCGCAACTCCTCATCTCGGATGCCTGAACGCGGACTAGTGAGCGTTTCTTTGGTGTACGCGGAAAAGTGCACAGGACTTTCGCTATCCGGAGGCCAATCCATTAGAACCCCGCGGTGCTCAATTAAACCCGTGGTGTGATTGGCGTCCAGCAGCATAACAAATGGCGCCTCCAACCCTTTTGCGCCATGCACAGTCATGATCCGAACACGCTGACTACGCTCTTCGTCAGTCAGGGCGCTATCGTCATGCAAATCGACCAAATCTGTATCATCGCCGCCCAGGTCTGAATCCCCTTCATCCGGAGTTTCCTGATCATCGCCCCGGCGCATGGCATTCATCTCCTGAATAAAGCGACTTAAACTGGGATATCGGCCGCCGTCTTGATTCAGTGCAAGCTCTAAAAATGCATCCAAATTGGCCAACACTTGGGTCCTAGATAAATCCGGGCTAGCGCACGCATACTGAAAGCGCAAATCACATTCATGATAAATACGATCGAGTAAATCGTGTGCGGGAAGGTGCTGCGCTAACACGCGCCAGTGCTCTAAATAATGCGCAGCGTGCTTTAGCTTCACATCTGAACTATCCTGGAGAGCATCCCACCATGACAAATAGCCTTTTGTCGCTATTGCTATAGAGAGGGATTGCATTTGACTTTCATTCAAGTTAAAAATTGGACTGCGCAATACCTGCGCAAGCGGCAAATCATGGCGCGGCGTTACTAGTACGGTTAGTAAGGCAATTAAATCGTCGATTTCGAGCGTATTAAGCAAGCCGCCCAATCGCGAACTCTCAAACACCAAACCCGCCTCACGTAAGGCACGTTCATATTGTGGCAAATACTGGCGACGTTTGACTAACAGCAAAAAATCGCTGGGCTTTGCGCTGCGCCATATCTTTTGGCCATTGACTTCATCCAGCACGTGGCGGCTTTGCATGACCTTGCAGATGATCCGTGCAATCCGACGCCCCTCTTCGTAGCGCTGAGCTACATCCCCCGTTTGCAATGGATCAGCAAGCGCCATATCAAAGGCATTGCCAACCCGATCTACTGGTATGCGTTCCTGATCTGGAATCAATGAGAGAAGATAAGCCTCACCCTCAGAGCAATCATTCGGCATATCAAGACTACCATCTGGAGGGCTCCATAAGGTAGTTTGCTCATGAAAAACATAGCCTTCAGGCAGGTGTTCGGCACTAAATGTCCGATTCACTGCTGCATTAATAGCAGGGGCATTGCGACGCGTCGTGTTTTGCTCTAGATAACAGGCGCCCAATTGCCGCTCCAAATACCGCCTTGCATTAAAAAATAATCTGGGGTCCGCCCGACGAAAGCGATAAATGGATTGCTTTGGATCGCCCACAATAAAAATACTCGGCTTAGCGCTGTCGCTACCATAGCCATCCAACCAGGAGCGCAGTATCTGCCACTGCAAGGGATTGGTGTCTTGAAACTCGTCAACCAAAATATGCTGATAGCGCGCATCAAGGCGCGCTTGTAAATAGGCTGCATGGGCACTATCTGCCATTAATTGACTGACACCAATTTCCAAATCATCAAAGTCGCGTACGCGCATCGCCTCTTTGCGCTCCTGCACATGCTGGGTCATGGCGGCACTCAGAGCAAACCAGGCGGTGTTAAGTTGCAATGCTGTTTGCTCGCGCTGACGCTCTACATACAACATGAATGCATCTGCCCAAGCTTCTTTGTAGGCGACATGCTCAGCCTCACGACTCGATTCCTGATTTTTCTCGAGCCACTTTTTAAGATCACGTGATGCTTTATTGTTAGATGACCGCCGTGTCAGATCGCCGGTTAAGAAGACATCCTGCCACTGCGAAATCCATTCCCCAGTCGACGTCAGATCGATGCCTGCTTTTTTGGCCTCGATCGCATGCTCTACAACCTCTAAATAGGCGCGCTCCGTCTTGTTACTGTTTGCAAAGCAGCGCGCTAGAAACTCCAAATCTGTCATCGCATTTGGGGCGTTCCACATAGCGAGGAGTGGATTAGGTGCCACCACATGAGTAAGGGACTGCTGCAGTTGCCCTACAGGATCAGTACCCAGCGTAGCGCAGCGCTCTTGAAAAAAGGTCCACGCACCCCGTTGTTTAAATACGCTATAAGCACCCACCAAAAATGCCTGGGTTTGATGGGCGCCCAAAATGTGGAGAAGCGTATCGTAATCGGGCTTGAGATTGCTCGGCAAATTACTCCACCAATCATCGAGGCATTCATCTTGAAGCCGCTTTGCATCCTCACGCAAAGCAAAGCCTGGCTGAATACCCGTCGAAACCGGCGCTGCGCCTAAGAGCCTGCCAAACCAACCATGAAAGGTATCAATCACAATCGCCTGTGGGTTTGCTAATACATCCTCATATAAAGAGCGTGCTTTAGGCAACAAGGCTCTTGCTTCGGCTTCGGTTAGGCCTCTTGCGCTTAATTCGGCAAGAAGGGCTTGGTCATGTATTGTTGAAAATTGCTCCAATAAGCCATACAAGCGATCTCGCATTTCTTGTGCGGCTTTACGCGTAAAGGTGAGCGCTAAGATTTCATGCGGCTTCGCTCCAGCCAATAAAATTCGTACCATGCGGGCTACCAAAAGCCAAGTCTTGCCACTGCCTGCGCAGGCAGATACCATTACCGAGCGATTGGGATCGCATGCCATCCGATTATCAAAATGCTTCACGCTCACCACATTCCCTTTCTGCATATGCCGCGGGCTTCGCAATACTGGCACACGCTATCGGGCGCAAATGCGTGTAATGCCTTGCGCGACCATAGCAATTCAATATCGTTGGTTATTTGTTGCGTGAACTGCGAACTCTGCTGCGCCAGATCCTCCACCTCGACCGAGCGCGCTGCTGAGGCATTTCG
>JAUYRJ010000037.1 GCA_030696845.1 Polynucleobacter sp.
ATATGGCGGGTAGCCGAAGCGCTCGAGTACGGCATTGTGGGGGTCAATACGGGCGCTGTTTCCAATGAAGTGGGTCCCTTTGGGGGCGTCAAGCAATCGGGCCTCGGACGCGAAGGCAGTGTCTGGGGAATGGATGAGTACTTGGAGATGAAGTACGTGTGTGTGGGGTTGTAGGGAAACGAATTAAATGCAGTACAAATTGTTTAACCTAAATTAATATGAATAGGGAGTATCAAATGCATCTGCCATTCAAAAAAAGTTTTGCTGTAACGCGTCGCGCTATTTTTGTTTCGCTGTTTTCCTTAAGCGCATCTTTGGCTGCGCAAACTTATCCGAACAAACCGGTGACCATTGTTGTTCCTTACAATGCCGGCGGCGATGCGGATCAGTCTGCGCGAAATTTAGGCACCGTCGCTCAAGCAGTCTTAAAGCAGCCCATCGTTGTCTTAAATAAAGGCGGCGCCAGCGGCGCCATTGGGTCGCAGTTTGTTAAAGATGCCGCGCCAGATGGATACACCTTACTGCTAGCACGCGTGGGATCGCAAGCCGTACTACCGGCCATGAAATCCGATTTAAGTTATAAATGGAATGACTTCACTTTTATTGGTTTGCTCGAACTTAATCCAGTAGTTTGTGTTGTGCATCCAGACTCGCCTTACAAAACATTTGGCGATCTTACTAAAGCAATTGCAGATAAACCAGGCAAATTAAATTACAGCTCCTCAGGGCCTGGAACCATTTTGAATTTTGGGCCTCAATTAATGCTTCAAACCCTAAAATTAGGTCCCGATGTGGCGGTGAACATTAGCTACAAAGGTGGATCTGAAGCGGTTGTAGCCGTTCTGGCTCGCGAAGTGGATTTCAGCTGCGGAAATCTCACATCAGCGCTCACCCAAATTACAGCTGGAAAATTACGGGCTCTCGTTACCACTACGCCAGAGCGTGTGAAAGAAATTCCTAATGTGCCTACCGCCAAAGAAGTGGGAATGCCGCAACTTGAAGCGATCGTAGGCTGGAGCGCCTTATACGGACCACCCAAATTAAGTCAGGATGTGGTTAATAAATGGGTTGCTGTTCTTGCTGCGGCAGACAAAGATGCCAATTGGCAAGCTGGAAATGTTCGCTACGGCGGCATTCCACGCATCTTATCGCCGCTGGACACCGAAAAATTTGCCGCTTCTCAATACGTTTCCTATTCCAAGCTAAGCAGTCAATTGGGAATCAAGTAATTTAATTATCAAGAAAGAAATCAATGTCTACCAAATTCACACGTGGCGCGGATGCATTAGTCACAGCGATGTTAACCGCAGGAGTAAATAAGGTATTTACTCTTTCAGGCAATCACATCATGCCCATTTTTGATGCTATTTTTGATCAAAAAATCAGCTTAATTCATACACGGCACGAGGCTGCGGCTGTTCACATGGCCGACTCATGGTCCAGACTCACGGGTGAAGTTGGTATAGCAATGGTCACAGGGGGGCCGGGGCATGCGAATGCCGTTTCGGCGCTTTACACCGCCGCCATGGCTGAGTCCCCTGTTGTGCTTTTATCGGGACATGCCCCGATCAATCAACTGGGCATGGGCGCTTTTCAGGAAATGGCTCAGACAGATATCGCCGCCCCACTAACCAAGGCCTCATGGATGTGCAAAAGCACTGCCGATCTTCCGGGTGATTTAGCGAAAGCGATCGCACTTGCAAAATCCGGTAGACCGGGTCCCGTTCACATTAGCCTGCCATCGGATGTATTGGATGATGCATTCAATGACGGTGCGCCAATGCCTACATTGTCTGACTTTGCAGCCACCCCAATTAAACCCGATGCGGCAATACTAAAAAATATGCTTGGGAAATTGCAGCAAGCCAAAAAGCCGCTGATCTTAACGGGTCCCATGATGCAGTCCAAAGAGGGGCGCAAGGTCTTGGTATCATTTCAATCTGCCCTAGGCATCCCTGTTATCGGAATGGAAAGTCCAAGGGGTATTGGCGATCCCTGCTTGGGGGCTTTTTCAGAGGTACTAGCCCAATCAGACTGCGTACTGCTTCTTGGAAAAAAATTAGACTTCACCTTGAAATTCGGTAAAGCGCCTAATTTCCACAATGACTGTGTCTTTTTACAAATCGATCCTGAGCAGGCTGAAATCGAACGAACCAAAAGAGCGGTTGGCGGTAAACTCGAACTATCCTGCATTGCCGATGTACCAAGCGCCATTAGTGCGCTTATCGAACTGCATAGCGGCTCAAGCGGGACAACATCGGCATGGATGAAAGAAGTACAGGATGCGACCTCCTATCGACCTACGGCATGGGATCAAGCCGCATCAAGCCCCAATAAATTACATCCTGCCCAAGCATTTAAACCTTTGCAAGCGATACTTGATAGTCATCCCGACTCGGTGTTGGTAAGTGATGGCGGCGAGATTGGTCAGTGGGCACAAGCCTGCTTAAATGCACCCAATCGCGTTGTGAATGGCGTAGCTGGATCGATCGGAGCGGGGCTGCCATTTGCTTCAGCTGCTAGCTTAGCTAAGCCCGGCGCTCCAATTATTGCGGTTATGGGTGACGGCACCTTTGGTTTCCATAGCGCTGAAATTGATACCGCAGTACGTTATCAGCTACCTTTTGTATTGGTCGTTGGCAATGACGCATGCTGGAATGCGGAGCATCAAATCCAAATTCGGGAGTATGGCCAAGACAGAGTCATTGGCTGTGAATTATTACCAAGCCGATATGAGCAAGTGTGTATTGCGTTTGGTGGTTTTGGAGAGCTTATCACCAAAAAAGAAGATGTTTTGCCCGCAGCCCAACGGGCTATCGCAAGTAAGCTGCCCTCTTGCCTGAATGTCATGATCGACGGTATACCCGCCCCTAATATTCGGCGCGCCTAAGTCAATGATGACTCCCAATCCCGTTTTGTTGGAATTTCACAATGCCATTGGCGAGCAATACGTTCTTCAAGGTGACGATGAAAAGAGTCCATACCTAAGGGATTGGGGAAAGCGCTATCAAGGGAGTGCTTTGGCAGTATTAAAACCAAAAAATACAGAAGAAGTTGCTAAGCTCGTCAAAATTTGCATGGCTAACCGGATATCGATCGTCCCGCAAGGCGGCAATACCGGCTTATGTGGGGGAGCCACGCCGGATAATAGCGGCAATTCCGTGGTCATTTGCCTCAGCAGATTAAATCAAATCAGGGAGGTAGATACTCAAAATGCCACCATGACTGTTGATGCTGGTGTCATACTCCAGCAAGCTCAACATGCCGCTTTAGAAGAAGGCAAACTCTTTCCGCTGAGTTTGGCGGCGGAGGGTAGCTGCACCATTGGCGGAAACCTAGCAACCAATGCCGGCGGGGTTCAAGTTCTCCGCTACGGCAATATGAGGGACTTAACGCTCGGCCTTGAAGTGGTTACCGCCAATGGGGATATCTGGAATGGATTGCGTGGATTACGCAAAGACAATACCGGCTACTCTCTTAAAGACCTCTTTATCGGCTCAGAGGGAACGCTGGGCATTATTACCGCAGCCACCCTAAAACTCTACCCAATTCCCAAATCGAAGATCACTGCTCTTATTAGCCTGACAACTGTTGCCAACGGCATTCGCTTATTGCAATATATTCAGAAAAATTGCAGTGCCGACTTAACGGCATTTGAATTAATATCGCGCCGCGCAATTGAATTGGTCTGCGATAAGTTTGTTTTAGCTAAGCAAGTGCTTGAAAGCGAATCAGCTTGGATGGTGTTATTTGAATTATCCAGCATGGATTCAGAGGAAAAGATTCGTCTTGAAATTCAAGACATCCTCGCACAGGCCATAGAGGATGATCTGATTGAAGACGCGATCGTTGCCGAGTCGATACAACAATCTAAAACCATCTGGGAAATTCGTGAAACGATTCCTGAAGCGCAACTGCAATTAGGAAATATTATTAAGCACGATATTTCCCTTCCCATTTCTGAGCTGAGTGAATTTATTGAAAATACGAATGCTCAATTGAGGAAAACCTGGCCGGACTCAGAAGTGATCGTATTCGGGCACGTTGGTGACGGTAATTTGCATTACAACCTGGCCGGTTTAAATAATGGAACCTCTGATCAATTGCCAAGCAGACGTCATGATATTAATCAACTAGTGCATGATCAAGTCTATTTACATCAGGGCTCATTCTCCGCGGAACATGGAATTGGACAAGCGAAAATGAATGAGCTGGCGGAGCGCAAGTCTGATGTCGAGATGAATTTAATGCGTGCCATTAAAGAAAGTCTGGATCCACTGTGCATCATGAATCCGAATAAAGTCATAAAGGCTTTTAATCCAAAGCCTTAATTTGCCTAGCCAGCAACATGAGTCCCGAGAAGAGCAGAATTAATCCCACCGCGCGCTTCATCGCAACTTGACTCAATTTGGTATGAAATTTTGTGCCCGCCCTAATCCCGATAAATAAGGGCACCATCATTACCGTAGCCAAGACCAGCACATCCCAGCTCAGAATAAGGCCAACTACCAGCATAAAAATCAGCCGCAGAAACGTCAGCATAAAAATGGCGAATGCCATGGTGGCTCTCAATATCTTAGGGTCGCCAATACGCATTCCGAGATAGGACACATAGATTGGACCGCCCGTGGCAAAGAGCGCTGTAAAAATACCGCCAACAGTGCCAAAAGGCAGGGCCCACCACCGGTGAATTGCAATATGGGCTTTGTCTGACTTTTGCATCAACACTCGAATACCATTGCCTGCAGCAAAAATACCCAAGGTCAATAAGAGTGGTTCACTAGGTGCTTTAATCAACAATACAATACCCAGGGCCATGCCAATTAAGGTAAAGGGAAATAGCCAGAGCAACTCTTTTTTGTTAGCGTCACCCGATACCTTTCGCCCCAAATACAGAGAAGCGCAAATATCCATAATGACCATCATTGGTACTACGGTTGTTAATGGGTACAGCTGCACTAACAAAGGAACAGCCACTATAGAAGAGCCAAAGCCAGATACGCCAAAAATAAAGTAGGCGCAAAAAATGATCAGTACCGCAAGCGTTACTGGGATGGGCTGGAGAACCTCAAAAATAGTAGTAGCCTATTTAGTGAGCGGGGTCGCTAGACAGACTCTTCCACCAGAATTGTCTCGCCTGGCTTCACTAAGTTAAATCGTACCGGTCTATTTTCAATTGAAAGTCCATCCCCTTTGAGCTGAACCGCCGTAAAGTAGGATGTTTCTAATTCACCGGGCTGAGGGAAGTCTTCTCGGTAATGCGCACCTCGTGAGTTTTCCCTTGAAATGGCAGCCTCGGTAACCGATTTGCTTACTAAGATGAGGTTGCGTAAATTCATCCAATCCTGCCAAGTGAGGTTGTACGCGCGCTGTAAATCACCTACGCCCATTTGATTGAGCGACTGATCCAGCTCATCCAATTTCACGCGAGCACGCTGCAAGCTTTCTTGGGTTCGGGATATGCCGACGTCATTCCACATTACTTCTGCTAATGCATCGCGAATCAGCTCAATATCGCCTGGAGGCCGCTTAAGCGGAGCCTCATGCGCCCGAATGCTGGCAGCCACTTCATCCATATTGCACTCGGCTAAGGATTTATTGCTAACCCACTTAGCCATCTCATCACCAGCTATTCCACCAAATACGGTGGAGTTCGCTACGCCATTGCCACCTAAGCGATTGGCGCCGTGCACGCCGCCCGTATCTTCACCTGCCGCGAACAATCCCGGCAAATCGGTACTGCAATCAGGACGGAATACCACACCACCCATCATGTAATGGGCAGTGGGTACCACTTCCACTAAATCTTCAGCCAAATTAAAGCCGCTATCCGCACAGCGCTCAACCATACCCTTAAATAATTTGCGTACAGTGTCTGGCCCCAAATGACTCATCTGAATATAGACACCACCATTGGGCGTTGCCCGCCCCGCGCGAATCTCGGAATTAATTGAGCGCGAGACAATATCGCGGGTTGCACGCTCATTGCGCGGATCATAGTTACCCATAAAGCGCTCTTTATTGCCATTGAGCAAATAACCTCCAGCGCCTCGCAAACCTTCCTCTAATACGGTACCCGTCATCCGTGTGCCAGGTCCCGCCAACAGTCCGGTGGGATGAAACTGCACCATTTCCATATCGCGCAGCACCAAGCCGGCACGCAGCGCCATCGCAAGCCCATCACAACTCTTATCGCCTGATGGGGTATGGTATTTGTACATGGTGGGGCCGCCGCCGGTTGCTAGCAATACCGCCTTGGCGCGAACCAAAGTAAATTCGCCGCTCTGCATATCCAACATTAAAACGCCCGCTAAGGACTTGCCATCGGCGCTATGTATTAACTCAACCGCACGGTATTCCTCAAGCCGATGAATGCCCCGTGCCCACACCTGCTCCGCTAGGCGATTGATAATTTCAATTCCGGTTAAATCGCCTTTATGCACTGTTCGGTCAAAAGTCTGTCCCGCAAACGCTTTTTGGTGAATGGTGCCATCGGGGTTGCGGTCAAAAAAGCAGCCGAGTTCGTTCTCTAATTCGCGAATACGCTCCACCGCAATATTGGCCAATGTCCACGCTAAATCCTGATCACATAGCCACTTACCGCCTTCAATCGTATCCATGAAGTGGCGCTCAACCGAATCGCCTTCGGCCAGCGCCACGTTATACCCCCCTTGAACCATTCGAGTGCAGCCGCATTTACCTAAGAGGCCTTTAACTGCGATGGTGATATGCAAATTCGGGTTAGTTTGGTGCGCATGCAGCGCCGCAAACAGCCCAGCCCCACCCGAACCTAAGATCAAAATATCGGTCTCAAGGGTTTTGATATTCAAAGGGGCATTCATGATTCAATTCCTAAGCTTTTGAGTACGTCTAGCTTGTTGCGAGCAACATCACCCTTTACTTCTTGATAAATGCTGCCGCCATGGCTGTCCATGGCAACCAAGAGGGGGCCAAAGTTCCGGATTTTGAAACGCCATAGCGATTCGGGATTAAGGTCATCCATATCCACATCCTCAATCTGTTCAATCCAAGTGGTTTCTAAGGCGGCAGTACCGCCAATGATGGCCAAATAAACCCCGCCCAGTTCGGCAAACGCTTCTGACGATCCCTCGCGCATACCGCCCTTACCCACAATCATGCGCACGCCGTTTTGGGTCATTAGCGGTCTTGTAAAACGCTCCATCCGATCGGACGTGGTGGTACCAATGCAGATCGGTTGATAGCCGGCGGGATACTCGGTGCTAACAGGCACCTTACGTACATTTGGCGCAGTATGAATCACCGCATGACCGCTTAAGTCAAACTTAGTTTTGCGACCGCGATCAAATAAATGAATTTGAGTCGCATCCCGAATACCAAATAAGGTGTTTTGCAGAGTAACCGTATCGTTAATTTTGAGGCGGCGAATATCCGCTTCGCTCACTGGAGTGGGTAGATCGTAATGGGCCATTATTTTTTCCTAAAAACCGTACTTAACACCAGCAGGTGTGAAGGTGGCGCGTGCGCGCCTAGCAGAGTGGCATTGCATATTGACAGCGACTGGATTCATGGTGATGTGGGTAGCAGCCAATTCCACGTGAACCGCAAATGCAGTGCCATCGCCGCCCAAGCCTTGAGGGCCTATCCCCAAGCGATTTACGGCAGCGCTTAACTCTTTTTCTAGCTTGGCACCCTCTTCGTCAGCGCACGCACTGCCAATTGGCCTAGTCGCTGCGCGTTTAGCCATGGCAACGCATTGATCTGAGGTACCGCCAACGCCAACTCCTACAATCGTTGGTGGGCAGGTTTTTCCGCCAGAGGCAACTACGCTCTCAATCACAAACGCCTTCACACCAAGAATGCCCTCAGCTGGAATCGCCATCTTGAGATAGGAATTGTTCTCAGAGCCGCTTCCTTTTGGAATCATCTCGATTTCGACCGACTCATTGTCGGAGCTGAAATCGATGTGAATTGCAGGCATATCGATACCGCTAGAAGTGTGGTTATTTTTACGAGTAATGGGATGCACCACCGAAGAACGCAGTGGATACTCCGTCGTAGCACGCTCGCAGCCCTTGCGAATCGCCGCCTTTAAAGCCATGCCATCAAACTCGACGTTACGACCAATTTTGACGTTGTAAATTGGCAAACCCGTATCCTGGCAGAGCAAATTATCTTCACGCTCCGCAACCACAATATTAGTGACCATAGTCTGCAGAACCACTTGAGCGCGCGCATCCGTCTCCGACCGATTCAAGCGATCA
Organism: Polynucleobacter sp.; assembly: GCA_030696845.1. GTDB lineage: Bacteria > Pseudomonadota > Gammaproteobacteria > Burkholderiales > Burkholderiaceae > Polynucleobacter. The sequence goes on from JAUYRJ010000037.1 coordinate 8,244, forward strand.
ATGCCCAGCTTGACATCGTCTGGCAATTTTTTAAGTGCGCGGATGTACAACTCCTTGCATGCTTCCTCTACCAAGCTCATCTGTAACTGCATATTGCTCCCAATTAATCTGCTAATGCTAAAAATAAAAGTCCAGAAATAATCGAAATCACGATGGCCGCCTGAATCCAGCCTTTACGTAATCCGCGCCATGTTCCAAACTCAATCATTAAGAGGCGTATACCGCCTACCAAGTGGATCGTCAATAAAGTCACCAGACCCCATTCACCTACCTTGACGGCCCAAAAATCAGTCAACTTTAAATAGCGATCTAATTCATCGGCGCCAAATAGAGACTGTGACAATAAAAAGAAATGGATCGGCAAAAAACAGGCGAGCAACAGACCGGAAACCCGGTGTGCCATATAAATAAAATAGGATAAATGGGATTTAGCGCGGTGATCTATTGTCGGTCTATTGCTCATCGCCCCACTCCACCAGTAAAGACACCAATCACAGCAGTAGTGCCCAGTATTAAAATTAGGGCCGCCAAGATCCATGGCAATACCCTTACCCCTGTAGAAAGCGGAAAGTTCTCGCGCAAAATATTGGCAAGGCCGATTGGCGCGTGAACAAAGCAAGCTAACACAAAGACTTCGTAGAAGAAGGCAAAAAACCAATTGCCTTGCGTGCGACCTAAAATCTCGCCCGCAGTAAGCCCGCCGCGTATAGCGTAAAACATAATCAATAAATGAATCGCAACGCACAAGCCCAGCACCATTGCGCTGATACGCTGCGCATACCAAAGCTTAGCTTGCAATAAAGCGTTGCTATGTATTGCCGTACTCACAACTTACCCCACTTACTGCCGCGTACCGCGGCTCTCGCAACTATTTTTTTCAATCCAGCAATACCAGCGGTAGGCTCTAGTTGTTTTGGGCAGCGCTCCGTGCAACTGCCGTGCGTATGGCAAGTATGGCAACCCGCATCGCCCGCTACCGCACGCAATCGATCCAATTGCTGCACATCACGCACATCATTTGTTAATGTCCAAGCGCGATTTAGCGCGGCTGGCCCCAAATAATCCGAGCGACTGGCCACCACATCGCAGGAGGCATAGCATACGGCGCAGCCAATACACTCAATACCCGCATTCGCTAGCTGCCGCTCTTCTGAGTCTGGTTTTACTTTTGCGAAATCATCATGACGGGTTTGCTCGCCTTTAAAGAAACCAACCGCTCCCTTCCATTTGTTAAAGAACTCGCGCATATCGGTTGCAAGGTCTTTAATCACCGGTAGATTGTTCAGCGGAGCAATCTCCAATGAATCGCCTTCAACAATTTTGGCTACGTGGGTTCTACAGGTCCAGCGCGCCACACCATTGACCGTCATAGCGCACGAACCGCACATACCCACACGGCAAGCAAACCGATAGCTGAGCGTAGGGTCTAGTTTTCGCTGGATGTAGGTCACCACATCCAAAACAGTTTGATTAGAATTGCGGGGCACCAGGTATTCGACAAACTCACCCTGCTCGGCTCCGCGCCAGACTTTGACTTTTAGATTGGTTTCAGACATGGTGAAATTATATCGGGGTATAGTAAAAAATAAATCGAATAGATTTTTTATCGAGATAAAGTATTTTTTTACTATAATAAACCCATGACCAGCATCCGCGTCCTCAAAAATTTCATTTCGATTACCCGTCATGGTAGCGTTGCCGCTGCAGCGCGCGAGATTGGGCTTACTGCTGCAGCCGCCGGTCAGCAATTACAACATTTAGAGGAAGAAATCGGAGTTGAGCTATTCGACCGTAATAAACGCTCTCTGGTTCTTAACAATCAAGGTCGCGCCTTAATTGAGCCTATACAGGAGATCATCGCGCGCTATGAAGCCTTAGGCGCTGGATTTAAAACCGAGCTCAGCGGCACCATCGTGCTTGGCGCTTTGGTGTCTAGCCTAATGGGGCATTTTGGCAAAGCTCTAAATGAATTAAAACGCAATTACCCAGAATTAGAAATTAAATTAATGGCGGGTTTATCCAGTGACTTTTTGGAGCAAGTGCTTGAGGGCAAATTGGATGCCGCCATCGTCACTGAATCTCCATTTCCCTTGCCGCAAGGCGCCTTGTGGACTGAGCTCTACAAAGAACCCATGGTCCTGATCTTGCCGGTCAATCACTCCAAAACCAACGGATCAAAAAAGGCGTCTGAACTTATCCCTGCCAATCTTCCTTTTATACGTTTTGAACGAAAAACCTGGACTGGGTATTTGGTTGATCAGACCATTAAGGTCAATAAATTAATGATTAATGAAGGGATGGAAATTAACTCGGTGGAGGCCATTATTGAACTCGTCAGGCAAGGCCTTGGCTATTCGATTATTCCGCAGCTAGCTAACGTAGATTGGAAAAACGATCAGCGTGCGCGTATTCAGATACTCCCTGGTAAGGCTGTATACCGAAAAGTTGGCCTTCTCGAACGCAGACGACACAGCAGGCAAAACATTACCAGCGCAATCAAAGACCAATTCCTGAACGCAGTCAAAAAACAGGACTAAGCAGTCTTGAAAAAAATCAGTGGTTTTCTTTGGCGTGATTGATTGAATATTTAGGAATCTCAACAACCAGATCCTCTTTTGCCACGATTGCCTGACAAGACAGTCTTGATAAAGGGTTTAAGCCCCACGCTCGATCCAGCAAGTCTTCCTCATTTTCATCGGGCTCATTGAGACTATTAAATCCTTCGCGCACAATGACGTGACAGGTGGTGCAGGCGCACACCATGTCGCAAGCATGTTCGATTGGAATGTCGTTTTCTAGTAAAGCCTCACAAATGCTGGTGCCAGGGGCAACTTCCAGTACTGAACCCTCAGGGCAGTATTCGCTGTGGGGCAGAATGACAATTTGGGTCATGACGCAATCTCGATCCGTTAATTAAATTTCAGAAACACTTTTGCCAGTTAGAGCCTTTTGAATGCTCGAATTCATTCGCTTTTGCGCAAAATCATCCGTTGCCTTCGCAGCATGGTCGACTGCCCGGCGTAGGGCATCACTATCCTCTTCGGCAGATAAAATACCTTGTAGCTTTGCCATCTCTTGATCTACTGCCGCACGTTCCGCATCACTCAATAAGCCACCGTCCGCCGATAAAGCGGCCTGAACGGCATCTAGCAAGCGCTGTGCGGACACCTGCTCTTCTCGAAGTGCCCGTGCCTTGAGGTCGATTTGCGCCGAAGCGAAGCCATCTTGCAGCATGCGGGTAATTTCAGCATCACTTAAGCCGTACGACGGTTTAATATCGATTGAAGCAGCTACCCCTGAACCCTGTTCGGTTGCCCGCACCGATAAGAGGCCGTCGGCATCCACCTGAAAGGTCACCCGAATACGAGCCGCGCCCGCAACCATTGGAGGAATACCGCGTAATTCAAATTTACCCAAGGAACGGCAATCGGCTGATGTCTCCCGCTCGCCCTGAACCACATGCAGCGCTAAGGCAGTTTGACCATCCTTAAATGTGGTGAAATCTTGCGCCCGCGCTACCGGTATCGGTGTGTTGCGCGGAATAATTTTTTCAACTAAGCCGCCCATAGTTTCAATACCCAGCGAGAGCGGGATCACATCGAGCAAGAGCCATTCATCGTTCTTACCTTGATTGCCAGCGAGTAAATCGGCCTGCATCGCGGCGCCCATGGCGACCACTTGATCTGGGTTGAGATTATTCAGTGGCTCACTGCCAAATAATTCGCCAACTGCGCGCTGGACATTGGGCATACGAGTAGCGCCGCCTACCATCACCACGCCCTTAATTTCCTCGGCCTTCAATCCCGAATCTCGCAGGGCCTTTCGAACTGCCGCCAAGGTTTTGGCGACAAGATTATGGGTCATCTCAAAAAATTGCGCCTGACTAACACCCACGTTCACTACGGTACCGTCACTCAAGGTTTGATGTACTCGCGCTAAAGGGTTATGGCTGAGTTGCTCTTTGGCTGTTTTGCAAGCCATCAGCAAAGCACGGTGATCCTGTATAGATATCGGAGGCAACTTGGCTTGCTCAATAACCCAGCAATACAGACGATGATCAAAGTCATCGCCACCCAAAGCCGAATCACCGCCTGTGGATAAAACCTCAAATACCCCTTTGCTCATACGCAAAATAGAGATATCAAAGGTTCCGCCGCCCAAGTCATAGACGGCATAAAGTCCTTCGGATGCATTATCAAGACCGTATGCAATCGCGGCCGCTGTTGGTTCATTCAGCAAACGCAGCACTTCAACGCCCGCCAATTTAGCCGCATCTTTGGTGGCTTGGCGCTGCGCGTCGTCAAAATATGCCGGAACAGTAATCACTGCGCCGACGATTTCATCGCTTACAGAATCCTCGGCTAACTGCCGCAAACGAGCCAAGATTTCTGCAGAAACTTCAATTGGACTCTTGTCGCCAGCGACGGTCCGCAACTTCAGCATCCCCGGCTGATCGACAAACTCATATGGCGCGTTTTCTAAATGATCCACATCACCAAGACCGCGCCCCATGAAGCGCTTTACCGAGACGATCGTATTTTTAGGATCGCTTACTACACTTTCAAGCGCCTCAAAACCCGCTTGAGTTCTCCCATCCGGCAAATAACGCACAACAGAGGGCAGCAATTCGCGGCCCTGCTCATCAGGTAGCACCTTAGGCAAAGCATCCCGTACTACGGCGACTAAGGAGTTGGTTGTGCCAAGGTCGATGCCAATGGCAATGCGTCGCTGATGCGGCGCAAGGGACATGCCCGGTTCAGAAATTTGTAATAAGGCCATCGTCAGTCAATTTAAGCAAGTGCCGCAATGGCGTCGTCTAATTCAGTTGCAAACTTATCAATAAAAAGCAAGCCGCGCAGCAGCTCCGCTGCGCGTGCATAGTTGTGCGCTTGATCAATCGCTACTCCCAACTCAGCGAGCGCCTCTTGATAGGCCGCATCCACCTCGTTCACCAGCGCATCTAAAGCGGCAATGTCATCCGCATTGTCGTCTAAACTTTCGCGCCAAGCCATCTGCTGGATTAAAAATGCGGCTGGCATCGCCGTATTGGTCTCGAGCTTGGCATCAACTCCGTTTAATTGGCAAAGGTACAGACCGCGCTGAATTGGATTCTTCAGGGTTTGATGGGCGCTATTTGCGAAGGTTGCCATCTGCATCGCGATGCGCTGTTCGCTATCGCTCCCTTGGGAGTGACGATCCGGGTGCACTTCTTTTTGAATCGCCAGATACGCGCGATCAAGCTCTTGCAAGTCGAGTTTGAATTGCGGGCTTAAGCCAAAGAAGCGAAAGTAATCCTCAGACGCGGAATGATTCGCCACAACCACACTCATCCTTCATGTTTGGATTCTGAAACTTAAAGCCCTCATTCAGACCTTCGCGCACAAAGTCGAGTTCTGTGCCATCCAAATACGCCAAACTTTTAGGATCGACAAATATCTTGATGCCATTGGATTCGAACATTTGATCTTCTGGAGCGGCATCGTCGACATACTCCAGCTGATAAGCCAAACCAGAGCAGCCGGTTGTTCGCACCCCAAGACGAAGCCCGCACCCCTTGCCGCGCTTTTGTAAATTGCGATTCACGTGCGCCGCCGCTTTTTGAGTCAATGTAATTGCCATCGTGTGCTCCTGAATAAATACCTGCTTAATTACCCGGATGCTTTTCTTTGTAATCCTGGACTGCCGCCTTAATCGCGTCCTCAGCCAAGATCGAGCAGTGAATCTTCACGGGGGGCAAGGCCAATTCTTCTGCAATTAAGGAGTTCTTAATCTCGAGCGCCTGATCCAGCGTTTTGCCTTTTACCCACTCCGTAACCAAAGACGAGGATGCGATTGCGGATCCGCAGCCGTAGGTCTTAAATTTGGCGTCCTCAATGATGCCCTGCTCATTCACCCGAATTTGCAATTTCATGACGTCGCCACAAGCAGGTGCGCCCACCATGCCGGTACCAACATTGTCATCCGTTTTTGCAAATGAGCCTACGTTGCGTGGGTTCTCATAATGATCAATTACTTTATCGCTATATGCCATGGTATTTTCTCTCCGACTGTATCTATCTGCTTAGTGGGCAGCCCACTGAATCGTACTTAAATCAATGCCATCTTTGAACATTTCCCATAAAGGGGAAAGCTCACGCAACTTGGCAATCTTCTCTTTAACCAATTGCACTGTGAAATCAACTTCTTCTTCGGTAGTAAAGCGACCGATCGTAAACCGAATCGAACTATGGGCTAGCTCATCATTACGACCGAGCGCACGCAACACATAAGAAGGTTCGAGCGAAGCCGAAGTACAGGCAGAACCTGAAGAAATTGCCACATCCTTAAGGGCCATCAGCATTGACTCACCTTCAACATAGTTAAAACTAATATTGAGATTGTGTGCAACGCGCTGATCCATATCGCCATTGACATAGACCTCTTCAATGTCGCTAAGGCCCTTTAATAAGCGATCGCGCAAAGCACGAATGCGATTATTTTCTTCAATCATGTCTAGGCGCGCAATCTTAAATGCCTCGCCCATTCCCACGATTTGATGGACTGGCAAGGTGCCTGAACGCATACCGCGCTCATGTCCGCCACCATGAATCTGCGCCTCAATCCGGATACGTGGCTTACGACGCACAAATAAGGCGCCAATGCCTTTAGGTCCATATGTTTTGTGGGCTGAAAAACTCATCAAGTCCACTTTGATTTTCTCTAAATCGATATCGATTTTGCCAGTCGCCTGTGCTGCGTCGACATGCAAAATAATGCCTTTTGAACGGGTCAGTTCGCCAATTCGTGGAATATCTTGAATAACGCCGATTTCATTATTGACATACATCACGGACACCAAAATGGTATCGGGACGGATAGCCGCCTCGAGCTGAGCGAAATCAATCAAGCCATTGGGCATCACATCCAAGTACGTTACCTCAAACCCCTCGCGCTCGAGCTCGCGACAGGTATCAAGGGTAGCCTTGTGCTCGGTCTTGACCGTGATCAGGTGCTTGCCCTTGTCTTTATAAAAGTGCGCTGCGCCCTTCACAGCTAAATTAATGCTCTCGGTAGCGCCGCTGGTCCAAACGATCTCGCGGGGATCGGCATGAACTAACTTGGCCACTTCATCACGCGCCTCCTCAACCGCCTCTTCGGCGGCCCAGCCAAATGCATGACTGCGTGAAGCGGCATTGCCAAATTGCTCGCGCAAATACGGAATCATCTTATCGACAACTCGAGGATCGATCGGTGTCGTTGCCGAATAATCCATATAGACCGGGAAATGCTTCGGGCTAAATAAGGAAACTGGCTGAATGGCTTTCGTTTCAGGTGCGTTCATAGTTCAATCAACTGTTAGTAATGCAACTTAAAAAAATTAACTTTGCCGTGCAAGGTTAAAAACTGAATTCACAATCGGCGCCTTAGACGGAGCAGCTTCTTTTTTAGCAAGCGCAACGGGTACCGACTTCATCAACTTGACATGCTCTACTTTGCTCTTCTTCTCGCGCAGGTCCTGAATCACAATGCCCCGATCAGCTTGCTGCGCTACCAAGTCCCGTAGTGATACCGAGGCAAGGTATTCCACCATTCTGGTATTCAAATTAGCCCACAAGTCGTGTGTCATGCAACGGCCATGCTGATCATCATCGCCATGGCAATTTCCTTTGCCGCCACACTGGGTTGCATCCAATGGCTCGTCAACGGCAACAATAATATCCGCAACACTGACCTCTTCCGGTTTGCGCGCCAAGGTATAGCCTCCGCCGGGTCCCCGCGTGCTCTCCACGATGTTGAAACGGCGGAGTTTGCCAAATAGCTGCTCTAAATACGAGAGGGAGATTTTCTGCCTCTGGCTAATGCCAGCCAATGTCACTGGCCCGTGCGCCTCTCGCAAGGCTAGATCAATCATGGCGGTTACTGCAAAACGACCTTTGGTTGTAAGTCTCATAGGGCACCTTGGTAATGGAGAGTTATGGACAGCTCACAGTCGGGCGGGTAATACCCGACCATTGGAGTCAACTATACCATATACCCCACTAATCTGCTCAAGTACTACCCACTTTAGCTATAGGGAATCGTGAGAAAGCGCCCCAAATGCCATTTCCTTCACCTTGGTAAGGCGATCCCGGGTAGCGGCCGCCTTCTCAAATTCAAGGTTTTTCGCCTCGGCATTCATCTGCTTTTCCAAACGCTTAATCTCGACAGACAGATCGCGCTCGCTCAACCCCTCGTAGTGAGCCTTCTCTTCAGCGGCAACAAACTCGGAACGCTTCTCTTTGACGTCATACACCCCGTCAATAATGTCTTTAATCCGTTTGGTTACCCCGCGCGGTTCGATGCCATGCTGTTTATTAAACGCAATTTGCTTGGCTCTTCGTCGCTCAGTCTCATCCATGGCGCGGCGCATGGAGTCCGTAATCCGGTCTGCATACAAAATGGCCTTGCCGTTCATATTGCGGGCTGCGCGGCCAATCGTTTGAATCAAACTACGCTCCGAGCGCAAGAACCCTTCTTTATCCGCATCCAAAATAGCAACCAGAGAAACCTCCGGTATATCTAAGCCCTCTCTTAGCAAATTGATGCCCACTAAGACGTCAAATGCGCCTAGGCGTAAATCGCGGATGATTTCAACGCGCTCGACCGTATCAATATCCGAGTGGACATAACGCACCTTGACCCCGTTATCCGATAAAAAGTCGGTTAACTGCTCCGCCATACGCTTAGTGAGCACCGTCACTAATACGCGCTCGCCCACCTTCACCCGATCATGAATCTGACTCAGCAAATCATCCACCTGGGAGCTTGCTGGCAATACTTGAATCTCCGGATCAACCAATCCCGTTGGCCTAGCTACCTGCTCCACTACCTGACCGGTTTTGGATGCCTCGTAGTCCGCAGGCGTAGCCGACACAAATACCGCTTGACGCATTTTGGTTTCAAATTCCGGAAACTTGAGTGGGCGATTATCCAAAGCCGATGGCAAGCGAAACCCAAAGTCCACCAAGGTCTGTTTTCGAGAGCGGTCGCCGTTGTACATAGCGTTCAGCTGACCGATCATCACATGACTCTCATCTAAAAACATCAGCGCATCTTGCGGAAGATAATCCACTAAGGTTGGCGGAGATTCACCGGGCTTAGCACCCGAAAGGTGGCGAGAGTAATTTTCAATTCCCTTACAAAACCCCAATTCATTCAACATCTCTAAATCAAAGCGGGTACGCTGCTCTAGGCGCTGAGCCTCAACCAACTTGCCATCCTTTACAAATTCATCCAAGCGCTCACGAAGCTCTGTCTTAATGGTTTCAATGGCCTTGAGTACCGTCTCGCGCGGCGTAACGTAATGCGAACTGGGGTACACCGTAAAGCGCGGAATTTTTTGCTTTATGCGGCCCGTTAAGGGATCAAAAAAATGCAGGCTTTCAATCACATCATCGAATAACTCGACTCGGACAGCGAGTTCGTTATGTTCCGCAGGGAAAATATCGATCGTATCGCCGCGCACCCGAAATACACCACGCTGAAAATCCATTTCATTGCGGTCGTATTGCATGGCGATTAAACGGGTCACAATGTCGCGCTGACTCATCCTGTCGCCGGGACGTAGGGTCATGACCATACTATGGTAATCACCTGGATTGCCAATGCCGTAAATCGCCGAAACGGATGCGACGATCACCACATCACGTCGCTCTAAAAGGCTTTTGGTTGCCGACAAACGCATCTGCTCAATGTGCTCATTGATCGCCGAATCTTTTTCAATAAACAGATCGCGGTGCGGCACATAGGCTTCTGGCTGGTAATAGTCGTAATAGCTGACAAAGTACTCCACCGCATTGCGCGGAAAGAACTCCCTAAACTCACTGTAAAGCTGAGCAGCCAAGGTCTTATTGGGGGCAAACACGATCGCAGGCCGACCCATGCGCGCAATCACATTGGCCATCGTGAAGGTTTTACCCGACCCGGTTACCCCGAGTAAGGTCTGAAAGGATAGGCCGTCCTCAATTCCAGCAACCAAAAGGTCGATCGCCTGCGGCTGATCCCCGGCCGGGGGAAAGGGCTGATAGAGCTCAAACGGGGAGTCCGGAAAGCGCACGAATTTGGCGGGATCAACACCCTCCTGGGGTGCCGATGCAGGCAATTCCGCAGCCTCGGGTTTAGGCTTCGCTTTTGTAGAAGAATTCGGTGACTTAGGGGGCATCTCAGCTATCATTTCATCTGCGTATAACAACACAGAGAATTTCATATAAACATCGATTTTGCCGTTTTTATTGAAAGAGGGTGCACCCCACCCTCAAAAGTCCGTATTTACTTGAAATTAAGCCCTTTCTAACACCTAACCTACCCTTTAATCCCAATGAATCTGTTTTCCTCCGTACAACTTGCCCCTAAAGATCCTATTTTTGGCCTTACCGAAGCGTATGTAGCCGATCAAAACCCCGATAAAGTCAACCTTGGGGTTGGTGTTTATTACACCGACGAAGGTAAGGTACCGCTCCTCAAGGCAGTGAGCGAGGCGGAAAAAGAAGTTGTGGCAAAGCAGTCGCCCCGTAGCTATATTCCGATTGAAGGTCCTACTCCCTACAACGCCGGCGTTCAAAAACTTTTATTTGGCGAAGACTCCCCTCTCATTAAAGAGGGCCGGGTTGTAACAGCCGAGTGTTTAGGCGGCACTGGCGCACTGCGGGTAGGCGGGGATTTTGTCAGGCGCATGGAACCCAATGTGCCTGCCGCGATTAGTAGCCCTAGCTGGGAAAATCACCGCGGCGTGTTTGAAGCCGCAGGGTACGAAGTGCTGGAGTACACCTACTTTGATAGCAAGACTCGCGGAGTCGACTTCGACGGCATGGTGAAGTCCTTAGAGTCATTCCCCAAACGCACACTCGTGGTTTTGCATGTCTGCTGCCACAATCCGACCGGCGCCGATCTCAATAAAGAGCAATGGCTTAAGGTTATCGAGATTTGCAAAGCACGTGATCTCATTCCATTTTTAGATATGGCTTACCAAGGTTTTGCACAAGGTATCGAGCAAGATGGTTTAGCCGCACGTCTGTTTGCGGAATCCGGCCTGTCGTTCTTTGTGTCCAGCTCATTTTCAAAATCCTTCTCACTTTATGGCGAGCGCGTAGGCGCCCTCTCTATCGTGACCCAAAACCGCGATGAATCCGCCCGCGTTCTATCCCAACTTAAACGTGTCATTCGCACCAACTACTCCAATCCGCCAACCCATGGTGGCGCGATTGTTGCGACCGTTCTCAACAGCCCTGCTCTGCGCCAGCTCTGGGAAGATGAATTGGCACAGATGCGTGATCGCATTAAGGCAATGCGCCATGAGTTAGTCGTCCGATTGGCTGCTAACGGCGTTAAACAGGACTTTAGTTTTATCGAAGCCCAGCGCGGTATGTTCTCGTATTCCGGTTTAACGGCGGATCAAGTCGCGCGCCTGCAGAAAGAAGACAGTATTTATGCTCTTTCTACCGGTCGCATTTGCGTTGCAGCCTTAAATACGAAGAATATTGACCGAGTAGCAAAGGCGATTGCCCGCGTATTAAATTAAAGGCGGTTACACTGAATTTTTGGAGGTGTCATGCTCTATCAACTGTACGAATTTCAAAAGGCTTTACTTCAGCCCCTGAGCTCATGGGCTCTAACGGCCTCCGAGACATTTGTTAACGCCTCCAATCCGCTCTCCAAGATTCCAGGATCTGAGCGCCTTGCGGCTAGCTATGAATTATTACATCGCCTAGGTAAGGACTACAAAAAGCCTGAATTTGGAATTCGTTCAGTCAAAGCGCATGGGCGCGATGTGGCGATTCATGAAATTCCCGTTCTTGAAAAACCATTTTGCAACCTCATTCGCTTTAAGCGCTTTTCAGATGACCTTGAGGTCATCAAAAAACTCAAAGACGATCCCATTGTGTTGGTTGTTGCCCCACTGTCAGGTCACCATGCAACCTTGTTGCGCGACACCATACGTACCTTGCTGCAAGATCATAAAGTGTATGTCACCGACTGGCTTGATGCGCGTACTGTTCCCGTGGAAAAGGGTGAATTTGGACTAGACGATTACGTGCAATATATTCAAGAGTTTATTCGCACCATCGGCCCCAAAAACCTGCATGTGATTTCAGTATGCCAACCTACCGTACCCACCTTGGGCGCCATCTCCTTAATGGCAACCAAAGGGGAGGAAGTGCCCGCGTCCATGATCATGATGGGCGGCCCGATTGATGCGCGCAAGTCGCCGACCGCCGTGAACTCCTTAGCCGATAAAAAATCCTATGAGTGGTTTGAAAGTCATGTGATTTACCAAGTGCCTCAACCCCATGCTGGAGCGGGTCGCAAGGTTTATCCCGGCTTTTTGCAGCACAGTGGTTTTATTGCCATGAACCCCCAAAATCACCTGCAATCGCACTGGGATTATTTCCAAAATTTAGTGCGTGGTGATGAGCAAGATGCAAAAGCGCACATTCGTTTCTACGACGAGTACAACGCGGTTTTGGATATGGATGCAAAGTATTACTTGGATACCATTAAAACCGTGTTCCAAGACCATGCCCTACCCAGCGGTACCTGGAAAGTGGCCGGCGACCTTGTCAAGCCACAGGACATTAAAGATACTGCACTCCTCACCATTGAAGGTGAGCTCGACGACATTTCTGGCAGCGGACAAACGCGCGCCGCCCATAAGCTATGCAAAAACATTCCGGTGGGACGCAAGGACCATTACGAAGTGGTTGGTGCCGGTCATTACGGCATCTTCTCCGGTCGTCGCTGGCGTGAAAAAGTCTACCCACGCATCAAGGACTTTATTCGTGAGCATCAGCAAACGCCGCGGACGCCTAAAAAAAGAGCTGCTAAAAAAAGTACGCATGGCGCCTAGCATTTGAGTTTTCCCTCTAGTGCAGGTGGAGTATTTCTAAAACTTATTTTGAGCTCGATACACGAATGAATCCGGCTGAACTTTGTAACCGCCTGGACGATGCTCTGCCACAAACCCAATGCACTAAGTGCGGTTACCCCGATTGCCGATCCTATGCAACGGCAATGGCAGATGAGAATGCATTGCCCAACCGCTGCCCTCCGGGCGGAGCTCAAGGTATTGTTCGCTTACGCGCTATTTTAGAAGCTGCAGGGCGAATTTATCCCGATGATTTAAAGCTGGATCCCGATTGCGGGCTTGAGCGGCCACGCCCCATTGCCGTGATTGACCCTAAAACCTGCATTGGTTGCACACTCTGCATTCAAGCCTGTCCGGTGGATGCGATCGTAGGCGCATCCAAGCAACTGCATGTGGTTCTTACGGAGTGGTGTACCGGTTGCGATTTATGCATACCGCCCTGCCCAGTCGATTGCATCACCATGGAAAACGTCACCGACGATCGTACTGGCTGGGATGCCTGGTCCCCAGAGGAGGCTCACTTATCCAAGTCGCGCTACCATGCACGCGAGGAACGTTTAGAACGCGAAGAGCGAGATAATCATCTTCGACTCTCCAAAAAAGCAGAGCAAAAGCTCCACGAATTAGATAGCAGCCCTGACAATGCCGCCGCATCCATCGAACAACAACAGGAAATCGAGCGAAAGCGCGCGATTATTGCCGCCGCCATTGCGCGCGCAAAAGCATCCGCAAGTAAGGAAAGCGCCTCATGAATGCCGAACAGCGGCATGCTTTTTTTACGCAACTCAAGGCCAATAACCCCGCGCCCGAAACGGAGCTGGAGTACAGCTCCCCATTTGAGCTACTGGTTGCGGTCCTGCTCTCTGCGCAGGCTACGGATATCTCGGTTAACAAAGGCACTCGTGAATTATTCAAGGTAGCGAATACGCCAGCAGCATTGTTAGCTCTCGGTGAAGAAGGTGTGCGACCTTACATTCAGCACATTGGCTTATTTCGTACCAAAGGCAAGCACCTTCAGGAAACCTGTCGCCTCCTGATTGAGCGGCACGAAGGTCAAGTCCCGCGAACACGCGAAGCGCTCGAAGCGCTTCCTGGAGTTGGCCGCAAAACAGCCAACGTGATTCTGAACACCGCATTTGGCGAGCCGACGATGGCGGTCGACACCCATATTTTTCGGGTTTCTAACCGAACCGGGCTAGCGCCGGGTAAAGATGTGCTCAAAGTGGAGCAGCAACTGTTAAAGCGCGTTCCTAAAGAATTTTTGCAAGACGCTCACCACTGGCTTATTCTGCATGGGCGGTATGTGTGCAAAGCGCGATCACCTGAATGCGAGCAATGCCTTGTAGAGCCACTTTGCGGCTATCGTCAAAAAACTGGTAAAGGAAAAATTCGTGGCACTCTTTAATCCCAGCCGAGAAGAAGTCAGGCGTTTTTTTTGCGATACATGGCAAAAGCGACGTGCAAACTCGATCTTGACTCCGCTAGAAACGCTGGCAGGTCAATGGATGGAACAGCATCCAGAATACTACCCGCTACTTGAAGATAGCGAGAGCGCACTGGCTCAGGACTATACGCCCGAGCGTGGCGAAACGAATCCTTTTTTGCACCTCTCGATGCACTTATCGATTAGCGAACAAATCTCGATCGATCAACCGCCCGGCATTCGGCAAATTGCCATTACCTTATCGCAAAAACTGGATTCTGAGCACGAGGCTCAACACCGCATCATGGAGTGCTTGGGTCAGGTTTTATGGGAATCCCAGCGTGATGGGTGGCAGCTTAGTCCAGAAAAATACCTCTTAGCACTCAAGCAATTGCTTTAGCTAAGCGTCGCGATTTACGACAATCCCGCAATAGCCGCTCGGATTGCTTGAGGCAATTCCATTGCCTGTTGCCGCCTATCCCGCAATACACTGGAGGCAGTCTCTCTAACGCGCGCCGACCATGGTGAACCCGGAAAGAATGCGTCATCCTCGTACCGCGGAATAATGTGCCAGTGGATATGAGGTACCTGATTGCCGAGTGCGGCTAAATTGATTTTGGTGGGTTGCATCACCTGGCGGATTACGCTCTCAAGCGCAAATACCAAAGTCATGAGTAGCTCGCGTTCGCCGTAGCTGAGTTGGGTCATTTCACCGACGTGGCGATTCCAGATGACTCTGCAAAAGCCGGGTAAATCGGCGTCCTGCACCAGCACAACGCGGCAATCATCGCCGCGCCAAACTACCTCGCCACCCTCTTCAGCACACAGTATGCAATTCGTCATAGAGCAAATGTATACGAAAACAGCGCCTAAGTCACCCTCTTCGGATAAGCTTGGCGCTGCTATTACACATCCATGGATATCAACTCAATCGACTTAATGGAACTGCTCTTCCTCCGTTGAGCCAGTCAATGCCGTTACGGATGATTTACCACCTTGAATCACCGTCGTCACATCATCAAAATAGCCGGTGCCCACCTCTTGCTGATGCGATACGAAGGTGTAACCTCGATCGCGCGCCGCAAATTCAGGCTCTTGGACCTTCTCAACATACGCAGTCATGCCACGCTTGGCGTAATCTTGCGCCAAGTCAAACATGTTGTACCACATCGAATGAATGCCCGCGAGGGTAATGAACTGATACTTGTAGCCCATCGCACCCAGCTCGCGCTGAAACTTGGCGATCGTCGCGTCATCTAGATTTTTCTTCCAGTTAAACGATGGCGAGCAGTTGTAGGCCAACATCTTGCCTGGGAACTTAGCCCGAATCGCTTCCGCAAACTTGCGAGCGAAATCCAAATCCGGCGTACCGGTTTCGCACCACACCATATCCGCATATGCGGCGTATGCTAAGCCGCGCGAAATAGCCTGATCCAGTCCTTTGCGGGTTTTATAAAACCCTTCTGGCGTACGTTCACCGGTCAGGAACGGTTTGTCATTCTCGTCGTAATCAGAGGTTAATAAATCAGCCGCTTCCGCATCGGTACGCGCCAAAATAATCGTGGGCACACCCATCACATCAGCCGCTAAGCGCGCAGAGATGAGCTTCTGAACCGACTCCGTTGTCGGGAGCAGCACCTTGCCACCCAAATGCCCACATTTTTTCACGGAAGAAAGCTGATCTTCGAAATGAACGCCAGCAGCGCCTTGCTTTATTAAAGCCTTGCTCAACTCATAAGCATTCAATACGCCACCAAAACCCGCTTCCGCGTCCGCCACAATCGGTGCGTAATAATCAATGTACTCTTTATCGCCTGGATTAATGCCCTTGGCCCACTGAATCTGATCCGCACGCTCAAACGAATTGTTGATGCGCTCGACCATCTTCGGAACCGAGTCAACTGGATACAGCGATTGATCGGGATACATAGCCGCATACGAATTACCATCCGCAGCAACCTGCCAGCCAGATAAGTAGATCGCCTTGATGCCTGCCTTAACTTGCTGCATGGCTTGACCGCCTGTCAGCGCACCCAAGCAATTGACATACGCCTCATTGTTCACTTGATTCCATAGCTTCTCAGCGCCTGCTTTTGCTAATGAATGCTCGATCCGCAAGGAGCCGCGCAAACGCACCACATCATCTGCGGTGTAGCCACGCTTGATGCCCTGCCAGCGAGGGTTCGTATCCCAATCCTGTTGAATCTTTGCTGCCTCTTCTTTGCGCCTATCCATACTGCTCTCCTCAGGTTAAATACAAGTGACTTGAAAACCGTTTGACCGGACCAACCGCGCTAAGGACACACATTCCTTTAGGTAAGTCTTATGTCTTATATAAGAGTGTATGGATATTTACTGTCGAGGCAATACATAAACTTAATAAATTATTAAATATTTATTTTAATAAATTCAATATGTTATGCATTAATTATTACAATATGAAATGAAAAACCGCCCCCTGAAACGGCGTTTCTAAATCCATATTGCACTGCATTTTGTGTTGAAAAACAGCTTTTCGTATTGTGAAACTAGGCTGCCTTCGAAGTGGATGGCGCTGACGCACCGGCATTTTGAGCCACTACCTTCACTGCCGTGAGGATCAATAGCAGCTGTAAGAAGGCAACGCCCAAGAATAAGGAGTTGGGTTTACCTGCGTCGAGCAAAATTCCAAAGAGTAATGGGCCGACTGCGGCGCCCAAATCAATACCGGAATAAATGATGCCGTACACACTTCCCGAAACGCCTTGCGGAGTGGCAGCACGAATCATCATGTCGCGCGATGGGGCGGCAATTCCCAAGCCGCAGCCAATTGCAAAGAAAAGACTGGGTATCAATGCGGACGTGACCAATTCAATCCCAATCAAAAGACCTAATATCGCGCACACAAATAAACAAATGCCAACAATGCGATCTGGCATCTTGAGTTTCGCCGCGATGATACCGCCAAGAATCATCCCGGCTGCGCTTCCCAAAGCCAATAAAGTAATAGAAAAATTACCCGTCGTTAAGGGGATTGCATACAGTTGATTCAGTGCGCTGGGCGCAAACGATTGAATGCCCGCCATCGCAATCATGCTAAAGAAAAAGAAAAGCCAGCACAGCCATACCGCAGTGAGTTTCAGAAAGGCGAAAGTACCTGCTGGAGCAAGTCCGGGATTGGCCTTTTGCGCCGCCTCAGCGCTACCGGCTCGGCGCGATTTAACATCATCAAACAAGTCACCGCGATTAAGCCAAAGTAAAAGCAAAATAGCGGCCTCTAAAACAGCTGCGCTTAAGAGCGCAACCCGCCAATCTGACCAAGCTGCGATTCCCGCCATAAAAACCGGCGCCGCTGCCCAGCCTAAGTAACCCGTAACACCATGCGCTGAATATGCATAAGGCAAACGCGGCAAGGATATTTTGTGATTAATTAGGGTGTAATCCACCGGATGAAAAACACCATTACCGCAGCCCACAATGACGGCGCCAAGCATCAGCACCGCATACCCATTGCTTTGCGAGAGAACTACCGCTGAAAGCGCCAATAAGCCTACGCCGACAAACAAGACTGGTCTTGCGCCAATCCGGTCCACTAAAAACCCTGAGGCGGCTTGCACGATGCAGGACACCACAAAGAAAACCGACATCAGCAAGCCGAGCTCGGCATAACTCAAGGCAAACTCCGCCTTTAACCACGGAAAGAGTGGCGGCAAAATCAGATGGAAAAAATGCGAGCTACCGTGCGCCAAGCTCAACAAACTAATCACTCGGACATCACTGGCACGCGCACTGGCTTGCGTAACAGTCATGATCCGAGTTTACTAGTTCTAAAACACTACTGGGCCATTCTTAATGCACTAGGCGGGTAAAGCTAAATTCCCCATCTTGATCGAGGTCGACCGGCACCACGTCATTTGGCCCAAATTTACCCTCAAGAATCATTTTCGAGACTGGGTTCTCAATGTACTGCTGAATAGCCCGCTTAAGCGGTCTTGCCCCAAATACCGGATCAAAACCCACCTCGGCAATTTTGTTCAGCGCAGCATCGCTCACCTCCAGCTGCATATCGACTTTAGCCAAGCGAGCAGAAAGATTTTTGAGCAAGATTGCCGCAATCGACGCAATGTTTGCCTTATCCAGACCATGGAACACCACAATCTCATCTACCCGATTCAAAAACTCAGGGCGGAAATGCGTCTTGAGTTCTCCGAAAACCGCCTCTTTAATCTCCGTCTGGTTTTTATCGGTCATCGACTGAATTAAGTGCGAACCAATATTGCTGGTCATGACGATCACAGTGTTCTTAAAGTCAACCGTGCGCCCTTGGCCATCCGTCAAACGACCATCGTCCAGCACCTGGAGGAGTACATTAAAGACATCGGGATGCGCCTTTTCAATTTCATCAAACAAAATGACGCTATAGGGTTTGCGACGAACTTGTTCGGTTAAGTACCCTCCCTCTTCATAGCCCACATATCCTGGAGGAGCTCCAATCAAGCGAGCGACGCTATGCTTTTCCATAAACTCACTCATATCGATTCGAATTAATCGATCTTCGCTGTCGAATAAGAATGAAGCCAAGGCCTTGCAAAGCTCGGTTTTGCCAACGCCGGTTGGCCCTAGGAACATAAACGAGCCATAAGGCTTATTCTCCTCAGACAGACCGGCACGCGAGCGCCGAATGGCATCGGAAACCGCCCGAATTGCCTCTTCTTGACCAACCACGCGCTGATGCAAGTGGTCTTCCATCTTCAGCAACTTATCGCGCTCACCCTGCATCATTTTGGATACCGGGATGCCTGTTGCGCGCGACACCACTTCGGCAATCTCTTCTGCGCCTACCTGGGTTCGCAAGAGTTTGTTTTTAGTAGCGCCTTCTTTGCCGCCCTTCGCTTCGGCGGCGGCAGCGGATTTTAGTTTTTGCTCCAGCTCTGGCAATTTACCGTATTGCAACTCCGCTACTTTTTCCAGTTTGCCCTCGCGCTGCAATCGCACAATCTCGGCTTTGACCTTCTCAATCTCTTCTTTCAAGTGGGCAGCGCCCAAAGCGGCGCCCTTCTCGGACTTCCAGATCTCCTCCAAATCAGCATATTCGGCGCCCAAACGCTTGATCTCATCTTCGATCAGTTGGAGACGCTTTTTAGAGGCGTCGTCTTTTTCTTTCTTAACGGCCTCGCGCTCAATCTTTAATTGAATGAGTCTGCGGTCAAGTTTATCCATCACTTCCGGCTTAGAGTCCAGCTCCATCTTGATGCGAGCACCAGCCTCGTCAATTAAATCAATTGCTTTGTCCGGCAAGAAGCGATCCGTAATATAGCGATGCGACAGTTCTGCCGCCGCAACAATGGCGGGGTCGGTAATTTCAATGCCATGATGCAGTTCATAGCGCTCTTGCAAGCCACGCAAAATCGCGATCGTCGCCTCAACACTGGGCTCGTCTACCATTACCTTCTGAAAGCGTCGCTCGAGTGCCGCATCTTTTTCGATGTACTTGCGATACTCATCCAAAGTCGTTGCGCCGATGCAATGCAGTTCGCCACGCGCTAAAGCAGGTTTAAGCATATTGCCCGCATCCATTGCGCCCTCACCCTTGCCTGCCCCTACCATCGTGTGAATCTCATCGATAAACACAATGGTTTGACCTTCATCTTTGGCGACATCGCTGAGAACCGATTTAAGGCGCTCTTCAAACTCGCCGCGGTACTTTGCGCCAGCCAAGAGCAAGGCCATATCCAGTACCAGCACGCGCTTATTTTTTAGAGTCTCTGGCACCTCCCCATTAACGATACGCTGAGCCAAGCCCTCCACAATCGCGGTTTTACCAACGCCCGGCTCACCAATTAAAACGGGGTTATTTTTGCCGCGGCGCTGCAAAATCTGAATCGTGCGGCGAATCTCATCGTCGCGACCAATGACTGGGTCTAGCTTACCCATCCGCGCCCGCTCAGTAAGATCCAAGGTATATTTTTTAAGCGCCTCGCGCTGGCCTTCCGCATCCGCGCTATTGACGGACTCACCGCCACGAACCAAATCAATGGCCGACTCGAGCGATTTACGGGTAAGGCCGCACTCACGAGCCAATTTGCCAAGCTCACCCTTATCGTCGGCCACGACCAATAAAAATAGTTCTCCAGCAATAAATTGATCGCCGCGTTTATTAGCCTCTTTTTCGGTGAGGTTTAGCCAGCTTGCCAAATCACGACCCACCTGAACTTCGCCGCTACCCTGAACCTCAGGTAAGCCAGCGATCATTTTTTCAGTTCCCTTCTCCAGAGCGGCAACATTCACTCCCGCTCGGGTTAGCAAGCTACGCACACCGCTGTCTTGCTGCCGCAGCATGGCTAGCAATAAATGGCTTGGTTCAATGTATGGGTTATCTTTACTTACAGCTAGGCTTTGCGCATCGCTCAAGGCCTCTTGAAACTTAGTGGTTAACTTGTCTATTCTCATCGTGCGTCCTATCAAATGTCGGTGATGCCATATTGAATCTGGTCTAATTTCGCCCAGAATGACTTATCTCTTTAGAATATAAGGACAATATTCCCAATTTCAAGCGTTTGCGAGTGTAAATTCAATTGACCTGGCTGGTTTACCTACTAGAGTGTGCTGACGGCAGCTTTTATGCTGGCATTACGAACCGGCTTGAGCATCGCCTCAATGCGCACAATACTGGCCTTGGGGCGCGCTATACCCGCTCTAGGCTGCCAGTTAAGCTCTTGGCAACGCAAGCCCACCCCAATCGCTCTGAAGCATCCAAAGCCGAAGCAACGCTAAAGCGCCTGCCGCGCGCCAAAAAACTGGCTTTTTTTGATTCAACCCCAGCCTAAATCAGCTGGGCTAAGGCATCCAAAGCTTATTTTTTAGGGGGCATCTTCTTGGGCCCAGCGCGCTGCGGCAGCATCATCGGCAATCCGCGCATCGACCCAACGACCGCCTTCGGGCGTATCTTCTTTTTTCCAAAATGGCGCTGCTGTTTTGAGGTAGTCCATGATGAACTCACAGGCTTGAAACGATTCACCGCGGTGCGCGCTGCTGACTGCTACCAACACAATCTGGTCTGCCGGCAATAAAGGACCGACCCGATGAATTACCAGCGCATCCCGAATATCCCAGCGCGACTTTGCATCGGCCACGATTGCCTCGAGGGCTTTTTCTGTCATGCCAGGGTAGTGCTCTAGAGTCATTGCCTGAACGCGACTACCTTCATTCATATCTCGGACCGTACCCACAAACGAGGTAATAGCGCCAATTTGTAAATCATCTTGACGCAATTGGGCGATCTCCGTGGTGAGATCAAAATCCGCTTCTTGTATTCGCACTGGCATCTTAGCCTCCGGTCACTGGCGGAAAGAATGCCACCTCTGCACCATCTACCAATTTTGTAGATGGGTTCACCATCTCGTGATTCAAGGCGCAGCGTAAGACTTTGCCGTCGGCCAGTACATCCGCCCAAATCCCGCCACGCGCGCGCAAAAGCATGCGCAGATCATCAATCGACCAAATAGAAGAAGGCACCTCAATCACTTCTTCCTCAAGACCAAGGGATTCCCGCAGGGATGCAAAATACCGGAGTTTTAGCTTCATAAACACATCCTAAACCGATTAGCTAAGTAATGCAGTAAAGGGGATATACGAGACCAAATCACCGCTTGCGATAGCTTGTCCTGGGGGGCAATCTACTAGGCCATCGCCCCAAGCGGCGCTCGTTAAGACGCCTGAACTTTGATTGGGGTATAAATCCAGTCCACCCTCAGTATTGACTTTAACGCGCAAGAATTCATTACGGCGATCGGCTTTAGGCCAATCAAAATCCGCACGCATTTGGTATGTCGGCGCGGCAATCTCAGTCCTGCCCTGCAAGCGCAAAATAAATGGGCGCACAAACAATAGAAAAGTCACAAAACTAGAAACGGGATTGCCTGGCAAACCAATGAACCAGGTTGAACTTTGCGCATCGGCTTGTTTGCGAACAGAGCCGAATGCCAAAGGCTTACCGGGCTTGATGGCAATCTGCCATAAGTTCAATTGACCTTCAGCGTTGACTGCCGGCTTAATGTGATCCTCTTCGCCAACCGAAACGCCGCCTGATGTGATGATCAAATCATGGTCACGACTTGCCTCTCGTAACGCTGCTCGCGTGGCATCGAGGCGATCCGGCACAATTCCTAAATCGGTAGCGTCACAGCCTAGTGCTTTAATGCAGGCCAGCAAGGTATCGCGATTGGAGTTGTAAATACCACCCGGCTTTAAAGGCTCTCCGGGTAGCGATAGTTCATCCCCCGTGAAAAACGCAGCCACTCGAACTCTGCGCTTGACTGGTAAATGCGTGAGGCCAGCAGATGCAGCCACCCCGAGCTCTTGCGGACGTAACAAACATCCGGCCTGGAGCGCCACTTTTCCAGCAGTCAAATCCTCGCCGCGCCTTCGAATCCATTGACCAGCAGTGGGCGTTGTATTGATAGCGACCTGATTTGGCACTTCTGGCGACGTGCTGCAGTCCTCCTGCATCACGACTGCATCAGCCCCTGACGGAATAGGCGCGCCAGTAAAAATGCGCGCCGCCGTTCCAGGCTGAAGCGCTGTACCGATTGAGCCCGCTGGGATGCGTTGCGCTACCTTCAGTAATCCAGAGTGCGCTACTAAGTCAGCAACGCGAACGGCATAACCATCCATGGATGTATTGTCTAGAGGCGGCACATCCACTAGGCTACTGACGTCTTGCGCCAAAATGCGGCCCAACGCAGCTTGTACAGGCACCGATTCAAGTTCCGAGACAGGAATGGCCGGCGCAAGCAATTGCTCCAAGGCTTGCGCAGCCGTTAACATCGGTGGCTTATTCATAACAGCCTTAAGAAAGGTGTTTAGTAATAAATTGCTTCACTACATTCACGTCAGCAGGAATATGTTCTACACGCTGCGGCAGTGATTTAATATTTTTAAATGCAGGCGGACACTCTGCGGGACGGCCCAGCGCCTCCTCAATAGTTTCCTCAAA
Organism: Polynucleobacter sp.; assembly: GCA_030696845.1. GTDB lineage: Bacteria > Pseudomonadota > Gammaproteobacteria > Burkholderiales > Burkholderiaceae > Polynucleobacter. Next base: position 31,521 of record JAUYRJ010000037.1, read on the forward strand.
CTTAATCGGTAACGCCGTTTCCAGCACCAACATGGGCACGCCTTTTTGCAAGCATTCGCGCGCTACTTTGACGCCATCTGCCGTATGCGTGTCAATCATGACGCCATATCTGGCGTCCACATCACGAATGGTGTTTAAACGATCCTGATGGGTACTTCTTCCCGATGCAAAACCGAACTGCTGCATGGTGGCAAAAACGGGGTCGCTGGATAAATCAAATCCGCCAGCTTCCTCAACCTGTTTAAAAAGCGCCGCGGTTCGCTTGCCATCACGCGAGAGCAAATCAAACACAAAGCGCTCAAAGTTACTCGCCTTCGAAATATCCATGGAAGGACTGGAGGTATGCAGTGTTTCCGCGGATTTGCGTGCGCGGTAAATGCCCGTTTTAAAGAACTCATCCAGCACATCGTTTTCATTGGTCGCCACCACTAGGCGCTCGATTGGTAAACCCATCATGCGCGCAATGTGTCCGGCGCAGACATTGCCGAAATTACCTGACGGTACAGTGAACGAGACCTTCTCACTACTGGATTGTGTCGCCAGCAAGTAACCTTGGAAGTAATACACCACCTGCGCAACCACTCGGCCCCAGTTAATCGAGTTCACGGTACCAATTTGATTACATGATTTGTACTCTAAATCATTGCTAACGGCCTTGACGATATCCTGGCAATCATCAAATACGCCGGCAACCGCTAAGTTGAAAATATTGGGATCTTGCAAAGAATACATCTGCGCGGATTGAAACGCGCTCATCTTGCCTTGGGGCGAAAGCATGAAAACCCGAACACCCTCTTTACCGCGCATGGCATATTCGGCAGCGCTGCCCGTGTCACCGGATGTCGCCCCCAATATATTGAGTTTTTGACCGGCGCGACGCAATGCATACTCGAACAAATTACCCAGCAACTGCATCGCCATATCTTTAAATGCCAAAGTGGGGCCGTTTGATAAGCTTAA
>JAUYRJ010000040.1 GCA_030696845.1 Polynucleobacter sp.
CTCGACACCATACCCCTCGCAATTCACCCCAGGTAGCTTATCGATTTACCCAACTTAGCGTTGAGGGTGCCCCAATTTTTATCCTTATGGTTCTTGGGGATTAGAGCTGCGACAGATGCCCAATATTGACTTGCAGGCCCATTGCCTAATGGACTATTACCCAGACGTAGTCGGACGCATTTTGGCGCAATACGAATGCATGGATTTCTACTAAGATGGATCGTATTCGGAAACGTAGGGAGGTTCATGATGAACGCGCAAGAAAAAGTCCAGCTCGAGCAATTTTTACAGCAGCTTAACAGCACTGAAGTGCCCCAAAAGGATGGCGAGGCCGATACGCTGATCGCGGCATCCGCAAAACAACAGCCGGATGCCATGTACTTATTAGTGCAACGTGCAATGGCTTTAGAGATGGCCTTGCAGGTTGCTCAGCGCCAATTAGTAGAGATGCAGGCAAAGGTAGGGGAGGCTAATAAACCCAGCTCCGGCTTTCTGGACAGTATTAATTCGTGGGGCAGGGCGCCCACTGCAACTGTGCGTTCGCCCCAACATGCAGCAGCTCTAGCTAAACAGCCTGCGGGCCCAGCGCAGCCAAGCGCTTGGGGTTCGGGTATGCTCGGCGCGGTGGCGACTACAGCCCTGGGCGTGGTTGCTGGGTCTATGCTCTATCAAGGTATTCAGAGCATGATGAGTCAGGGCGGTACTCCTGAAGGAAGCGGTGCTCTAGATCACTCTAGTGCGCCGAGTGATGCCGGGGAGCAGTTTGCTCAAAATCACGATCTTGGTGCCGCGGATTACGATGCCGACTTTGGCGGCGATTTTGACAGCGATGGATTCGCTTAAATCGACAGTCTAGCTTTTTATAAGGGTTTATGCTGTCAATTCCTTTCTTAAATAGGAAATTCTATGTTTAGTCACATCATGCTGGGTGCCAACGATTTAGAGGTCTCCAAACAGTTCTATGATGCCGCCTTAGGGGCCTTGGGAGTCCACCCCGGTGTGTTTAGCCATAATAAGTATTTTTATCGCAGTCCAACGGGTGTATTGGCCATTACAAAACCCATCGATGGAAAAGAGGCAAGCCCAGCTAACGGCGGCACTATCGGCTTTACTGCGAAGTCCATTGAAGAAGTGAACGCCTTTCATGCGGCAGGTATTGCTCACGGCGGCATGGTTTGTGAGGGTGAGCCAGGTCATCGGGATGGTGCTGCTGGACCGATTTACATTGCCTGGCTAAGGGATCCGATTGGCAATAAGATTTGCGCCATGCACCGACTGCCAAAATAAGACTGGGACTGGAGGGCTTCGCAATAGGTAGTGCGCTCCGTTGTTCGGGCCATGCTTATAACTCATCGCATTTTAATTCACTGTTTTGATAATCAAGTAGGCGGCCTGCCAGTCGGTTTGAGCTATTGAAGTCCGGATAAGAAGAGTGGCTTGTGCGATCAGGACTGCAAAAATCAAGTATTTCATGGATTCCTTTGAGCTAATGCGATTTTATTTGACGGTTTAAGAAGATGATCTAAGGTGTTTTATTTAGCGCTTGATTAAAAAGCAGTACGTCTTTTTGGAGTCACCACGCCCCCTTATTTTTTGGCCCAACTCTTCTGTGCTCTTTATTGTTCGAGCATCAAACTCCTCTTTAGAGATGTATTTATTTTCTAAGTTTTCAGTGTGAATTTTGAGCTCTTGAAAATAAAAAATACTCTCCTCATCATTTGGGCAGTATTTTTTTATTACCGTATTAAGTTCTTCAAGTAGGGTGGAGTTGCGTAATTTATTGGATTCAGCGACCATCAGTAAGCGATTTATTTCCTCAATCGATTCTTGATAGCTTCCTGCTTGACTGGAGGCGAAATTGACAGAAGGCACCAGCAAAGTCATTGCAACGATATTTTTTAATATGAGCTTCATAAATACTTTTAATTAAGATCGTTCAATATAGCGTTGATTCATCATGTTAATAATTAAAAATTGTTAACAAATAGCTCCTTCAGATTGATCATGTCTCGTAAGGGATGGGCGGCAATAAAAATATCGCTCTGAATCCTGATGCCGTTATCGCTGGCTACCTTGCCTGCTATAAATCGGAAATTAAATAAAACAGATTCATGGCCCATGTCAGTAAATGCGTTATAAATACGTACCGCTTTTACATCGACTATGCCATCCAAAACGAAATTGCTATGCCAACTCCAATACCAAAAGAAATCGCGATCATAGGGGATGGCTATGCCGCCGCCGTTATGGCACTGCACTTATTACGCAGGGGCATTTCAGGATCCTCGATAGCGCTGGTTGGGCCCAGAGTTCCCGGCAAAGGGAATGCGTATTCTTGCGCTAGTTCGTTTTTTCGCCTCAATGTTCGTGAAGATTTGCCGATTATTTTTTCAGAAGACCCTTTGCACTTTGCGCGGTGGGCTGAAAACAATGTCAACGATCCTGAATCGAAGACGGATGCGGGATACTTTTACCGGCGCCGAGATTTTGGCGACTACGTCACTCAATTGCTTCAAGGAACCCCGGGTGCAATGCAAATGGAGCATGTGGCGGCTCGAGTGAAGCGGCTACTTCCCGCTGATGGGCATTGGATCATTACGCTGGAAGATGGAGGCAATCTTTGTGCAAATCAGGTGATTATTGCGACCGGCAATGCGCCACCAGTTTGGCCCTGCGCTGTGACAAGCTCGGTGCAATCGTCCGCGCGGATGGTGGAAAATCCTTGGCCTGGCAATTATTTAGATGGCATCCCTCGGAACGATCATGTCATCTTGCTTGGCGGCGGTTTAACTGCGCTGGATGCAATTAATGCCCTAGCAGGTCAGGACCACCAAGGAATGGTCAGTGTCATTAGTCCGCGCGCCATTTTTCCGCCAGTTCAGGCCTTATGGAAGCGCAGTAAGCAGCCGCAATTTCCGCAGGATTTAAGTCCAAGGCGTTTAGTGCGCTTTATGCGGAATTATTTACCCCAGGTTTCTACGGATAGCGTGCAGTGGCAAAGTGCTTGGGAAGAATTAAGGCCTCCTCTGAATGCAGTTTGGCAGCAGTTTTCGCCGCATCAACGACGTAGACTCTTAAAGCGTTTGGGTTGGATTTGGTCTTTGTATCGTTTTAGGGCCTCACCACAAACTATTGCAGCTTATGAGTGCTTGCGCGCGCGCAATCAGATTCAATTTATTCTGGGGCGCGCTAAGCAAATCACGTGCTCTGAATCAAAAGTAAATGTGCTCATGTCGAGTGGCTCGGAGCTTGTGGGTGACTGGATCATCAATTGCACGGGTGTCGGGTCTGATCCTCTGGCGCATCAATTGATTCAAAGCGGGATTGCTGCGCCGGATGCCTTATTACAGTCCATCGCGGTTGATGCGGATTTGCGAGTTATTAATCCAGATTATCAGTCGCATCCCAATTTATGGATGATAGGCCCGGCTACGATGGGAAGTTTGGGGGATGTCGTTGCCTCCAGTGCCATAGCCAAGCAGGCGGAACAATTGGCGCAGGAGATTGCAAAGTAGCGTATTTGCAGGGCGAATCGCATTATTCAAAGACTGAGACCCTGAAACTGCTCCAATATCCTTAAAAACCGATGAGGACTGGTAAAAGTGGACGAGCCCGACCCCCGGCACTGGCAGTACTTGGGTTTGGCTGCTTCGTTCCCGACCTGACCAGGTTACCAAGCCACCATGCGAGGAGGCCCGTCCACTTTCATTTTAGCCCTTGTTAGAATGGAAGGCATGACAACTCTGGCATTGGCCCGTTCCTGGCGCCCCAAAACCTTCCCTGAACTTTTAGGACAAGATCATGTCGTAAAAGCCTTGACCCATGCCCTGGATCAAGGGCGCCTGCACCACGCATGGCTTTTTACGGGAACCCGCGGGGTTGGCAAAACCACCATTGCCCGAATTCTGGCCAAGGCACTGAATTGCGTTGGTCCTGACGGGCAAGGCAAGATGACTTCAGAGCCCTGCGGAAAATGCCCTGCATGCCTTGAAATTGATGCTGGCCGCTATGTGGACTACATTGAAATGGATGCCGCCAGTAATCGTGGCGTTGATGAGATGGCGCAGCTATTAGAAAAAGCATCTTATGCCCCTAGTAATGGGCGCTACAAGGTCTACATGATTGACGAAGTGCATATGCTGACTAATCATGCCTTTAATGCCATGCTCAAGACGCTTGAAGAGCCGCCAGAGCACGTGAAGTTCATCTTAGCAACTACGGATCCACAAAAAATTCCGGTGACGATCTTGTCGCGTTGCTTGCAGTTCAATCTCAAGCAAATGCCAGTCCCGCTGATTGTGGAGCATTTACAAAATGTCTTGGCCGCTGAAAAAGTGGAATCGGAGATTGGTGCGCTGCGCGTGCTTGCGAAAGCCGCTCAAGGGTCGATGCGCGATGCGCTATCACTAACGGATCAGGCCATTGCTTATGCAGCAGGCACCGTTACCCAAGAGTCGGTGCGCACTATGCTAGGCACCTTGGATGACGCCTACTTAATTAAAGTGCTGGATGCTCTGGCTAATAAAGATGGTCCAACTTTGGTGGCAGTTGCGCAAGAAATGGGTGAGCGCAGTATGTCATTTTCATTGGCGCTGCAAGATTTAGCCAGTCTTATACAAAAAATCGCTGCAGCGCAAGTGGTGCCTGAGTCGGTTTTAGAAGATTGGCCGGAGGCGGCTGAGATACGCCGTTTAGCCGGAGTTTTCTCGAGGGAAGAAACTCAACTCTTTTATCAAATTGCCATTACCAGTCGGCCCGATTTATCGCTCGCCCCAGATGAGCAAACGGGTTTTTCTATGGCCTTGCTCCGTATGTTGGCTTTTCGTCCTGGCGGATCTGGTCAAGCTCAGTCTATGGCCAATCCGAGCGCAGCATCTAAGCTTACTGCGCCATCAGGATCCCGCGCTTCTGCTGCAACCGGCTCTGCCCCCGCTGCGCCTAGCGCGGCAGCGCCCCAATCTGCAGCAACGGTGACTAAGCCAATCGCCCCTGTCCAGCCGGTAGCGATCAGTAGCGATCGACCCGACTGGCATGCCTTGATGCGCCAGCTGCCAGTGCGTGGGCTGGTTCAGCAACTCGCCCATCAGACGGAACTGCAGGATTGGACGGATTCGGCCCAAGCAATTAAAGCAACGGTAGTCACGAGTCTTCCGCAACTCGCTAATGCCGACTGCGTTGGACGATTGAGCGATGCGCTGAGCACTCATTTTGGAAAGAAAGTGCAGATCGATATTGTGGAGGGGGCGGTGGAAAAGACTGTCGCCAAGATCGACGCTCAAGTGCAGCAAGAGAGTCGCCAAAATGCGGAAGAACGTATTGCCGCAGACCCATTTGTGCAGCAACTCGAGCGGGAGTTCGGGGCAAAGGTGGTGAGCGGCTCAGTTCGCCCCGTGTGATTTTTTAGTGAAATGTATTCTTAACGCACCCTAAAGAGAGTATTCAGATGATGAAAGGCAATATCGCAGGCCTTATGAAACAGGCCCAGCAGATGCAGGAAAATATGAAGCGTGCCCAGGCTGAGCTTGCTAGTATGGAAGTGACTGGGCAGGCCGGTAGTGGCTTAATTCAGGTGACGGTATCGGGCAAATACGAACTCAAGCGTGTGCAAATTGCAGATAGCGCGATGGAGGATCGTGAGATGCTAGAGGACCTCTTAGTCGTTGCTTATGCAGATGCCTTTAAACAGGTTGAGGCAGCCAGTGAGAAACTCATGTCGGGCGCTACCGCTGGTATGCCAATGCCCCCAGGTTTTAAGTTACCGTTTTAATGGCGCGACATGATGTTCCGCAGGATGCGCTGCAGCGCCTCGTAGAGGCCTTGCGCGTATTGCCAGGGGTGGGTCCTAAGTCAGCTCAGCGCATGGCTTTTTATTTATTGCAGCATGACCGCAACGGCGCTGCGCTTTTGGCTCAATCGCTTGGCGAGGCGGTTGAAAAAGTAGGGCACTGTGGCCGCTGCAATACTTTTTCTGAGACGGTGATTTGCGCAACCTGCTCGGACGAGCGGCGCGACCCAAGCTTGCTCTGTATTGTTGAAACTCCTGCTGATCAAGTGATGGTAGAGCAGACCCTGAGCTTTAAAGGCAATTACTTTGTACTCATGGGCCGCATCTCGCCACTGGATGGTATGGGCCCCAATGAAATTCATTTCGATCGGCTGCTATCCCGAATCGAAAATCCCGATACCGGCCTAGCGGTTCGGGAAGTGGTTCTGGCAACCAACTTCACAAGCGAAGGGGAGGCAACTGCTCATTACATTGGCGAGGTACTTAAGTCCAAGGGTATTAAAGTCACCCGCATTGCCAGGGGCATTCCAGTGGGCGGTGAGCTCGAGTATGTTGATGCGGGCACTCTTGCTCGGGCGTTGATGGATCGACGGGCTGTAGGTTAGTCTGTCAAGGAAGTGAATAATCCTCTAATCCCGACTTTTTTCTGGCTTAAGAATTCTGCGTGATTTTCAGTGGTCTTGGGTGTGTTTATCCATTTGAACTGGAAATCAATACTGTTTTCACCTTCTAGCGTGTCTTTGCACCATATAATTAATTAACCCTTAATTATGAAGGGACTTTTCAGACGAGACACTGATAAATAACTATGTGGATAAAACTGTAATGCAAGCGCTATATTGCCATCAGACGGCAACTGCCAAAGCGCCATCGTGTTTCTGGCTACTATGCATTTTGCTGTTTAGTTTGTCCGCTGCCCTTAATGCGCAAGAGCCGCCAAAGCTAGCGCCCCCCGCAACGGTCAAGGTAAGTCCTGCGCCTGCATCGGCTCAAAGCAAAGCGTCGTATTTGAGTCCGCCTTCTGGAAGTCTGCCTAAAATAGAAATGGATTTACGTCAGCTTTGGTCAGAGCTGAAATTAAACAATCCCCAGCTCGCTGCGTTGCGCGAGTCGTATTTGGCCGCCAAAGCCACCGTGCCGCAAATTGCGGCGCCCGCTAATCCACAGGTGGGTTTAGTGTGGTCCGGCATGCCTGCTAACTCGCCATTTGCGTTTGGGGGCGCAAATGCCCCAACATCCCAATACCCTGGTGGCATCAGTAGCAATAACGCCATATCCATTGCGCAACCTTTTCAGTTTCCCGGGAAGAAGAGTTTGGCAGCGGATATCGCTGATACCAACGCCGAAGCCTTGCTGGCGCAGAGTGAGTCGACATACTTGCAGCTGGGTTCGCAGCTATCTACCTTGTACTATGGAGCGTTGGCGGCACAGAAACAACTGCTTGTTTTAAAAGAGTCCGTGCTGCGTCTGGAAATGGTCAAAAACGTTGCTAAAGCACGCTATGCCAATAATGCCAGCGCATACGTCGAGTTTTTAAATGCGCAAGTCGCCCAAAGTGCGGCAGAGGCAGATCGGTTCGCCTTAGATCGCCAGTTGCAAGTTTCGATTAAAAGCATCAATGCTTTAATTGGGCGCCACTCGCGAGAGCAACTGGTTTTACGGGGTGATGTGCGACGAGCCATGAGTGCCGTTCCGACCTTGCTGGAGCTCGAAGATTATGCGGAAAGCAGTCATCCCCTTCTGAAAAGCTCAGAGTTGCAATTGGATGCTGCACGTAAAGGGGTAAGTCTTGCTAAAAAAGCATACTTGCCAGACTTTCAGGTAACCGGTTCGTCCTATACCCCACGCGGTCCTTTTTCTGCTAACAACGGCGCGCTCTTTTATCAATTCGAGCTTGATATTGTGATTCCACTCTATTTTTTTACTAAAGAAAAGTATGGGGTAGAGCAGGCCATGCGCAGTCAAGCATCCGCAGAGGCTGGCAATATCGCCAGTCGCCAGCAAATTGTTCTGGCTGTAAACGCCGCTTATGCCAATTACGAACAAGCCAAGAATCAAGCGCAGTTTTTGCGAGAACGCCAAGTACCGCAAGCCGATGCTGCTTATAAAGTGGGTTTAACCCAGTATGCAAATAATGGACAGGGATTTAATGATGTGTTGTTGGCTCAAGCACAGCTTCGCTCACTAGAAATTCAGATGGCGCAAGCCGACAGTAATTTATTGCAAAGCCAGGCCGTATTGCTAGTGGCTGCCGGTAAAGAACCATTTTAAGGACATCGCTTGAAAGAACAGATCCATTCCATACTTAAAAAACTGGGAGCGCAAACGCGTGCGCTAAATAAACAGCTTGGTCAGTTGTTTGCCCTACAGCGCTCGCGTTTGGCGTCGCTCTACTGGAGTCGCTCGGCTCAGCAGCGTCACCGCATTCGCCTGGCTGCGGTAGCGTTTGCCATTTTGTCGCTTGGGATTGTATTGGGGCGCATTACTGATGTTAATCGCAACGTGCAAATTGAGCGGTCCGATAAAACGTTAAAAGTTCAGAGAGGCGGGGCCCTTGAACTTAAGTTACCTGGTGTTACTTTAAACCCCGATATTTATGTTTTCCAAACAGTTCAATCGACCGAGGTACCGGTTGAAATTAAGGTGCCGGGACGGCTGGCATTTAATGCCGAAAAATCCAAAGTGGTTTCTGCTCGAGTTCCTGGTCGCGTAGAGCGCATTTATGCGTTTGATGGCGCTAGCGTTAATCCTGGCTCGCCGATATTAGAGTTGTATAGCCCTGAATTCAATTCAGCGCAGCAGGAATTCTTACTATCCGCCAAAACCGCCGTGATTTTGGCAAAGAACCAAGCCTTGGGTGATTTGATGTTGGATGCCAAAATTACCAAAGATGCTGCAGCCAATCGCCTGCGTAATATGGGGGTATCGGACCAGGACATAGCACAGCTGGCTGCCCACGAAAAAACCCAAGCAAACCTCATCATGCGCTCGCCTATCGCGGGCGTAGTGATTAAGCGTAATACCGAGCCTGGCGCTTTTGTAAATGCTGGCGACGTAGTGGCGAGTTTGGCCGACCCTAAGGCCCTTTGGTTTTTAGGCAATGTATTTGAAAAAGACATCCGCATGCTGAGTATTGGGCAGCAGCTTATTTTAAAAACCGAGGCCTACCCTGATCGCGAATTCATTGCGCAGGCAAATTACATATCACCCAGCATTGACCCAGAAACGCGCGCCTTGTTAATTCGTGCTGACATTAACAATGCGGATGGTTTGCTTCGCCCCGATATGTTTATGTCTGCCAAGCTCATGGTCGGCAAAGGACTTGCCCTAGTAGTGCCGCAATCTGCGATTGTGCGTATTCGTGAAATGCGCTATGCGATTGTGCGTGTATCGCCCGACACCTTTCGGAGATTGCCAGTTAAGGGATATGACTTGGATGGCAAGCGCTTTGCCATTACGGATGGCGTTAGCCCAGGTCTCATGGTTTTAACCGATGGGGCGGTCTTGCTCAATGATCGCTTTGCCAAGCTGGAAGACTAAGTGAGCCAATTTACCTCTTTCATTCGGGGCGTCTTAGAAAAGCGCGTCCTTGTGATCGTGGGCTCCATTGTGCTTTTGGCTTTGGGTATTAATAGTTTAAGTAAATTACCGATTCAACCATACCCCGGTGTTGCCCCGCTGACCATTCAGGCGATTTCGCAATGGCCCGGTAGAAGCACGACTGAAGTGGAGCAGCAGGTCACTATTCCAGTTGAAAATGCCCTCGCAGGCATCCCTGGATTGCAGGCATTTCGTTCGGTGTCGCTCTTCGGTTTATCGGTTGTGACTTTGAAATTCAATGACACTGCAGATCCATTTAAAGCGCGTCAAACCTTCATTGCCAATTTATCGAACGTCAGTTTACCCAGTGGTGTCACCTCCAGTATCAGTCCCGATTCGGATGCAACCGGCGAGATCATGCGCTATGAGGTGAAATCGGATTACGCTTCTTCTGCGGAATTAAAAACACTACAAAACTACGAAATCTACAAAGAGCTAAAGCAAACGCCGGGTGTGGCGGATGTGTCATCCTTTGGCGGTCAGGTGCGCCAGTATCAAGTCATCGTGACTCCAGAGGGGTTGCAGTCCAAAGGCGTTTCGATTGCGCAATTAATTGCTGCTTTGACGAGTTCAAACAGTAACATGGGCGGTGGCTTATTGCCCAGCGGCGAGCAGCAGTTTGTGGTTCGCGGTGTTGGCCTACTGAAAAATATCGATGATATTAAGCAAGTGGTAATCACTACGAATAGTGGTGTGCCAGTTCGAGTGGGCGATGTAGCTACAGTGCAAATTGGTCATGCACCTCGCTTGGGTATGTTTCAGTTCAATGAAAACCCCGATTCGGTGGAGGGTATTGTGTATTTGCGGCGTGGCGAGAATGCGACTGAAGTACTCGCGCGTGTACGTCATACCATCCAAAACATCAATAAACAAATTTTGCCGCCGGGTATTGAGGTAAAGCCGTTCTACGATCGTCAAGTACTGCTGGATATCACTGTGGGTACAGTGAAGCACACTTTATTCTTCGGTATTACCTTGGTGCTTGCAGTACTTTATTTTTTCTTGGGTAATTTACGAGCCGCTGCTGTGGTTGCTGCGGTTATCCCTCTCGCGCTGTGTGTGGCATTCATACAAATGCATATTTGGAGTGTCCCAGCTAATTTAATTTCATTGGGGGCAATTGATTTTGGCGTGATCGTAGATGCGGCTGTGATTTTGACAGAAAACGTCATGCGGCATTTAGAGAAGGGCGGTAAGCGCCTAAATCAGAGCATTATTCTGGCTACGAGTGAAGTGCAACGCGCCATGATTTATTCCACTGGCATCATTATCGTAGCCTATTCCCCACTCTTTTTTATGGGCGGTGTAGAGGGCATTATTTTTAAACCCATGGCCTTTACTATGGGCTTTGCCCTAATAGCAGCAGTGATTCTGAGTCTTACCTTCTTGCCCGCCATGATTTCATTGATTTTTGGTGAAAACATGAGCCATCGCCCACCTACTTTTATCTCGCGACTGATCGCTGCCTACAAGCCATTGCTACGGCGTTGGATGGATCGCCCCCGCACTATTGTCGCCGTGTCCGTCTTTATTTTGGGCTTAACCTTACTCAGCGTAACGCGATTGGGTACGGCATTTCTGCCCACCCTGGAAGAAAATAATATTTGGTTGCGAGTCACTTTACCGAATACGGTGGATTTGGATTATTCGGTCAAAATTGCAAATCAGTTGCGCGAAAAGTTCATAAAACAGCCTGAGATTGAAAAAGTGGCGGTTCAAATTGGTCGGCCTGACGATGGCACGGATTCCACTGGGGTATTTAATATTGAATTCGGACTTTATCTGAAGTCGCCAGATCAAATGCCAAAGGGAAGTAATAAAAAGAAATTAATTCAGAACTTGGAGTTATTGCTTAATCAAATTCCAGGAGCCAATTATAGTTTTTCACAATACATTCAAGATAATGTGAATGAAGCTTTATCCGGAGTTAAGGGTGAGAATTCGGTGAAGATTTATGGTTCGGATCTGAATGTACTTGATGAAAAAGCCAAAGAGGTTCTAGAGCAAATTCGGCATGTTCGTGGCGTCGCAGACGAAGGTATTTTAAATGAGTTAGGTCAACCTACACTCAATATTCAAATTGACCGTGAGCGCGCCGCGCGTTACGGCATTAATGTGAGTGATATTCAAACGGTGGTGGCCAATGCGATCGGCGGTGCAGCAGTTACCAATTTATTGGAAGACGAGAAGACATTTGGTATCGCAGTACGCCTGAGCGAAGCGAGTCGTAACGATGTATCGGATATTTCGCAATTATTAGTGGATGCGCCCGGAGGACAGCGAATACCACTATCGATGGTTGCTAAAATTGAACTGACCGATGGCCCCTTCTTTATTTATCGCGAAGCGGGCAAGCGCTACATTGCGATTAAGTTCAGTGTCCGCGGACGGGATTTGGGTAGCGCGGTAGAGGATGCCCAGTTTTTGGTAGAAAAGAACGTCGTTTTACCCGCAAACTATTCAATTAGTTGGGATGGTCAGTTTAATCAAATGAAGCAGGCCCAAAATAAATTGATGGTGATTGTGCCCTTGGCGCTACTCGGTATTTTCTTGCTCTTGGTGAGCGCATTCGGAAACTTTAGGGATGCAGTGATTGTGATGATTAATGTGCCGTTTGCGGCCATTGGCGGTGTGTTGGCACTGCATTTGGCTGGTGAAACCCTCAGCATTTCCGCTTTCTTTGGCTTCTTATCGCTTTTTGGTATTGCGATTCAGGATGGTGTGATTTTGATCTCTTTTATCAACAAGACTGTTGCTGATGACCATAGCGCGATGAAGGATTCGATGGTGGAGGGGGCTGCTCTACGGGTTCGTCCGGTGCTCATGACCGCGATGCTTTCTGGCTTAGGTCTTTTGCCGGCCGCTCTATCTACTTCGATTGGCTCTGAGGCGCAGCGCCCCCTAGCTCTGGTGATTGTGGGGGGTATGGTGACCACTACTATTTTGACCTTATTGGTATTGCCTGTGATTTATGGCTGGTTCCGTTGTCGGACTATGCCAGCACCCCCCAAACTCTCGGTATGATGCGGTATGGCTACTCCTTTTTCTTCGGGTGATACCGCATTACCCCACATTCTGATCTCCAATGACGACGGCTATTTAGCTCCAGGATTATTGGCTTTGGTAAACGCGATTCGGCCGCTGGGACGGATCACGGTCATTGCCCCTGAGCAAAATCACAGCGGCGCATCCAACTCTCTAACCTTATCTCGTCCGTTATCGATTCACCGAGTTGCTGGAGGCGAACGTGATGGCTTCGTTTTCATAAACGGTACACCAACCGATTGCGTGCATATTGCTATGACCGGGTATTTAGATCACCGCCCCGATCTCGTGGTGTCGGGCATTAATCAGGGTGAGAATATGGGTGAGGATGTTCTGTATTCTGGAACGGTAGCTGCTGCGATTGAGGGGGTGATGTTTGGCATTCCGGGCATTGCCTTTTCTCAAACCGATCGGGGCTGGGCTCGGATTGAGGATGCAGCGATGGCGGCGCGCGACATTGTGGCACAGATGATTGCACACCCAATGCCAAAACACCCGCAGCAGGCTGAAGGCATTGCATCGCTGCTGAACGTCAATATCCCCAACCGACCTTATGCAGAGCTCAAAAGCTGGCGTGTTACGCGCTTAGGCAATCGCCACCACTCGCAGCCAGTGGTGGTGCAAACCAATCCGCGCGGCGAAAAGATTTATTGGATTGGGGCAGCCGGCGATGCCAAAAATGCATCTCCAGGTACCGACTTTCATGCGATTAATGAAGGTTGTATTTCGATTACCCCAATGCAGCTCGATTTAACGGATCATGCTCGCCAGGCGGCGATGCAGGCTGACGGCTGGAATCGCGATTGAAATCTGCTGTAGAACGATTCGCCGGGCACCGCCAGGCGCTCGCCGCCAAAGTGGCTGGAACAGGCGTTAAGCATGCCAAAACACTCGAGGCGATCGCCACCGTACCACGCCATGCCTTTATGGATGCGGGACTGCATGCGCAAGCGTATGAAGACTCGGCATTGCCCATTGGACATCAGCAAACCATCTCCAAACCGTCGGTGGTGGCGCGCATGATTGAGCTGTTGCATAGGCCAAAGCAGGGTCTTGGCAAGGTGTTGGAGATTGGTACGGGTTGTGGTTACCAGGCGGCTGTTCTGAGCTTACTAGCGGATGAGGTCTATTCAGTAGAGCGCATTCGTCCTTTGCACGACATGGCGCGCGATAAATTAAGGCCCTTTCGGATCAAGAATCTACGACTCATCTATGGCGATGGTATTTTGGGCTTACCGCAGGCGGCCCCATTTGATGGCATTATTTTGGCGGCCGCAGGGTTGGGTATTCCTGATGCCCTGTTAGATCAGCTGGCAATTGGGGGGCGTTTGGTAGCGCCTGTTGCTCGAAATGAAAAAGAACAACAATTGCTGCTAATTGAGCGGGTTAGCTCCCAGCGCTACCAGCGCACCGCATTGGACGAAGTGTTTTTTGTGCCCTTACAATCAGGGGTAGTATGAAATCAACAGGCTTTTTACCTATGTACCGTCCCTTACGCTTAGCGTCGATCCTCAGTGCATTGCTGACAGTGGCAGTGCTATCGGCTTGCTCGACGCCCCGCACTAAGCCCGCTAATGTGGTTGACCGCTCCAAGGGCGAGTCGGCAGCCTCCGTTCCCACCCCACCCGGTTATTACCGCGTGAAAAAAGGGGATACCGTCCTGCGGATCGCCCTCGATCAAGGTCAGTCTTATCGGGATGTGGTGCGCTGGAATAATTTATCCGATCCCAATCAAATTGAGGTTGATCAGTTGCTCTTGGTTCGACCCCCAGATTCTAAGATGACAGTGAAGCCTCTCGCGGCTTCGAGTGCGACTGCGGGCGATAGAAAAATGACGGATGCGCCTGAGCCCAAAGCGGAATCAGTAAAGCCCGATGCGCCTCCTCCAGGTATACGTTTATCGTGGCCCGCCAAAGGCAAAGTGGTTGAAGAGTTTGCTGACGGCAAATCGAAGGGTATTGATATTGCCGGTAAGATGGGTGATCCAGTTCAAGCGGCCAGCGACGGTCGTATTGTGTACGCCGGAAATAGCTTGCGCGGTTATGGCAATCTGGTTATCGTCAAACACGACAATACCTACCTGACCGCCTATGCGCACAACCGTAACTTATTGGTTAAAGAGGGCGATTCGGTTCGCAAAGGTCAGAAGATTGCAGAAATGGGCGACACCGATACCAACTCTGTGAAACTCCATTTTGAACTGCGCGTGAATGGCAAGCCAGTTGATCCGATGCCGTATTTGCAGTAAGTGCGAGTAGCATGACAACCGTTCTGGTATTTGATATCGAGACGATTCCGGATGTCGCCGGTTTGCGCCGGCTCGAAGACTTTCCCCAGAGCATGTCAGACCATGAAGTGGCGCAGCAGGTCATGCAGTTGCGCCTGGAAAAAACCGGCAGTGATTTTTTGCCCCTATATTTGCAGCGGATTGTAGCGATTTCCTGTGTGATACGCCGGACCACTAAAGACGGATTGCCGCAAATTAAAGTGGGCTCCTTAGCTAGCGCGGACGATCCTGAAAAGGTGCTGATACAAGCCTTTTTCGACCTTATAGAAAAATACACCCCCCAGTTGGTCTCGTGGAATGGTAGCGGCTTTGACTTGCCGGTACTGCACTACCGCGCCCTGATTAATCAAGTCCATGCGCCGCGGTATTGGGAAATGGGCGAGAGTCAAGATAGTGATAGTCGCGAATTTAAATGGAATAACTACATTAGCCGCTACCATTTGCGCCATTTAGACATGATGGATATTTTGGCGAAGTTTAATGGCCGCGCAAACGCTCCATTGGATGCCTTGGCCAAGCTTTGCGGCTTTCCTGGCAAGATGGGCATGGACGGTAGTCAGGTCTGGCCCGCCTACCAAGATGGCAAGATTGCCGATATTCGCCGCTATTGTGAAACCGATGTGGTCAACACCTACTTAATGTATTGCCGTTATCAACTCATGCGCGGCGGCGTTACGCAGGCGGAGCATGACGAAGAATTGGATTTTGTAAAGCGGTACCTAGAGCAAGAGGCTAAAGAGCCGGGTGGTCATGCGTGGCAAGAATACCTCGCTGGCTTTGATGGCAATGCCTAGACGATCCCATAAGAGCGCTGCGCCCATACCTCAGGCGATATCCGATCCCATTCGAGTAGAAGGTTTGGATCTGGACGCCCAGGGTATTGCGCGCCTTGCACCAGATGATGCGGCCACTGCGCGCGGGGATAGCGGAAAGGTAGTGTTCATCCGCGGCGCCTTGCCCACCGAACTGGTGCGCTATCAAATTACCCGCGATAAATCCCGCTTCTCTAAGGCCAAGGTAGTCGATGTGATTGAGGAGGCGGTCTTTCGGTCAAAACCCGCGTGCACCTACTTTGGTGTTTGTGGCGGTTGCACGATGCAGCACTTGGATATCCGAGCGCAAATTGCAATCAAACAGCGCGTGTTGGAAGATGATCTTTTGTATATTGCTAAGTTACGCGCACAAGAGGTGCTCAGACCCTTAACCGGCCCCGCTTGGCACTACCGTCATCGTGCGCGCTTTAGTGTGGTCAATCGCTCTATCAAAAAAGGCACGGTCTTGGTGGGTTTTCATGAGCACCAGAGTGCGTATGTTGCCGATATGCTTTCTTGTGAGATATTGCCAAAGCACGTATCGAACTTATTACAGCCTTTGCGGGACTTAATCATGTCCCTATCGAATCCATCTCGCGTGCCGCAAATTGAATTAGCGGTTGGCGAAGGGCAGGCAATTGGCAGCCAGGTCACTGCCTTCGTTATTCGGCATTTGGAGCCGCTCACGGACGCAGATCAATCCGCAATTCGTGATTTTGCTGACCGGTATGGAGTTTGGATGTGGCTTCAGTCCAGTGGCATAGAGAGTCTTAAGCCATTTCACCCGCCAACTGGAGTACTTTGCTACCGCTTGCCCGAGTTTGAAATTGAGATGCCTTTTAAGCCTGCAGACTTTACGCAAGTAAACCACCTCATGAATCGCTCTTTAGTGAGTAAAGCCTTGCGCCTCTTAGATGCTCAAGCAGGTGAGCGGGTATTGGATCTATTTTGCGGGATTGGCAACTTCACTCTGCCCTTAGCGCGTCAAGCTCGTGCGGTGCTCGGGATTGAGGGCTTAAAGAGTTTAGTGGCACGCGCCACCGACAATGCGGCGCATAACCAGTTGGCTCATAAAGCGCATTTTATGCAAAGCGATCTCTTTGAGGTCGACATAGAGACAATCGCATCTTGGGGGCAAGCTGATCGCTGGTTAATGGATCCACCCAGAGAGGGCGCCATGGCCATTTGCCAAGCCCTTGCTCAAATTACGCAGGCCAGTAAAGCAGGGCGGCACGAGGGGAATGCTCTGCTACCAAAGCGCATGGTTTACGTCTCATGCAATCCCAAAACCTTAGCTCGGGACGCTGATATTTTGGTTCATCAAGCAGGCTATCAATTGCGCTCTGCCGGCATCATCAATATGTTTCCGCATACCTCGCACGTAGAGTCGATTGCAGTGTTTGATAGGGCATAAAAAAAGCGCCCCGTAGGGCGCTTTTACATATGGCGGGTAAATTACTCGCGATCGCCACCCATGATCCCAAAGAGGGCCAACAGGTTGGTGAAGACGTTGTAGACATCGAGGTAGATGGCGAGTGTCGCCATGATGTAATTGGTCTCACCACCATTGATGACGCGCTGCACATCCACCAAAATGAAGGCGGAGAAAATAGCGATAGCAACTACCATCAAGGTGAGCATGAGGGCAGGGATTTGCAACCAGATATTGGCTACCATCGCCAGAATCAGGAGCAGAACGCCAACCATCAAGAACTTGCTCATTCCGGAGAAATCACGCTTGCTCACGGTGGCGATGCTGGCCATGACGGTAAAGATTAATGCCGTACCGCCAAAAGCCGCCATGATTAATGTGGCGCCGTTGGTGTAGCTATTCAGCGTAAAACCAATCAGACGGGAGAGCATGACGCCCATGAAGAAGGTAAAGCCCAAGAGCAATACAACGCCTAAGCCATTGTCTTTATTGCGGTTAATCGCCCAGAAGAAGCCAAAAGCAACTGCCATAAAGATCATGAAACTCATAAATGGACTGCCCTCAAACATCGAGAAGCCCATTGCAACGCCAAGCCAGGCGCCAATGACGGTAGGCACCATAGAAAGGGCGAGCAAAGCATAGGTATTGCGTAAGACCCGATTGCGGGTTTGCGCGTTTGTTACTGAGCCAGTCTGCCCAAAGCCGAACGAGTTTAAATCACCCATATTGACTCCTTATTTGTAAATTACGTTAGTCCACCACGGGACTTTGAGACTAAGTATAGACAAATCCCGCAAAATCAAGAGCAAATTCAATAGGATTACGAAGATTGGGGTTATACCTTGCAAATTCAATGGCTTAGGACTTCGACCCTAGGGGTAAATACGGGCAGGGGATGTATAATTCCAATTCACGTCGATTTCGGCGTAATGCATTTGCATCGGCAGCTGCGGCCTAGTTTTTTCAGGCCTAAAAGGCTGCTTTTTTAATATTATTGAATTAATCACTGGAGTTTTGCATGGCAATTGAGCGCACCCTTTCTATTATTAAACCTGATGCTGTGGCGAAAAACGTGATCGGTCAGATCTATACCCGTTTTGAGCAAGCTGGACTCAAGGTGATTGCCTCCAAAATGGCGCATTTATCCCAGTCTGAAGCGGAGCAGTTTTACGCAGTGCATGCAGCTCGTCCATTTTTCAAGGACCTCGTGAGTTTTATGATTTCTGGCCCAGTCATGATTCAAGTGTTGCAGGGAGAGAACGCGATTGCAAAAAACCGTGAGCTCATGGGAGCGACTGATCCCAAGAAAGCCGATAAAGGCACTATTCGCGCTGACTTTGCGGATAGCATTGACGCCAATGCCGTTCATGGTTCTGATGCCCCTGAAACTGCTGCTGTGGAAATTGGTTTCTTTTTCCCCGGCATGAATATTTTTTCGCGTTAATTGACAGCCCCGCGTATAAATCTCCTGGATTTTGACGCCGCTGGTATGGCGGCGTATGTCGCGGGTCTCAATGAAAAACCCTTTAGGGCGAAGCAGCTCCTAAATTGGGTTCACCAGCGCGGTGTGTCTGACATTGCCGCGATGAGTGACCTTGCCAAAACTTTTCGTACTGCCATAATGGATCAGGCTGAAATCAAGTCCTTGCCGGTCATTCGGGATGAGCAAGCGGTAGATGGCACACGCAAGTGGCTGATTGATGTGGGTGCCAAAGACGCTGTTGAAATGGTGTTTATTCCCGAGGATGACCGAGGCACCTTGTGCATTTCGTCGCAAGCGGGCTGCGCAGTAAATTGCCGCTTTTGCTCCACCGGTTACCAAGGCTTTTCACGTAATCTCACTGCCGGTGAAATTATCGGCCAACTTTGGTACGCCGAGCATGAGCTCAAAAAAGATCCAAACGCCATTTTGCGCTTAGAGGCGTATCCAACGCCTGGCTATGTTTACACTGGCCGAGTCGTATCCAATGTGGTGCTGATGGGCATGGGTGAGCCACTTCTCAATTACGACAATGTACTAACAGCATTGCGACTCATGCTTGATGACAATGCGTATGGCCTATCGCGCCGCCGCGTGACGGTTTCCACATCCGGTGTGGTGCCGATGATGGACCGCCTATCGCAAGATTGTCCGGTAGCATTGGCGGTATCCCTGCATGCACCGAATGATGCGCTACGCGACCAGCTCGTGCCGCTCAACATTAAATACCCGCTGCGCGAACTGTTGGCCGCATGCGAGCGTTATCTTGAATTCGCGCCACGTGATTTTTTAACCTTCGAATACTGCATGCTAGAAAATGTAAATGACAGCGATGCGCAGGCTAAAGAATTAATTCGTTTGCTGAGCGGTATTAAATGCAAGGTGAATCTCATCCCCTTCAATCCATTCCCAGAATCGGGCCTTACGCGATCATTGCCGCAACGCGTGCAAGCATTCATGCATATATTGCAAGATGCCGGGATGATTGCCACCGTACGTAAAACTCGTGGCGATGATATTGCCGCCGCATGTGGGCAGCTAGCCGGTGATGTTGTGGATCGAACGCGCGTTCGCGAGCGCGCTTTGTATGAGCAGCCGATTGAATGGATCAACCGTTAAGGGAATTCAACGCAATGACAATCTCTTCCGATGGCACTGTAGATTGCCTTTCTAGCCTACCTTTAGGTCCTTCGCCGAAGCGCGTTTCGCGCCAGTCGGAAGTAGTGTGGGAGAGTACTCGAATTACGGTGGGTGGCGATGCTCCTGTGCGCGTGCAGTCGATGACCAACACCGACACGGAAGACGCGGTAGGAACCGCAATCCAGGTGAAAGAGCTGGCCCGCGCTGGATCCGAAATGGTTCGCATCACTGTTAATACGCCCGAAGCCGCCGCCGCAGTGCCGTACATTCGGGAGCAGCTCGACAAAATGGGTGTTCATGTGCCGCTCATTGGCGACTTTCATTACAACGGTCACACTCTACTCAAAGACTATCCCGATTGCGCACGCAGTTTATCCAAGTACCGAATCAATCCAGGTAACGTTGGCAAGGGTGCTAAACGCGATCCGCAGTTTGCGCAAATGATTGAGGCTGCGTGCGAATACCGTAAGCCGATTCGAATAGGGGTTAACTGGGGTAGCCTAGACCAAGACTTGCTCGCAAGCATTATGGATATGAACGCGGCTTTACCAAACCCCAAAACCGCACAAGAAGTGATGATTGAGGCATTGATTCAGTCGGCACTGCAGTCCGCTCAAAAAGCAGAAGAGCTGGGTATGGACCCTAATCAGATTACGCTCTCGTGCAAAGTCAGTAATGTGCAAGACTTGGTAGCGGTGTATCGTGATTTGGCGCGCCGCTGCGATTATCCATTGCACTTGGGTTTAACCGAGGCGGGCATGGGCAGCAAAGGCATCGTTGCATCGACTGCAGCCTTAGCCATACTGTTACAAGAGGGTATTGGCGACACTATTCGGGTTTCGCTCACGCCTGATCCCGGTGCGCCGCGCGAGAATGAAGTGATTGTTGCCCAAGAAATTTTACAAACCATGGGGCTGCGTAATTTCACGCCGATGGTGATTGCATGCCCGGGTTGTGGCCGAACCACCAGTACGACCTTTCAGGAGTTGGCCGCCAATATTCAGTCTTATCTTCGTCAGCAAATGCCAGTTTGGAAAAAGACGCATCCCGGCGTGGAAGAGATGAATGTGGCGGTGATGGGTTGTATCGTAAATGGTCCCGGCGAGAGTAAGCATGCCAATATTGGCATCTCCCTACCGGGTACGGGTGAAACCCCCGCTGCCCCTGTGTTTGTGGATGGCGTCAAAGTAAAAACCTTGCGCGGTGAATCGATTGCGCAAGACTTTCAAGTTATCGTTGAAGAGTATGTCAAAACCCGTTATGGAAATACGCAGTTATGAGTAGTGCAAAGCCTCAAAAAATTGCCGGCGTTCGCGGTATGAATGATTTATTACCGGCGGATGCGCAGCAGTGGCTCCATTTAGAAAATACCTTTCGGGACTTAACCAGAGCCTACGGTTACGAGTTGCTGAAAACCCCCATTGTTGAATCTACTCCAGTATTTCAGCGCGGCATTGGTGAAGTAACCGACATTGTTGAAAAGGAAATGTATTCCTTTGAAGATCGCTTAAATGGTGAGCAGTTAACGTTACGACCTGAGGGTACGGCAGCATTGGTACGCGCTGTGATTGAGCACAATCTCCTCTACGACGGCCCCAAGCGCCTTTGGTATACCGGCCCGATGTTTCGGCATGAGCGGCCACAGCGCGGCAGGTATCGACAGTTCCATCAGTTTGGCATCGAAGCCTTGGGTTTTGCGGGCCCCGATATTGATGCTGAAATCATTTTGATGGGTCAGCGTTTATGGGATGAGCTGGGTTTGCGCGGTGTGCGACTCGAAATTAATTCCCTTGGGCAGGCTGATGAGCGAGCCCAGCACCGTAGCGCCTTGATTGCGTACTTTGAGCAACATGCGAGCACCCTTGATGAGGATTCCCAACGACGCCTAAAGACAAACCCCTTACGCATTTTGGATTCCAAAAATCCAGCCATGCAAACCCTGATCGAAGGCGCCCCACGCCTTTTGGATTTTCTGGGCGCTGAATCCCTGGCGCATTTCGAGGGCGTGCAAACCTTGCTTAAAGCAAATAACATTCCATGCAAAATTAATCCACGTTTAGTTCGTGGTCTGGATTATTACAACCTGACTGTATTTGAGTGGGTTACCGATGAGCTGGGTGCGCAAGGCACGATTGCGGGAGGCGGCCGTTACGACCCCCTGATTGAGCGCATGGGTGGCAAACCGTCACCCGCTTGTGGGTGGGCGATGGGGATGGAGCGCGTCTTAGAGCTTATGAAGTTATCTGGCTCTCTGCCTGAGGCGGAAAGTCGCTGTGATGTATTTATGCTTCATCAGGGCGGTGAGACCCTAACTGCCGCTTTGGTAGCGGCCGAGCAAATGCGCAGTGCTGGCATTGATGTCATTTTGTTCTGCCCCCCTGATGGGCAAGCTGCCAGTTTTAAGTCCCAAATGAAGAAGGCCGATAGCAGTGGTGCCGCCTATGCCGTGATTATTGGACCTGATGAAATGGCGCGAAATGAAGCCCAGCTGAAAGATTTGCGTGGCAGCGGAGAGCAGCGTGCCATCCCTCTGGACGGCCTCCTAGGTAGTGTAATTGACGCCTTAGTCGCCACATCCGAATAGAATGAAGCATTAGTACTGAATTGATTACCCTGGATTGCCATGCCTTTAGACCTAGAAGAACAAGAACAACTCGATAATTTCAAAGCCTTTTGGGAGAAATACCGCTCCTTCATATTGGGCATTGCTACGGCTGTTTTATTTGCGTTTGCAGCCTATAACGGCTGGCAGTGGTGGAAAAATAGCCAAGCCAGTGAAGCAGGCAAGCTCTATGAAACTATGATGAGCTCGATTGAAAAGGGCGATAAAGACCAAAGTTTGCGTGCGGCTGAGGACTTGCAAAAACAATACAGCGGCACAAGCTATGCGCCCATGTCCAGTTTGATCGCTGCAAAATTAGCAGCAGATTCCGGCGATAGCGCGAAAGCCCAAGGTTTTTTGCGCTGGGTTGCTGAAAACGCATCGGATGATGGCTATAAAGCGCTTGGAAAGTTACGCCTAGTTACTGCATTAATAGACGATGGCGGCGAAAAGGCCATGGCTGAGGCCGACCGTATTTTAAAAAGTAAACCCATTGAAGGCTTTGAGGCCCTTTGGCTTGAGCGTCGTGGCGATTGGTATCTTGTACAAGAAAAAATCAAAGAGGCGCGCACTAGCTATTTAGAGGCTTGGAACCTGCTTGAAAAATCCAAAGAATTTCCGCAGGAGGCACGTAGCCTGTTAAAAGTAAAGATTGACGCGGTTGGAGGTATGCAATGAAGCGCATCTGGGGCTCCTTGGGCATTGCTATATTGGCAGTTACTTTGGTTGCCTGTTCAGGTAGTTCGCGGGTTCGTAAGCCGGCTGAATTAGTCAAAGTAAGCAATCAATTTGAGCTAGCGCCAGTATGGTCCGTCAGCATAGGCTCTTCCGAGCCCTTTAACTTTCATCCAGCAGTAGCGGGTGATGCGGTCTTTGCCGCCTCTCGTCGAGGCAGTCTGCGCAAAATTGATTTGCAAACGGGTAAAACCATCTGGGATGTGAGTGTTCCTGAAAAACTCATCATTGGCCCCGGTTCCGATGGAAAGGTGACGGCCGTTGTCACCACCGAGGGTGATGTATTTGCTTATGATGAAGAGGGCAAGAATATTTGGAAGTACCACATCGGCAGTGAGGTGTTGACCGCCCCGGTTGTCGCTGGTGGCGTCGTAGTCATTCGTGGCTTGGATAATCGCTTTGTGGGGCTGGATGCGGCTACGGGTAAACGTCGCTGGATTTATCAACGCCAACAGTCGGCCTTATCGCTGCGCGTGGGTTATGGCATGCTTGCAATAGGGAATGAAGTCATCGTAACGGGATTTGCTGGCGGTCGTTTTGGCATGATTGGCATCGCTAATGGCGGCTTGGTTTGGGAGACCCCCATTTCCTTTCCGAAAGGTTTTTCCGAAATCGAGCGCTTGAATGATGTCAGCGCTAAACCGAGTATTGAGGGCGAGCGGATTTGCGCCGTATCCTACCAGGGGCGTATTGGCTGTGCTCAAGCTCGCACGGGAACTCTAATTTGGTTTAAAGATTTTTCTAGTTATACCGGTACCGCGCAAAGTACTGATTTTGTGTTTGCAGCAAATGAAAAATCCCATATCACTGCTTTTCGCAGCAGTGATGGTGTACAGGTTTGGGAAAATACCCAGTTGACTTGGCGCGATGTGGGTGAGCCATTAGCTATTGGCCGAGTGGTATTAATGGGTGATAAAGAAGGGTATTTGCATGCGCTATCTCAGTCGGGCGGTGAAATGCTTGCTCGTATTCGCCATGACAGTAGCCCCATCACCGCGGCACCCATTGCGGTTGGCGGTTTGATACTGGTGCAGTCTCAAGGCGGTAAGTTAGCGGCGTACAGTCCCAAATGAAACCGGTCATTACCATCGTTGGCCGACCAAACGTCGGTAAGTCCACCCTGTTCAATCGCTTAACGCGTTCACGTGATGCCTTGGTTGCCGATTTCTCGGGTCTGACGCGCGATCGTCACTATGGCAATAGTCGCATTACCTCACGCGAATTCATTTGCGTTGATACCGGCGGTTTTGAGCCCGTTGCTAAAACAGGGATTGTGGCCGAGATGGCCAAACAAACCAAGCAAGCGGTCGCCGAATCCGATTTAATTATTTTCTTGGTGGATGGCCGTTTAGGTATGGCGCCGCAAGATCGCGTGATTGCGGATTTTTTACGCAAGACGGGCCGCCCTGTGATTTTGGCGGTGAATAAAACTGAAGGTATGTCGCATGGCGTGGTCACGGCGGACTTTCATGAGCTGGGATTGGGTGAGCCATTTCCGATTTCATCTGCCCACGGTGATGGCGTTAAAACCTTAATTGACGACGCGCTGGATGAACTGGGTATACCTGAGCCAGATGAAGAGGCCGAGAATGATCCACTAACTCCGCGCGCCATGAAAATTGCGGTCGTGGGGCGACCCAATGTCGGCAAATCGACGCTGATTAATAAATTGATTGGCGAAGAGCGGGTGATCGCATTTGATATGCCGGGAACAACGCGCGATGCGATTGAGGTGCCATTTGAGCGCAACGGCAAGCCCTATATTTTGATTGATACTGCCGGCTTGCGTCGCCGCGGCAAGGTATTTGAGGCGATTGAAAAGTTCTCCGTGGTTAAAACCCTGCAAGCCATCGCTGATGCTAATGTCGTGATTTTGATGCTCGATGCGCAGCAAGATATTTCTGAGCAAGATGCGCACATTGCCGGCTTTATTTTGGAAGCGGGTAGGGCTTTGGTGTTGGCCATCAATAAATGGGATGGTGTGGATAGTTATGTGAAGGAGCGTTGTCGCGTCGAGATTGGGCAAAAGCTGCGCTTTTTGGATTTTGCGAATGTGCATCCGATTTCAGCGAAAAAAGGCACAGGCTTAAAAGAACTCTTTAAGGATGTTGACTTAGCTTACGCTGCCGCTATGGCGAAGTTGCCCACTCCGCGCCTCACGCGCATTTTGGCGGAAGCGGTGGAGCACCAGCAACCCAAGCGAGTAGGTATGGGCAGACCTAAATTGCGCTATGCCCATCAAGGGGGTATGAACCCGCCGATTGTGGTGATTCACGGTAGCGCTTTGAGTGGCGTCACGGATAGCTATAAACGCTTTCTTGAGGGGCGTTTCCGGGAGGCTTTTAAGCTTCGCGGCACCCCATTGCGAATTGAGATGCGCACCAATAAAAATCCATATGTCGATGCAGACAAAGGCAAAAAGCGTTGATTTTTCGCTTGCCATTGACTGCTCGGCAATTTTTTTTTAGGCGGTATATATTATTAGCTCTAAGGTGATGCGCCTTATAAAAACTGAAAACCGATTAGCGACTCTTAGCGGCACCCGATTAAATAAAAGCAAGACTCCCAAACTTCCAATAATGAATAAGGAGCAGTATGAATAGCAATAAAACCCAATTACTTCAGGATCCATTTCTGAACGCGCTGCGCAAAGAGCATGTGCCGGTATCCATTTACCTGGTTAACGGCATCAAACTGCAAGGCAATATTGAATCGTTTGATCAGTACGTTGTGCTGCTGCGCAATACCGTGACGCAAATGGTCTACAAGCACGCTATTTCCACTATTGTGCCGGCGCGCGCAATTACGTTCCGCGCTGACGAGGACGAGCCCTCTGCATAAAACCGGTATCGATGCCGTTCGTGCGGTCTTAGTTGGGGTGGATTCGGGGCGCGAAGATTTCCCCGATAGCATGGCTGAGCTCAGCCTGTTGGCCGATAGTGCTGGCTCCGTACCGGTAGCGAGTGTCGTTGCGCGAAAAGGGCGCACCGATCCTGCTTTGTTTGTGGGTTCCGGTAAAGCCAATGAGATTAAGCGGGCCTTGGAGGACCATGATGCTGAGTTGGTGATTTTCAATCACCCTTTATCCCCAAGCCAGCAACGCAATTTAGAGCGTCACCTCGGCCATCATGTGATGGACCGTACCGGCTTAATTCTTGATATATTCTCCCAGCGGGCCCAAAGCCATATCGGCAAAACTCAGGTTGAATTGGCGCAAGTGCGTTATCGCATGTCGCGCCTAGTGAGGGCTTGGAGCCACCTAGAGCGTCAAAAAGGAGGCATTGGCTTGCGCGGCGGCCCAGGGGAGACCCAAATGGAGCTCGATCGGCGGATGCTTGCGACCAAGGCCAAACGCTTAGAGCTTGAACTAGAGAAATTGCAGCGTCAGCAGCGCACCCAGCGACGCTCACGCAGCCGTAAGGATGTATTCTCGGTATCCTTGGTGGGGTATACCAATGCTGGCAAATCCACCCTGTTTAATGCCTTAACCAAGGCCGATACCTATGCGGCAGACCAGTTATTTGCCACCCTAGATACCACCTCTCGCAAGGTCTATTTGCCAGAAGTGGGGACTATTGTGGTCTCAGATACCGTTGGCTTCATTCGGGACCTGCCTCACCAGCTCGTAGAAGCGTTTAGGGCCACCTTGGATGAGACAATCCACGCTGACCTGATTTTGCATGTGATTGATGCGTGCAGCCCGGTTGCTAAGGAGCAGCAGTTTGAGGTGGAGCAGGTTTTGGCTGAAATCGGGGCAGATTCGATCCCGCGCATCGAGCTGATGAACAAAATTGACCTGATGCCGCAAACCTTCACCAAAGGACCCATGGTTGTGAGGGATATTCAGGGCTTGCCCAACCAGATTTATCTCTCCGCTCAAACTGGGCTGGGGCTGGATTTGCTTCGCAGCACTCTCGCGGAATGCGCTGTAATGACTGATAGAATGAGGGAAGAGCAGAATCGACCAAAGTCCCAGGTGACCTCGGAAGAGCTGCTGACACCCATGACAGAACGACCTGATTCCGCTGAATTTAACCCTATTCCACTAAAACACTATTTACCCCATGATGCGTAGACTGCTTTCGATTTTCTCGGTAAACGACCCAGGCTGGGGGAATTCACCGCGCTCCAACGAGCCTAAAAGCGATCCCGCCGGTTCTAATGAGCCTAATGCTGGTAGCGATGGTAATAGCCCGCCGCCAGAGGAGCAGGGGGCTTCCAGTCCAGCGCCTACCCGGCCAGAGCAGGGTCGTAAGCCCGTCAGCAATGGACCTCCTGATTTAGACGAGCTCTGGCGTGATTTTAATGATCGCCTGAGCAATCTCTTTGGTGGCAAAAAAGGGCCGAGTAAGCCAGGCAATGCATGGGGTGGCGGCAATACCCCGAATTCTGGGCGCGGCGGCCCTCCTGGTGGTACGCGTCCCCCCATTTTCTCAGGCGGCGGTCCATTCTCTTCTAAAAATGGTGTTTTAGTTGCGCTGGGAGGAGTATTTGCTATTTGGATCGGCAGTGGCTTTTTCATGATTCAAGAGGGCCAGGCTGGTGTGGTGCTGACCTTTGGCAAATACGATTACACGGCTGGTCCCGGTATTAACTGGCGGATGCCTTGGCCAATTCAGTCGGAAGAGGTGGTCAATATTTCAGCGGTACGCTCGGTCGAGATTGGTCGATCTGTGGTGATTAAGGCGACCAACCAAAAAGACTCCTCCATGCTGACGGAAGATGAAAATATTATCGATGTTCGTTTTGCCGTGCAGTACCGTTTAAAAGATCCAACCGAATATCTGTTTAATAACCGCGACCCTGATTTTGCTGTGGTGCAAGCTGCTGAAACAGCTGTTCGTGAAATCGTTGCGCGTAGCACCATGGACAACGTGCTGTACGAAGGGCGCGAAAAAATTGCGATTGACCTGACTGCATCGATTCAACGTATCCTAGACAGCTATAAAGCTGGCATCTTCATTACTAGCGTCACCGTACAAAATGTGCAGCCGCCAGAGCAAGTGCAAGCCGCTTTTGATGACGCAGTGAAGGCCGGTCAAGATCAAGAGCGCCTCAAGAGTGAAGGTCAGGCTTATGCGAACGACATTATTCCGCGCGCCAAAGGTACTGCTGCCCGCTTAATTGAGGAGGCGGAAGGTTATAAGGCGCGTGTTACTGCAACTGCTGAAGGTGATGCCATGCGCTTTAAGCAGATCCTCGTGGAGTATGCCAAGGCGCCTCAAGTCACGCGTGATCGGATGTATGTCGATACCATGCGCGAGGTCTACAGCAATGTCTCGAAGATTTTGGTTGATACCAAGAGCAATAGCATGTTGTATTTACCGCTGGATAAGATTGTTTCGCAAGTCAGTGCGGAAAGCGCGCAAGCGGCAAGTCAAGCGACTGGCTCCGTTACCGTTGGTTCTGCAACCGATACGCCTACTTCTACATCCACCACTAAAGCGCCTGAGCGCGCTGCAGACCGTCGTGATGGCGGTTTGCGTAGCCGAGATCGGGACGCACGATAATGAATATGAATCCGAATCGCATTATTCCAGCTATCATCGGCTTAGTCCTAATTGGAATTGTTCTCTCCTCCAGTATTTTTGTGGTGGATCAACGTAAATACGCTGTAGTTTTTGCGTTTGGTCAGTTTGTCCGTACCGCAGAAGAACCCGGCTTGCATTTCAAACTGCCTGCCCCTTTTCAGAATATCCGCTTCTTTGATCGCCGCATTATGACGATTGATAATCCAGAAGCCGAGCGTTACATTACCGCTGAGAAGAAAAATTTATTGGTTGATTCCTATGTCAAGTGGCGCATTATTGATCCGCGCAAATTTTTCATCAGCTTTAAGGGTGATGAGCGCATGGCTTCTGACCGATTAACACAATTGGTTCGTTCGGCGCTAAATGAGGAATTTACTAAGCGGACAATACGCGAGATTATTTCCGAGCAGCGCGATGAGGTGATGCAAAACATTCGCAAAAAAGTTTCAGTGGATGCAACCGAAATCGGTGTTGAGATTGTGGATGTCCGTTTAAAGCGAATCGATCTCTTAGCCGAGATTAGTGACTCGGTTTATCGCCGTATGGAGGCCGAGCGTAAGCGCGTTGCGAACGAACTGCGTTCAACGGGCGCCGCAGAGTCAGATAAGATTCGCGCGGATGCCGAGCGCCAGCGTGATGTCATTTTGGCGGAAGCCTATCGCGATGCGCAGCGTATCAAGGGTGCGGGCGATGCTCGCGCAACCGCTTTGTATTCCGAGGCCTTTGGTCGCGATCCGCAGTTTGCCCAGTTTTATCGTAGCTTAGAGGCGTATCGCGGTTCACTGAAAGACAAGAAGGACATCATGGTCATCGAGCCGAATAATGAGTTCTTTAAGTACCTTAATAAAAAATAAGAAGTTCGTATCGTGAATCGCTGGTTACTGCCTGAAGATATTGCTGACGTTCTGCCTGCCAACGCGCGTAAAGTCGAGCAACTTCGTCGCGACTTACTCGATCTCTATCGATCCTATGGCTACGAATTGGTTGCGCCCCCTTTACTGGAGTTTCTGGATTCCTTATTGACGGGCACGGGGTCGGACCTGAATTTACAAACCTTCAAACTGGTAGACCAGTTGTCGGGGAGAACCTTAGGTTTGCGTGCCGACATCACGCCACAGGTTGCCCGGATTGATGCGCATTTGTTAAACCGCTCGGGTGTTACCCGGCTTTGTTATGCGGGATCCGTTGCGCATACGAGAGCCCCTATGGGCAGCGCCTCGCGCGAGGAATTACAGCTTGGTGCGGAGATATACGGCCATGCTGGCTGGGAGGCCGATCTTGAGGCCTTGTCTTTGCTTTTGCAAACCCTTCAGACCGCAGGGCTCAAACAGATCTATCTTGATCTATCGCACGCCGGAATACTTGCCGGCATTTTGGAGGGACATGCGATTGCGAAAGAGGAAATCGAGACTCTTTATAGCCTCTTGCAAAGCAAAGACCGCGCGCGCTTAGGGCAGTGGTCAAGCGCCTTGCCAAAGCCAGTCGGGCAGGCCTTGATGGCGCTTACTGAACTTAATGGCCCTTGCGCAGCAGTTTTAGCTAATGCAAGGTCGGGCCCCTTAGCGCTTCCCAACAATACCCTGGTTACTGAAGCATTGGCTTTGCTCGAACGTTTGTCATTCGCCTTAGCTAATTTATCTCCGGCGCCAGAGGTCAGTATCGATTTGGCCGATTTACGTGGCTACCAGTACCACAGTGGCATGATGTTTACCGCTTATGTTGATCAATTATCACAACCCATCGCACGTGGCGGTCGTTATGATCATGTTGGAAAAGCGTTTGGCCGCGCCAGGCCTGCGACGGGGTTTTCCTTAGATTTATTAACGCTCGCCAATTTATCGACGGGGGCGGTTGAACGCTCAGCTATTTTGGCGCCATGGCAGGATGATGTTGCTTTAATGGAAGCAATTGCAACACTGCGGGCTGCCGGTGAAATCGTAGTACAACTTGCTGCAAATGACGTTGCCAAGACCGCCGAGTATCGATTGGATCGCGCCCTAGTAAAGCAGGGCGATCGTTGGTGTGTGCAGGCTCGGGTTGCCAGTGGCGACCCGAGTTAATTTTGATTGATGTTTTGTTTTATTGATTTGTTTTCTTTATTGGATTAGATATGTCTCAACAACAGCAAACGCGTGGCCGCAATGTGGTCGTAATTGGCACACAGTGGGGTGACGAAGGCAAAGGCAAGGTAGTCGATTGGTTAACCGATCACGCTCAGGCCGTTGTGCGCTTTCAGGGCGGACATAATGCAGGGCATACACTCATCATTGGTGATAAGAAGACCATTTTGCGCTTGATTCCATCTGGCATCATGCACAAGAACGTTATTTGCTATATCGGCAATGGCGTTGTACTCTCGCCTGAAGCTCTCTTTAAGGAAATTGGCGAGCTTGAAGCTGCCGGTCTGGACGTGTGTTCGCGTTTGCGGATTTCAGAAGCGGCCACTTTAATTTTGCCCTACCATGTTGCTATCGATCATGCCCGTGAAAAGAAACGTGGCGAAGCCAAAATTGGCACCACAGGTCGCGGTATTGGCCCGGCTTATGAAGATAAGGTAGCGCGCCGTGCCTTACGCGTACAAGACCTTTTCTATCCTGAGAAATTTGCCGAGCAGTTACGTGAAAATTTGGAATACCATAATTTCATGTTGACGCAGTACTATGGCGCAAGCCCTGTTGACTTTCAGGCTACCCTGAATGAAGCCATGTCTTACGCTGCACGCATTAAACCCATGGTGGTGGATGTCTCCAGCGCGCTCTATGCGGCTGAGCAAGCGGGTCAGCAATTATTATTTGAGGGTGCTCAAGGTACCCTGCTCGATATTGATCACGGAACCTACCCGTACGTTACCTCGAGCAATTGCGTTGCAGGTAATGCTGCAGCGGGTTCCGGTGTTGGTCCAGAGTCACTACACTATATTTTGGGTATCACTAAGGCATACTGCACTCGCGTGGGCGCAGGTCCGTTTCCGAGTGAGCTCTACGACCATGACAACCCAGCCAAGCAGGATCCCGTTGGAATACGCTTGGCGGAGGTGGGTAAAGAGTTTGGTTCGGTTACGGGTCGTCCACGCCGTACTGGCTGGCTTGATGCTGCGGCCTTAAAACGCTCGATTCAGATAAATGGCTTAACGGGTCTGTGCATTACTAAACTTGATGTCTTGGATGGCTTTGAAACCATTCGTTTGTGCGTCGGCTACCACCTGGATGGCCAGCGACTCGATGTTTTGCCACGCGGCGCTGAAGCGGTTGCGCGCTGTGAGCCCATTTATGAAGACTTTCCAGGCTGGAAAGGGACTACTTTTGGTATTCGGGAATGGTCAAAGCTGCCAGTAGAGGCACAGAAATTCTTGCGCCGCATTGAGGAAGTGGCTGGCAAACCCATTGCAATGGTTTCAACTGGGCCGGAGCGCGATGAAACAATTTTGCTGCAGCACCCCTTTCAGGGTTGAGGCGGGCTCATTTTTCAATCCATGAAGCCGAGTAGTTTGCTGTTAAAGACTTACTTGGCTCAAAAAAATGGTGCCCAGAAGAGGACTCGAACCTCCACAACCTTTCGATCGCCAGCACCTGAAGCTGGTGCGTCTACCAATTTCGCCATCTGGGCATTGGGCTCTATTATAGGGTCTACGGTATCGGTTTGGCCGATATTGATATAAAACCCATCCCATTGAATGCGAGCTATGCGTAAATCCGAAACCCGAGTACCCCGCGAAACCGATCGCCTCGGTACGATCCAGGGCCATCGCGATGGCTTCGGCTTCGTGGTTCCAGACGATGCGGGTGAAGATATTTTCCTCTCCGAGCGGGAGATGTCCCGAGTTATGCATGGCGATCGCGTCAAAGTCCGGGTTTTGGGAACCGATCGCCGTGGGCGACCTGAAGGGCAAATTGTGGAGGTCATTACGCATGTCAATCGCTTGGTAATCGGCCGCCTTCTGAATGAAAACGGTGTTCTGATTGTCGCGCCGGAAGATAAGCGCATTGGTCACGATATTTTGATTCCACCTAAAGGTCAGCTTAACGCAAAGTTAGGACAAGTTGTCAGCGTAGAAATCATTGACTATCCCGATAGCTATCGTCAGGCGGTAGGTCGTGTGATTGAGGTGCTGGGTGAGATCGATGATCCCGGCATGGAGATCGAGATCGCCGTGCGTAAGTATGGCGTTCCCCATGAGTTTTCCGCCGCCACCATGAAGGAAGCCGCTGCATTGCCAGACGAGGTGTTGCAGTCGGATGTGGAAGGGCGGGTCGATTTGCGCGATGTGCCTTTGGTAACGATTGATGGTGCGGATGCGCGTGACTTTGATGATGCGGTGTATTGTGAGCCGACCCAATTTGGCAAATCCAAAGCGTGGCGCTTGATCGTGGCAATTGCCGACGTATCGCATTACGTCAAGCCTGGCAACGCTCTTGATGAAGAGGCGTTACTGCGTGCCACCTCCGTGTATTTTCCGCGCCGGGTTATTCCAATGTTGCCGGAAAAGATTTCCAATGGCCTATGTTCACTTAACCCCGGTGTAGATCGTTTGTGTATGGTCTGCGACTCGGTGATCGATGTGCATGGTGAGGTTTTGGCATACCAGTTCTATCCCGCAGTCATGCACTCTGCGCAGCGCTTTACCTATGATGCGGTGTGGGAAGTGATTAGCAATTCTAATGGACCGGATGCCGCGCGCTTTGCCCAGTTCCGTCCGTTGCTAAACAATCTGTATGCCCTATTTAAGATTCTGCTCTCCGCCCGCGAAAAGCGTGGCGCGATTGATTTTGAAACAACCGAAACCCAAATCATCAGCAATGAACTGGGTAAGATTTTGCGCATTGAGCCACGGACACGAAATGATGCCCACCGTCTGATTGAAGAGTGCATGTTGACGGCTAACGTCTGCGCTGCTGATTTTCTGCAAAAGAATGAACACTTAGGCTTGTATCGCGTACACGCCGAGCCGTCCGAAGAAAAAATTATGACCTTACGGCAGGTGCTTCGAACCTCTTCATTAAGTTTAGGCGGTGGTGAAAAGCCAAAACCCAAAGACTTTGCCAAGCTCATTAAAGAAATTAAACCCAGACCCGATGCCACTATGCTCCAGTCGGTGGTTCTGCGGTCAATGCAGCAGGCGGTCTACCAGCCGGATAATGTGGGTCACTTTGGTTTGTCGTATCCTGCTTATGCGCATTTCACGAGCCCGATTCGGCGCTACCCGGATTTATTAGTGCACCGGGCAATTAAAGCGATTTTGCAGAAAAAACCCTATCACCCTGCGTTGCCTGAGCGCGTGCCCCTCAATCTAACCTTGCCACGTAAGGGGCAGGCTCGTACCAATGCGGCTGAAGCAAAAAAATCGCACAGTGCCAGTAAGGCCGCCGGCCCTCAAAAAGGAAAAGGGGCTGCAGCCAGTGGCGCTTTAGCTGTTTGGGGTCAGTTGGGGGTTCACTGTTCCTCGAATGAGCGACGGGCTGATGAGGCATCGCGCGATGTGGAGGCGTGGCTTAAGTGCTACTACATGCGCGATCACCTTGGGCAGGAATATGCTGGAACCATTACGGGCGTTGCCAGTTTTGGATTATTTATCCAGCTTGAGAACTTGTTTGTAGAGGGCATGGTGCATGTCACAGAATTGGGCGGTGATTATTATCAATATGATGAAGCCCGCCAAGAGTTGCGTGGAGAGCGCACCGGCATGCGCCACCGTTTAGGTGATCGCTTGCATGTGCTCGTGAGTCGGGTTGATTTAGATGCCCGCAAGATTGAGTTTAGTCTCGTTAAGTCGGTTGTAACGGAGCGTGACGGAGTTCGAGGCCGCAGTCTAGTATTAGCCAGCGATACGGGCAAGCCTAATAAAAAAGCAGCATCTAAAAAATCGCGTCCCGCCAGTAAGGCGCCAAAAAAACATGCTGGCGTGAATGTGAATGCCGCTAAAGCGACGGGTAAGTTGGGCGCAAAGCAAGCAAAAGCAGTTAAACCGGTACAGGGCAGATCAGCACCTGCTAGGTTGGCTGGAAAACCCGCGGGCGGCAAACCGCCCGCTCGCAAAGGAAAGCGCTCATGAAGCAAATTATGTTGGGTTTTCATGCGATTCAGGCGCGACTGCGCTTGGATCCCGATAGCCTAAAAGCAGTCTACTTTGATCCGGCACGACGCGATCGCCGTATGGGCGATTTTCTAAAGCAAGCAGAATCGATTTTGGGTGAACGTCTGCACTCAGCGGATTCAGAGCGCTTGCATAAGCTAGCTGGACACGATCGCCATCAAGGTGTAGTGGCTTTAGCTGAAAAAATGACGGTCGCCCGAACCTTGGCCGAGCTGGTTGATGGTATTGAGGGTAAGCCCCTCTTGCTGGTGCTTGATGGCGTTACG
Organism: Polynucleobacter sp.; assembly: GCA_030696845.1. Classification (GTDB taxonomy): domain Bacteria; phylum Pseudomonadota; class Gammaproteobacteria; order Burkholderiales; family Burkholderiaceae; genus Polynucleobacter. The sequence continues at coordinate 34,807 of JAUYRJ010000040.1, forward strand.
GACCCGCATAACCTCGGAGCCTGTTTGCGGGTTGCCGATGGTGCTGGCGTTCATGGCGTCGTGGTTCCAAAAGATCGCTCAGCCCACATTAATGCTACTGTTAGCAAGGTCTCTAGCGGCGCCTCAGAGGTGATGCCACTCATTACCGTTACCAATTTAGCGCGCAGTATGCGCGAGATGCAGGAAATGGGGATCTGGCTGATTGGTACGGATGATCAGGCTGAAAAGTCGATATACGATATCGATCTGACTGGTCCGATTGCGATTGTGATGGGAGCTGAAGGCGAAGGTATGCGACGCTTAACCCGTGAGCACTGCGATCAGCTCGTGCGCATTCCGATGCATGGAGTCGTTGAGAGTTTAAATGTCTCTGTGGCAAGCGGGGTTTGCCTCTATGAATCCTTGCGGCAGCGTACGCTTAAAAAATAAGCCCTAGCGTTAGCTTTTCAGCAACGCTTCTAAGGTATTGATGTCTGAGCAAAAAGCCCGGATGCCTTCAGCTAGCTTTTCAGTCGCCATCGCATCATCATTGAGTTGCAGGCGAAATGCGGATTCGGATACGCTTAGTCGCTTGATCTCGCAATTACCTGGTTCGGGAGACAGTTGACGCACGACGGGTTGATTGCTTGCTTGAAGTTCAGCCAAGAGTTCGGGGCTGATGGTCAGCAAATCACAGCCCGCAAGCTGCAGAATCTGATTGGTGTTGCGAAAACTGGCGCCCATGATTTCGGTCGCAATGCCGAAATGTTTGTAGTACTGGTAAATGCGTTTTACCGATCGCACGCCAGGATCATTAGGTCCGCCGTGTTCACTATCATTCCAAGCGCTGCCGAGTTTGGCTTTATTCCAATCCGTAATGCGACCCACAAACGGTGAAATGAGGGTTGCCTGAGCCGCCCCACAGGCTGCTGCCTGCACCAATGAAAACAGCAAGGTCATATTGCAGTGAATGCCCTCTGCTTCAAGCGCTTTTGCTGCTTCAATGCCTTCCCAGGTGCTGGCTAATTTAATTAAGACACGTGAGCGGCTGATGCCGTTGGCCTCATATAGGTTAATAAGCTCCCTGGCTTTGGTAATGGTAGCTTTGCAATCGAAGGAAAGCCTAGCATCCACTTCGGTTGATACACGTCCAGGGACTATTTTTAAGATTTCCAAGCCAAATGCAATCAGGATGCGGTCCATTAGGGCATCAACTGGCATATTGGGGTGTGCGTTTCTGACTGACTGAACCAACTGTTGGTAGCTAACTTGCTGGACCGCTTTCAGGATTAACGACGGATTAGTGGTGGCATCTTGAGGTGCAAATTGCTTCATGCGCTCAAAGTCGCCTGTATCGGCAACCACGGTGGTCATGGTTTTTAATTGGGCTAATGTATTGCTTGCGGTTGTCATATTGCTATCAGATCCGGGTCTAGGGGCGCACACCGTTATAGTGTCGTATATGGAGTAGCATAAATGAATTTGAGGTGAGCTTGAATGGAACAGGATCAATTAAAGCGGATGGTAGCTGAGGCGGCTCGTGATGAGGTGCTAGCGCTTCCTGCCGGTCAAGTTCTTGGCATTGGCACTGGATCAACCGCCAATTGGTTTATTGACCTACTCGCTCCCCATAAAGAGCATTTTGCGGGAGTGGTATCAAGCTCGGTAGCCAGTACCCAGCGTTTACTGCAGCACGGATTTTATGTACTAGACGCCAATGCAGTAACGGAACTTCCAGCCTACGTGGACGGCGCCGATGAGGTTGATCCATCGGGTTACATGATTAAAGGCGGCGGCGGCGCTTTAACCCGCGAAAAAATCATTGCCGCGCTGGCACAGCAATTTATTTGCATTTGCGATCAATCCAAGCAAGTCGCCACCTTAGGTAAATTCCCCTTGCCGATTGAAATCATCCCCTTGGCGCAGGGCTCCGTGATGCGGGCAATGCAGGCCCTTGGGGGCAATCCTTGCCTGCGCTTGATTCCGGGGGCCTCCAACCCATTCGTAACGGATAACGGTGGCTGGATTATCGATGTGGCGGGTTTGCATATTGCTAAGCCAGCAGAGCTGGAGACGCTGATTAATCAGATTCCTGGCGTTATTACGGTCGGACTTTTTACTCAGCAAAAGGCCGATGTATTGCTGCTTGGCGGCCCAAGCGGAGTAAAGCGGATCGTATATTCATAAATTAAAATTGCGTTTGCATCAATAAAAAAGCGGATCTCAGATCCGCTTTTTATTTGGTTCGGCAGACTCTGCCATATTGCTAAACTCAGTCAGCGCTTGGCGGTACATAGCCCGTCGCCGCGTCGGCACCACCTTCGTAAAAATACTTTTCCACTTGCTTTAGAAGGTATTGGCGAGCGCGTGGGTCGGCCATATTGAGGCGATTTTCGTTAATTAGCATGGTTTGGTGTTTTAGCCAGCCCGCCCACGCCTCTTTTGATACTTCCTGCCAAAGCTTTTTGCCTAATTCGCCGGGAAGCGGCGCGAAATCCATGCCTTCGGCTTCCTTGTTGAGCTTGATACATTGAACCATGCGTGCCATTGCTAAAACCTTTCTAGATGCAATCCGATATTTCTTAAAAACAAACTCCCAGCGCTCATTATGTCAAGTTTTTGGTAAGTACCATGGACTTACGATCCCAGTTATAAATCTGCTTGCGCTCCTCTGGTAGATCATCGACTGAAGCGCGCATAAAGCCGCGTTTAAGGAACCAGTGCTCAGTCCGCGTGGTGAGCACAAAAAGCTTCTTAATCCCTTCTTTTTTTGCTCTAGCCTCAATGCGCTTGAGAAGGCGCTCGCCATCACCAGAGCCTTGAACGTCGGGGTTCACCACGAGGCAAGCCAATTCACCAACGCCATTGGGGAAAGGAAATAGGGCGGCGCAACCAAACAGTACGCGGTCGTGCTCAATCACCGAAAAGCGGTCGATATCACGCTCGATGACGTCCTGACCTCGGGCAGCCAAAATACCCTCTTCCTCCAAGGGCATTGTCAGTTGCAGGATACCGCCCACATCATCTTGGTTGGCTTCACGGAGATTTTCAATACCGGATGAGGCTAGCATCATGCCTATGCCATCGTGGGTGAAGAGCTCCTCAAGAAGCGCGCCATCCCGATTGCAGGGCAGGAAGTGCACACGGCTAACACCCGCTTTAATAGCGCGGCCGGAGAGGTTGAGAAGGGTTTTTTGGCCTGCGGGTAGCTCTGGATGGTTGGCGATATAACTTTGCATTTGCGCCAGGGTGAGTTCAGTCATTAAATCACCTTCCTCATCAACCAGGCCAGAGTAGGGGCTTAAGAATAGAATCTTATCCGCCTTGAGGGCTGCGGCAGTGGATGCGGCAACATCCTCAAACGAGAGGTTAAATGCTTGCCCAGTTGGTGAAAAACCGAGCGGCGAGAGAAGAACGATCTTATTGCTATCTAGAGATAGCTTAATTGAGACGGAGTCTACCTTGCGAACTAGGCCGGTGTGAATAAAGTCCACGCCCTCTACCACCCCAAATGGCATTGCTGTAATGAAGTTGCCTGAAATCACTGAAATGCGTGATCCTGCCATTGGCGTATTGGGGAGGCCGCGACTAAATGCCGCTTCGATGTCAAGACGCAATTCTCCGGCAGCTTCTTTCACGCACTCCAGCGCTGCAGCATCCGTAATTCGGTAGCCATTCATGAGGCCTTGACCAAATTGGCTCTCAATTTTGCGCAGGGTTAATTGTTCTTCAATCTGAGGGCGAATCCCATGAACCAGCACAATTCGCATGCCCATGGCGTGCAGCATGGCGATGTCCTCGATGATGCGTTCCAAGCCGATTTCCTGAACTAATTCGCCCGCAAAGGCAATTACGAAGGTTTTTTCACGAAAGCTATGAATGTATGGCGCGACATCGCGCAGCCAGCCCACAAAAGGAAAGTTGCTAGGAACCTCTGTCTCGGGAGGGGGTTTGGGGGAAGAGTTGGATGGGGTAGCTGCCATAGTGAGAAAATTATAGGGTGATGCCGCCGATAAACCAATCAAAATCAGAAACTGTGCCCGCTTCCAACACAGATCGTGCTGGAAAGCGCACACTCTCCATTCGCTTTCCGGAAGAATTACCGGTCTCCAGTCAGCGGAATACCATTATGGATGCGCTGCGTAGCAACCAGGTGGTGATTGTCTGCGGCGAGACTGGCTCGGGGAAAACCACCCAGTTACCTAAAATTTGCCTTGAATTAGGCCGCGGCACGATCAATGGGGGGAAGCTGATTGGGCATACCCAGCCCAGGCGGATTGCGGCAACGGCGACTGCCAAGCGGATTGCCCAAGAGTTGGGCTCGCCAATCGGCCTAGACGTGGGTTACCAAATTCGCTTTACCGATAAAACCACGCCAACCGCATCGATCAAGCTCATGACGGATGGCATTTTGCTGGCGCAGACCCAGCGCGATCCGTTGCTTAAAGCCTATGACACCCTCATCATTGACGAAGCGCATGAGCGTAGCCTCAACATTGATTTTTTATTAGGCTATTTGCGCCAGTTACTGCCAAAGCGCCCCGATCTAAAGGTAATTATCACTTCCGCCACCATCGATGCGCAGCGCTTTTCGCAGCACTTTACGATTGGCGACAGGCCGGTTCCGGTGATTGAGGTCAGCGGCAGGCTGTTCCCGGTAGAGCAGCGCTATGCCCCGTTAGAAATCGAGGGCAAAAAAGAGGCTTTGGACTTGTCCGAAGGCATTGCCAAAGCGATAGGTGATCTATGGCGTGAGGGCGCATCCGGCTCTGGCGATGTGTTGGTTTTTTTGCCGGGAGAGCGGGAAATTCGGGATTGTGCTGAAACGCTCCGAAAAGATTCGCTTTTGCAACAGCGCTTTCATCCAGAAGTATTAACTCTCTTTGCTCGTCAGTCGGTCTCAGAGCAGGAGCGGGTTTTCCAGTCAGGCAATGGGCGCCGCATTATCTTGACAACCAATGTTGCCGAAACTTCCCTTACCGTACCGAATATCCGTTATGTAATCGACAGTGGCTTGGCGCGGGTGAAGCGCTACTCGTATCGCAATAAGGTTGAGCAACTCCAAATCGAGCCGATCTCGCAAGCTGCAGCCAATCAACGGGCGGGGCGCTGCGGCCGGGTATCGGATGGCATTTGCATTCGCTTGTATAGCCAGGCTGATTATGAAGCGCGGCCTAAATTTACTGACCCCGAGATTCTGAGGAGTTCATTGGCATCGGTCTTGTTGCGCATGAGCGCGCTGCGACTACCTAAGATTCAGGATTTTCCGTTCATCGATCGACCGCTTGGCCGCGCCATTGCCGATGGCATTCAATTGCTCGATGAATTGGGCGCCATCGAAAGTGAAGGTGATCACAATACATTTACCTTGACGACGATTGGTAAGGCGCTATCTGATTTGCCGCTTGATCCGCGTATCGGCCGTATTTTGCTAGCGGCGCGTGAGTACCATGCCCTGCGTGAGGTGACTATCATTGCATCCGCATTGGCCACCCAGGACCCTCGAGAACGGCCCTTAGATCAGGCCGCTGCTGCCGACCAGGCACATTTGCTGTTCAAGGATGAGAAGTCGGAGTTCTTGAGTTTTGTGAAATTGTGGGATTGGTATCACGATGCCTTAACCCATAAACACAGCAATCGCCAATTAGAAGCCCTTTGTCGAAGCAAATTTCTGTCGCCGCGGCGCCTGCGCGAGTGGCGTGATGTACATGGGCAGCTGCATACTATGCTGGGCGAAAAAGGTTGGCGTGAAAACGGTTTACCGGCGACGTATGAGCAAATTCATTTAGCTTTACTGACCGGGCTGTTGGGGCATGTTGCCAAAAAAGAAGAGGAAGAGCGTGGCCCCCATGCGGGATCGTATTTGGGCGCACGTGGCATTCGGCCGCACATTTGGCCTGGCTCAAGCTTGGGCAAAAAAGCAGGCGCTTGGATTTTATCGGGAGAACTTCAAGAAACTAGCCGCCTGTATGCGCGCACCATCGCCAAAATTGAGCCTCAATGGGTTGAGAAAGTCGCCGCCCATCGCCTGGTGAAATCCTTGAGCGACCCTTTTTGGGACAATCGCCAAGGGGAGGTGATGGCGTTTGAACGTGGCTCGCTATATGGTTTGCCGATATATCATGGCCGCAAAGTGCGCTATGCGCCGCACGATAGTCAAGAAACCCGAACCTTATTTATTCAGCAGGCTCTAGTTGGCGCCGAGATGTTTGGCCGCATGGAAACGCCGGCTCAAGAAAAAGAGCTTGAGGCAACCGCTAAAAAAAGCTTCCCTAGCTGTTTTCAATTCTTTTGGCATAACCGTAAATTAATTCGGGAGATCGAGGCCTTAGAGCATCGCTCGCGCCGTCCTGATGTGCTTGTTGATGAGCAGCTGCTGTTCGCTTTTTACGACAGTCGTTTGCCGGTTGATGTACTAAGCCGCTCGAGCATGCAAGCCTGGCTACAAAAGACCGATGGCGCTGAGCTGAGTTTGCGTTTAGACAAAGCCGACTTGATGCGCCATGAGGCTGCGGGGATTACGGTAGATCGCTACCCCAAGCAAATCAGTATGGGCGGCGTTCAATTAAATTTGACCTATCACTTTGAGCCCGGCAGCCCTAAAGATGGCGTCACCTTAGTCGTGCCGCTGGCCATGCTCAATCAAATTGATGGCCGACGCTGTGAATGGCTAGTGCCTGGGATGTGCGAAGAGAAAACATTGCTTCTGTTAAAAACACTACCGCAAAAATTGCGGCGACATTGTGTTCCCCTGCCGGATTATGCGAAGGGTTTTTTGCAACGCATGATGGATACGAAACAATTTGGTCAGGGTGATTACATAGACACATTGATTACGGATCTGCGCCGAGAAAAAGGCTTAGAGTTCAAGCGCACCGATTTTCGACCGGAGGCTTTACCAGCTCACTGCGCTATGAACTTGCGTTTAATCGATGAGCATGGCCGTCAATTGGAGTTGGAGCGCAATCTAGCGCGTTTACGAGCCGACTATGGACAAGAGGCGCGCAGTGCATTTCAGGCGGTGGCTCAAGAGGCAGTAAGCTCTGAGGTCTTATCGCCAAGGACGGATAAGGCAAATAGCAATTCCACTCCGTCTACTGTCTTGCAGGTAACAGGCAGTTATAGTCAATGGGATTTTGGCGAGCTACCTGAAACCCTGGAAATTCAGAAGGGCAACAAAACCCTCTTTGGTTATCCGGCCCTAGTTGATCGTGGCGATGCGGTTGATCTTGAAGTGTTTGATGATTTGCTAGAGGCACGCAAGGTCCATTGGCAGGGTTTGCGGCGCTTATTTGCTTTAAATCAAAAAGATACGCTGAAAGCCTTGCAAAAGCAGTTACCTGGCGCACGCGAGATCGGCCTGTTGTTCATGCACATTGGGCAGGTCGATCTACTTATTGAGCAAATTTTGAATGTGGCAATTGAGCGGGCCTTTATGACAGACCCGCTACCCACCTCGGCGAACGCATTCACCGAGCGACTTGTTTCTGGAAAGCCGCGCTTAGCGCTGATTGCACAGGAAATTGCTCGGCATACATTATCAGCCTTGCAGGCGTACGCCGAAACGCAAAAGAAATTGGCGCAGGCTAAGGCGGCTTCACCCAGCGCCCATGCCGATATGGTGACGCAGATTCAGGGCTTAATTTTTCCAAAGATGCTGGCTGAGGTGCCCTATACGCAGCTTGTGCATTTACCCCGATATTTAAAAGGGATTGCCCTGCGGATTGATAAGCTTCGCAGCAATCCTGCCCGAGATGCGCAGTGCCAGCGCGACTGGGAATCGGTGGCAAGGCCTTGGCAAAAACGCATACAGGGGGCGAAGGGGGTTTCCTATGCCATGCAAGAAGATCCCGCTTTACGCGATTTTCGTTGGCAGCTCGAGGAATTGCGAATTGCTTTATTTGCCCAGGAGCTCAAAACACCCACCCCAATGTCCTTAAAGCGGCTAAAAAAAGTGTTAGCAAGCCTGCATTAGTCGACCAATTGCTTACAATGGAAGGATGTCCTCTTTATTTCCAGTATTGCAACTTACCACCCTAAAAAACAGGCCTTCCTTGCTAAGGCAGTTAGTTCAATTGGGTATCGCCTCGGCTTTATTTGGTTTTGTTACCCACGCCTTGGCTGCAAACCCAGTCGAACCGAGTTTGGCGGTTGTGTTGAATTCGGGGGATGCCAGCGTCAGCCTGATTGATATGAAGACCCGCAAGGTCACTAAAACGATGCCGATCGGTAAAGAGCCGCATCACCTGATGATGACTCCAGATGAGAAGACTTTATTGATCGCCAATGCCGTTGGGAATGATATTGCTTTGATGAATCCCACTACGGGAGAGATACAAGGTCGGATTCCGAAAATTATTGATCCATACCAAATTGGGTATTCGCCAGATCACCGCTGGTTTGTATCCGCCGCTAATCGCCTAGATCGGGTTGATATCTATGCTGCCCAAGGCGCAGATTTAAAGTTGGCTAAAACAATTGCAGTTGGTAAGACTCCAAGTCACATTGCCTTTACTGCGGATAGCAAGATTGCCTTTGTAACGATGCAAGATTCAAACGAGGTGGTGGCGATTGATTTACCAACCCAAACGCTGCTATGGAAAATGCCTACGGGTCCAGCTCCCGCAGGCTTGTGGATGACTCCAAACGATCAGTATTTGTTGGTTGGGATTACGGGCGCTGATTACGTTCAAGTGATGGACTGGCGCAATCGCCAAGAAGTTAAAAAAATTATGACGGGTAAGGGCGCTCACAACTTTAGGCCGATGGGCGATCGCAAGCATGTATTTGTAACGAATCGAGTTGCTTCGACAATTTCCTTGCTCAATATGAAAACCTTGGAAAAAGTTGGTGAGGTGACTGGCTTGCCGGCGGGTCCAGATGATATGGAGCTTACTCCAGACGGAAAAAATCTCTGGGTGACCTTTCGTTTTGCGCGCAAGGCAGGTGTGATTGACGTGCCGACAATGAAGCTCATCAGCGTCATACCCGTTGGTAAGTCACCGCATGGGGTTTTCTTTTACCCGCGCGCGCCTTGGGAGTAAAGGTCGGAAAACTGCCATGGCTACAAAGATTAAACCCATGAGAAGTGCATTCGTATTGCTCTTTTTGGGGGTCTTAAGCATGCCCATAAACGCAAAAACGCCGGATGATGGCGTTTGTAAAAAACCCATTTACCTTACATTCGATACCGGTAATATGGCGGTTGCGCAAACCGTGGCGGATATTTTGAGGCGCCAGCAAGTCAAAGCCACTTTCTTTCTGGCTAATGAGAAAACCATTCGAGGTGATTATTCTTTGGATGATTCTTGGAAAGGATTTTGGCAGGAACGCGTTAAAGAGGGCCATCAATTTGGTAGTCATACATACGATCATGTTTATTTGGTAAAAGATTTGCCACCCTCCAGCACAGGTATTAAGCGCGTTCTGATGAAAGCGCAATTTGGCAATCAAGCTAACCGGGCGACGCCTTACACCGGCGCCGAAGTCTGCGCGGAAATACAGCGCGTCAATACACGCTTTCAGGAGCTAACCCAGCGTCCACTAGATGCCATTTGGCGAGCCCCTGGCGGTAAAACTTCGCCCGAGTTGATTGCGATGGGCGAGCAGTGCGGTTACCGTCATATTGGATGGTCGCCCGCCGGCTTTTTGGGGGATGAATTGGATTCAGGCAAGTATCCTAATCAAACGCTTCTGGATAAAGCCTTACGTACGGTCAAACCGGGCGATATTGCAATGGCCCATTTAGGCATTTGGTCTCGTCAGGACGCTTGGGCGCCCGTTGTATTGGAGCCTCTGATTGAGGGTTGGAAACGCAAGGGTTATTGCTTTGACCTATTACCGATCAGTGCATCAAAATAGAGCAAGCTATGAACCTATTTGATTCCTTCGCTACCGCCTATGCGACGCTCCAAGAAAATTGCTTTCGTTTTATTGTTGAGCCTGTATTGTTTCATTTGGGATTAATTGCATGGGCCGAGGATGCATATGATGGCACCGAGTGGTTGCTGCTTGGCATCATCCAAATCGCAATTATTTTCTTGGTATTGCGCACTTGGGAAAAGCGAAATCCCGCCGAAGATCAAAGTGCCCACTCCACAGCCAAATGGCCCGATATTGCATATACCTTATTCCATCGTTTAGGGTTTTTTCAAGTCTTGGTATTTGTTGTTTTTTCTGGGTTATTTTTTCAACTGGAGTCTGTCTTGCACGATTGGCGTTTTGAGCGCCTCAATGTCGAAGATTGGTGGCCGGGCGTCACTACCATTCCCCTAATTAGTTTTTGTATTTATCTGGTTCTATTGGATCTTGTTGATTACATATACCATCGCGCTTCTCATCGATTTCAATGGTGGTGGCAATTGCATGCCTTGCATCACAGCCAGCAGGCCATGAATGCCTGGTCGGATGATCGCAATCATGTGCTGGATGACATCATGCGCGCCTTGGTATTCTCATTCTTCGCAATGCTGTTTGGTGTGCCCCCAAGCCAGTTTATTTTGCTTGTGGTGTGCAGTCAGTTAATTCAAAGTTGGCAACATGCCAATTTGAAAATCGATTTAGGCTTAGGGCGCTACTTATTGGTTTCACCGATGTTTCACCGTTTGCATCATGCGGTTGGGTATGGACATGAGGCCAAGGGTAAGCCTGGGGTCTTGGGTGGCTGCAACTTTGGTGTACTCTTTCCGTGGTGGGATATGATTTTTAGAACCGCCGTATTTCCAGACGGGGTTTATCCTACCGGTGTACGGAACGTGCAAATGCCAAATCACATTTTGGCGCAGCAATGGCAAGCATTGCGCAATGCATTGCAATCGGTGTTTGATCTGAATAGGAAATAAGTCAATGCAAGGTGTACAAAACGTATTTCGTTCGCTCGGTTTGGCGATGGTTGGCACCATGCACCCTCGGATGCTGTGGCTCAGCTTTCGCCCGTTTTTAATTGTCTCTATTTTCTGGGGAATTTTAATTTGGCTGATTTGGTCGCCAGCACTAGATCATTTGCGCATTTTTCTAACCACGTCGATCTTTACGAGCTGGATTCAGACAGTACTTAGCTGGGTTGGTCTTGATGAGGCGCGCGCCTGGATCGCCCCCTTGTTTTTGGTGATGCTGCTCATCCCGCTCATCGCAATTAGCCTGCTCGTGTTCATTGCCTTCTCCACTGTTCCCGCAATCGTGAATAGTGTCATGCGGCAGGGCGCTTATCATGGGATTGAGGCGGTTGGTGGCAGTGGATTGATTGGGAGTTTTTTTTACACCATTTGGTCTGCGCTGATTTGTTTAGCCCTCATTATGCTCACCTTGCCTGTGTGGTGGATTCCGCCATTAGTTGCGATATTGCCGCCACTTTTATGGGGCTGGCTAACCATGCGTCTCATGTCCTATGACGTACTCGCAAAACACGCCAGCTCAGCAGAGCGGGATTTATTACTAGAGCGTTATCGCTGGGAGCTCTTGGGCATGGGGGTTGCTGCAGGGATGCTGGGCGCCGTACCCACCTTCTTTTGGGCGACGTCAGCTTTGGCTTTAGTCCTGTTTCCATTTGTGAGTTTTGTCGCCCTGTGGATCTATTCCATTATTTTTGTATTTGCAGCGCTCTGGTTCGCGCATTTTTTACTGAGCGCCTTAAAAGAGTTGCGCGCGGAAGGGTTGGCTAAGGCGCCTCAAATCCATCACGAAGTCGTCGACATGGAGCCAGTTCAACATGACTGACGCGAAGCGCTTGCCAGCGGTAAGGCGATTTGGTCTCATTGTGATTGGCGATGAAATCCTTTCAGGCCGTCGTCAGGATAAGCACCTCAGTAAATTAATTGAGCTATTAAAAGAGCGGGGTCTGAGTTTGTCGTGGGCAAGGTACGTTGGCGACGATCCCGAGCAGATTGTGCAGTGTTTGCGCGAAACCTTTGCCAGCGGCGATGTGGTGTTTAGTACTGGTGGCATTGGCGCTACGCCGGATGATCACACTCGCGCTTGCGCAGCAAAGGCCTTGAGCCTTTCTACTGTATTGCATCCAGAAGCGAAAGAATTGATCGCCAAGCGGATTGTGGCAATGGCTGAAGGTGATTTAGCTAAGGCGGATTTATCTACCCCCGAGAATCAGCATCGCTTCAAAATGGGGGAGTTTCCCGAGGGTTCTGAGATTATTCCTAACCCGTACAACCAGATTCCAGGGTTTCGGATTCGGGAGCACCATTTCTTTCCTGGCTTCCCGGTAATGGCTGCGCCCATGATGGCGTGGTGCCTTGATCAGCATTACGCGGATTTATTCCACCAAGAAAACTGGCTTGAGAAAAGTTTTATCGTCCCCGAAGGGATTGAGTCCCGCTTAACGCCTCTTATGGAGCAGATCGAGGCAGACTTTGAGGGTGTGAAAGTGTTTAGTTTGCCGTCAGTGGGTGACCCCGCTCGCGGTGGCGTATTTGCGCGACGCCACATTGAATTGGGTGTTAAAGGGCGCTCGGATTCGGTGCAATTGGCTTGGGATGCCTTACGAAAGGGCACTCTCGCTTTAAATTATCCGATTCATGACCTTATTAAGCACTAATATGGTGCATTAGTAGGTTTATAAACCCATTTTAAGCACCGAAATAGTGCAATAATGGTTTTTAAATGGCCTGGCTTTCGGTACATTACTTACATAGAACCGGTGTTGTTTACAGGCGATATCTAGACATGCCTGTCACCACAGAATACGAATTCATTTTATTGAGGAGAATTGCATGACAAAAACCGTCGCCGATGTAATGAAGTTGGTTAAAGAAAAAGAGTGCACCTTTGTGGACTTTCGCTTTGTTGATACCAAAGGTAAAGAGCAACATACCACCGTGCCCATTTCCCACTTCGATGAAGATAAATTTGAGAGTGGTCATGCATTCGACGGCTCGTCGATTGCTGGTTGGAAGGGTATTGAGGCATCCGATATGCTCTTGATGCCAGATCCAACAGCAGCCTACATTGATCCGTTTTATGAAGAGCCAACCCTCGTTATTACGTGCGATGTCATTGAGCCATCGGATGGTAAAGGGTATGACCGTGATCCACGCTCGATTGCTAAACGTGCCGAAGCCTATTTAAAGGGAACCGGCCTTGGAGATACCGCTTTCTTTGGTCCAGAGCCAGAGTTCTTTATTTTCGACGGCGTGCGTTGGGGCGCTGATATGCAGGGTTGCTTTGTTAAGGTAGAGTCGGAAGAGGCTCCTTGGTCATCATCGGCTGAAATCGAGGGCGGTAACACTGGCCATCGTCCAGGAAAAAAAGGTGGTTATTTCCCGGTAGCGCCTGTTGATACATTCCAGGACATGCGCTCAGAGATGTGTTTGATTCTGGAGTCCTTGGGCATCCCTGTTGAGGTGCACCACCACGAAGTGGCTGGTCAAGGTCAAAATGAACTGGGAACCCGATTCAGTACATTAACGCAACGTGCTGATTGGACCATTTGGCAAAAGTACGTAGTGCAAAACGTTGCGCATGCGTATGGCAAGACAGCCACTTTCATGCCTAAGCCAATCGTTGGTGATAACGGTTCTGGTATGCACGTTCATCAATCCATTTGGAAAAATGGCGAGAACTTATTTGCGGGTAATGGTTACGCTGGCTTATCTGAATTTGCGTTGTTCTACATCGGCGGCATCATTAAGCACGCCAAGGCGCTCAATGCGATTACCAATCCAGGCACCAATTCATACAAACGTTTGGTCCCTGGCTTTGAGGCTCCAGTCAAATTGGCTTACTCAGCCCGCAATCGCTCCGCTTCGATTCGTATTCCGCACGTTTCGAATCCGAAGGGTCGTCGCATTGAAACGCGCTTCCCTGATCCATTGGCTAACCCTTACTTGTGCTTCTCTGCTTTAATGATGGCGGGTCTTGATGGCGTACAAAATAAGATTCACCCAGGTGAAGCGGCTGACAAAAACTTGTATGATTTGCCGCCAGAAGAAGACGCAAAGATTCCAACCGTGTGCCATAGCTTAGATCAGGCCCTGGACTGCTTGGATAAGGATCGCGAATTCTTAACTCGCGGCGGAGTGTTTACGAACTCGATGTTAGATGCCTATATCGATTTGAAGATGGAGGAAGTGACGCGTTTCCGCATGACTACCCATCCAATCGAATTCGATATGTACTACTCACTCTAATCGAAGGAGTAGTCCTTGAGCGCAGGTCTGTTGCGCAATTCGTTCAAAGGGGCAGCTTCGGCTGCCCCTTTTGTTCCGAATTTGCTTGATCAATTACCCAATGCCGTCATTGTGTTTGATGGCGTAACGAAGCTGTTGTTCTATGCGAACCCGGCGGCGGAGTCGGCGCTTGACCTCTCGCGCAAGGTCATTGAGGGTCATCTTCTAAGTGAATTATTCGCAGAAAATAACGCTTTAAACCAGATGATTGCCGAGGTGACAGATGGTGTTACAGCTGCCCAGCGGCAAGAAATGGTCTTGCACGTTTTGCCAAATGCCATTCATCACGAGGCCAGTGCTGCCCATGTAGTTATTGCGCTGCTGGAGGATCCCGCGTTAGTCATGATGGAGTGGTTTCCAATTGATCAACAATTGCGCAGCGAACGCGATGAGCGCGTTACGCAGCAAGTCGAGGCTAATAAGCAGCTGATGCGGAATTTGGCTCATGAAATTAAAAATCCTCTGGGCGGCATTCGGGGGGCGGCCCAGCTACTGGAATTTGAGCTGCCTGAGAAGGGTTTGCGTGAGTACACCCAAGTGATCATCAAAGAATCGGATCGGTTGCAGGGCTTGGTTGATCGGCTTCTAGCGCCGCACCGAAAAGCGCATACGGTGGAGTTAGTCAATGTCCATGAAGCATTAGAGCGGGTTCGAAGTTTGGTGCTCGCTGAGTTTCCTAAAGGATTGCGGATTAATCGCAATTACGATACAAGCTTACCCGATATCTTGGGCGATAAAGAGCAGCTAATTCAGGCGGTATTAAATATTGCCCATAACGCTGCGCAGGCATTATCGGAAGAGATTCGCCGCGGTAGCGCTGTGATTGAGTTGCGTACGCGAGTGGCGCGTTCGGTAACCATTGCAAAGCAGCGATATAAGTTAGCCTTGGATTTACATGTGATTGATAACGGACCCGGAATTCCAGATGATATTCGGGATCGCATTTTTTTTCCGCTGGTCAGTGGCAGAGAAGGTGGCAGTGGATTGGGTTTGACCTTAGCGCAAACCTTTATCCAACAACACCAAGGATTTATTGCTTGTGAAAGTCGCCCAGGCAATACTGATTTTCATATTCAAATACCGTATCGTACGCAGGAGATATCCGCATGAATAAATCAGTTTGGATCGTAGATGATGACCAGTCCATTCGTTGGGTTTTGGAAAAAGCTTTAACTAGAGAAAACCTCTCACATCGTAGTTTTACTAATCCGAATGATGTGCTCAATGCGCTAGAGCGCGAATCCCCACAGGTATTGATTTCAGACATTCGCATGCCGCGAGGAAGTGGTCTTGATCTTTTGCAGCACGTTAAAGCAAGCCACCCTCATTTGCCTGTTATCGTGATGACGGCATACTCCGATTTAGATTCAGCGGTATCTTCTTTTCAGAGCGGCGCATTTGAATACCTCACCAAGCCATTTGATTTAGATAGGGCGATTGAACTCATTCGCCGGGCTATTGGGGAGAGCGAGCGTGCGCAGTCGGTCGCCAAAGAGCCGCGCTACTGGCAACAAGAAACCCCAGAAATTATTGGTCAAGCCCCCGCGATGCAGGAAGTCTTTAGAGCGATTGGCAGGCTTGCTCAATCGCATGCCACGGTACTGATTACGGGTGAGTCGGGTACAGGCAAAGAGCTTGTGGCGAGAGCCTTACATAAGCATAGTCCGCGAGCCAAAGGCGCTTTTGTGACTCTAAATACAACAGCGATTCCTAAGGAGTTGTTGGAGTCGGAATTATTTGGCCACGAACGCGGGGCTGTGCCAGGCGCGCAAACCCTCCGGCGTGGACGTTTTGAGCAGGCTGATGGTGGCACCTTATTCTTGGATGAAATAGGCGACATGCCGTTTGATTTGCAAACCCGTTTGCTGCGCGTATTAACGGATGGGCATTTTTATCGCATTGGCGGCCACGATCCAATACGCGCTAATGTGCGCATTATTGCTGCCACCTATCAAAATCTTGAGTCGCGTGTCAGTGCCGGCCTTTTTAGGGAGGATCTTTTGCATCGCTTAAATGTGATTCGCCTGCGTTTGCCTGCATTGCGTGAGCGAGTCGAGGATATTCCCTTGCTTGCACGGCATTTTATGCAAAGTTGTGCCAAGAACTTAGGTGTTGAGCCAAAGCGATTATCCGATGCGGCGCTAGTGGAGATAGCTCATAAGCCCTTTTCAGGAAATGTACGCCAACTGGAGAATCTTTGTCATTGGTTAACGGTCATGTCGCCGGCTGTTGAAATCGGCGTTAGCGATCTCCCTGCTGACTTGGCTACTGAAACCGCAAGTGCCGCTCCCCATCCTGCACTCGCCCCCCAGGCTGCGGCTATAACCCCCGCCAAAATCGCCTCTGGGGATTGGGAAGGGACTCTTGGCCGACTTGCTGTCAAAATGCTGCAGGATGGCGATAAACAGGTTTTTGATGCGCTGACCTCTCGTTTTGAAAAGGTGGTGTTACAGGCCGCCCTCGAGGTGACTCGAGGCAGGCGGGTGGAGGCCGCGCAGCGCTTGGGTATTGGCCGCAATACAATTACCCGTAAATTACAGGAATTAGGTATTGATGACTGATGTAAACCGTATTGCCGCTTGGAACGTAAATTCGATTAAGGTACGCCTGCCACAGGTACTGCGCTGGCTAAGTGATCAAGAAAAGGCGAATGCACCGATTGATGCTTTGTGCCTTCAGGAGCTCAAACTCACGGACGATAAGTTCCCGCATGCCGAGTTTCATTCGGCAGGGTATCTGTGTCTTACGGCTGGGCAGAAAACCTACAACGGGGTTGCTATTATTTTGCGCAAAACAGCATTAGCGCCAATTGCGGCTGATACCGATACCGCTTTTTTAAAGGCGGTACGTAATATTCCCGGTTTTGAGGATGAGCAGCAGCGTATTTTGGCGGCTACAGTCTGCTTTAAAAGCAAACAGCCGATTCGTCTTATATCGGCATACTTTCCCAATGGCCAAGATCCGAATAGCGATAAATTTATCTATAAGTTGGCATGGCTTAAAGCCTTGCATACTTGGCTTGCATCCGAGCTTGCTGATCATCCGCGCTTGGCGTTGCTGGGCGATTTTAATATTGCCCCTGAGGATAGTGATGTGCATGATCCAGCTAAATGGGTAGGCCAAAATCTAGTTTCCCCCGAGGAGCGCGCCGCCTTTGCCGATCTTATTAAGTTGGGTCTTCACGATTCATTTCGTTTATTTGAGCAGCCCCCTAAAACCTTTAGCTGGTGGGATTACCGCATGATGGGTTTTCGCCGAAATGCGGGTCTGCGTATTGATCATGTATTGCTAAGTGATTCCCTGAAGGAGCTTTGTGTTGGGAGCAGAGTCGATAAAGAGCCACGCACTTGGGAGCAGCCATCGGACCATGCTCCCGTGATAGCTGAGCTAAGACTCTAAATCAATATAATTTAATCAAGAGCCAATTCTTCGATTAATCCACCATGACGCAATAGCGTATCGATTGAGGGGTCGCGACCGCGAAACGCTTTGAATGATTCCGCTGCGGATCGGCTGCCGCCCACTTCTAGAATTTCAGTGCGATAGCGTAATCCTGTGGCAGAGTCTAATATGCTACCGGTCATTTTCGCAGCCTCTTCAAATGCTGAATACACGTCAGCAGATAGCACTTCGGCCCACTTGTAGCTATAGTAACCTGCGGCGTAGCCACCAGCAAAAATATGGCTAAAGGTATTAGGCCAGCGTGATAGGGGGGATTGAGGAATGACATTAAATGCATCACCAATCTCTTTTGCTAAAGCTAAGACAGCCTGTCCTTTAGCATCGGCCGCATCAAAAGATGAGTGTAGGCGCCAGTCCGTTAAGGAGAATACGACTTGACGTAGGGTTGCTAAGCCATTTTGGAAATTTTTTGCCGCTAGCATTTTTTCAAATAAAGCTCGCGGCAATGGTTGACCAGAATCCACATGCTCAGTCATTTTTTCAAGCACCTCCCATTCCCAGCAGAAGTTTTCCATAAATTGGCTTGGCAACTCAACGGCATCCCACTCAACCCCATTGATGCCAGAGACGCCCAATGCACCAACCTGGGTTAAAAGGTGATGTAGGCCATGACCACTTTCATGAAAGAGGGTAATGACATCATCGTGCGTGATCGTGGGTTGCTTCAGTTTGCCGTCAACCTTTACTGGCGCCGCAAAGTTACAGACTAAGTAGGCTACAGGAATTTGCACTTCGCCACTGGGTAATAGGCGACGACCGCGCGCATCATCCATCCATGCGCCCCCACGTTTTCCAGGTCTTGCATAGGGGTCAAGGTAAAAATACGCCACGATCTCGCCATTCGAGTTGCTAACCGAGAAAGACTGCACTGTCTCGTGCCAGATTGGCAAATCAGCTGGTTTAATTTGCACGGAGAACAGAGTTTGAATTAAACCAAAGAGGCCATCAAGTACTTTAGGTAGGGGAAAATATTGTTTTAGTTCATTCTCAGAAAAAGCGTAGCGTGCTTGCTTGAGTTTTTCTGATAGGAAGGCAATATCCCATGGCTGAATTGGATCATCTGGAGTGAGGCCTAAATTAAATTCGGTGCGGGCAAAGAGTTGCAGTGTTTCCCAGTCCGTTTTGGCAAAGGGTTTGGCGCGCTTCGCGATATCGACTAAAAAAAGATCCACTTCCTCTACGGTTCGAGCCATTTTAGGGGCAATGCTAAGTTCAGCATAGTTGCGATACCCGAGCATAACGGCTTCCTCATTACGCAGGCGCAGCTGATCCAGCATATTTTGCGTGTTATCCCACTCGGCTTTACCGTTGCCAAATTGAGCGCTTAGTTCGGAGGCGCGAGTCACGTATGCTTCGTACATACGCTGGCGCAAGGCACGATTTTCTGAGTACTGCTGTACTGGATAGTACGAGGGGAAATGCAGGGTAAACATCCAACCTTGCTTACCTTGTTGCTCTGCCGCATCTGCTGCGGCTGCGATGGCGTCCTCAGGTAAGCCGATTAAATCGGCCGGGTCTGTCAGTAAATGGGTAAAGCCATTAGTGGCATCGAGTACATGATCGGAAAAGGCTTTGCCGAGCTTTGCTTGCTCTTCCTGAATCTGTGCAAAACGGGGCTTTTGTTCCTCGGGTAACTCTGCTCCGCCTAGGCGAAAGTCCCGGAGCGAGTTTTCAATCACTTTTTGCTGATCGCGGGAAAGTGTTGCAAAACTGGGATCCTGACGCAGCAACTTAAAGCATTCGTATAAGGCCAGATTTTGCCCTAAGCTGGACATAAAGGCGGTGACCTTGGGTAGCATTGCGCCGTATGCTTCACGCATCTCTGGCGTATCGGCAACGCTATTGAGGTGCGCTACAGCACCCCAAGCGCGGCTGAGACGTTCCGTTGCGTCCTCCAATGGCTCTACTAAGTCATTCCAGGTTTTTGGCGTGTCTGTATTAGTTGCCTTTTCTACCGCCATATTGGCTTCGCTCAGGAGGAGGTCAATCGCGGGTGCAATATGGTCAGGTTTGACTTGGGCGTAAGCAACAATCCCCCTACCAAACTGCAAGAGGGGATTGGCGGATTGGGCTGGCGTTAATGCGGGATGTGTATTCATCCCTCTAGCTTAATGTAATGCTGGTATTGACGTTTAATTCCGTAAAGAAATTACGGTCTTGCCGCCTTTTCCGCAGCTTCTAAGGTATTCATCAGGAGCATGGTGATGGTCATAGGTCCAACGCCACCTGGCACCGGTGTAATCCAGCCGGCTATGTATTTGGCTGTATCGAAATCAACGTCGCCACAGAGTTTGCCGTCCGGCAGACGATTAATACCGACATCGATCACAACAGCCCCGGATTTGATCATGTCACCCGTCACCATTTTGGGCTTGCCGGTAGCAACAACGAGTACATCGGCATCCTTGGTATGGTGAGCTAAATCGCGCGTTTTGCTGTTGCAAATGGTGACGGTAGCCCCTGCCTGTAATAAGAGCATAGCCATGGGCTTGCCCACAATATTAGACGCGCCCACAACCACCGCGCGGGCGCCGCGTAAGGGGTAGTCAATACTCTCGAGCAGCTTCATGCAGCCATAGGGCGTGCAGGGCTTGAATTCTGGTGCGCCTACCATCAGCGCGCCT
Source organism: Polynucleobacter sp. (assembly GCA_030696845.1). Taxonomy (GTDB): domain Bacteria; phylum Pseudomonadota; class Gammaproteobacteria; order Burkholderiales; family Burkholderiaceae; genus Polynucleobacter. The sequence continues at coordinate 55,049 of JAUYRJ010000040.1, forward strand.
GCATTGGCCACATGAAATCCATCCACATCTTTTTGTGGTGCGATTGCCTCTAGAACGCGTTCGGCAGCAATGTGCTCGGGCAGGGGGAGTTGCACCAAAATACCATGGATAGCAGGATCAGCATTGAGGGTGGCAATACGCGCCAGCAACGCCTCTTCACCCATCTCGGCTTCATATCGCTCCAACACGGAATGAAAGCCCACCTCTTCGCAGGCTTTGACTTTATTGCGGACGTAAACCGCGCTAGCTGCGTTGTCGCCAACCACAATCACCGCTAAACCAGGGCGCACCCCTTTGGCAGTGACGATTGCTGCGCGCGCAGTGATTTCGGTGCGAATTTTCTTGGAGAGGGCAACGCCATCGAGTAATTGAGCGGGCATAAATTTAAAAAGAAAGTAATAGCAAATGCGGTGAAAAAATAAACATAAATCCCATTAGTTGGGTTGTGGATCCGACAAGGCCAGTCTTAAGAGGTCCGCAACGGTATTGACATTAAGTTTTTCCATAATATTAGCTCGGTGCGCTTCTACTGTTTTTATGGAGATGCCCAAATCGTCGGCAATTTGTTTGTTTAGGCGCCCCGCTACGATACGCTCCAGCACTTGGCGCTCGCGCCCAGTTAGCTTGCCAAGGAGGCCTTGGGTTAATTTACGCTGATTGGCTTGGCTGTAATCGGTACGCGCCTTTGCCAGCATTTTTTCCACGAGGGCACAGAGCTCATTCTCTTTGAAGGGCTTCTCAATAAAATCAACAGCCCCTTTTTTCATAGTGGCAACCGCCATCGACACATCACCATGGCCGGTAATAAAGGAAATGGGCATGGGTAGATTTTCAGCAATTAAGCGCTCCTGTAATTCCAGTCCGGACATTCCGGGCATTCGCACATCCAAAATCACACAGGAGATCGTCGATTTATCCGTATTTTGTAGGGACTGTAAGAATCGCTCCGCACTAGCGTGGCAACGAACCATATAACCATTACTCTCTAAAAGCCAGGTTAGCGAATCTCGAACTGCTTCGTCATCATCGACTACATAAACCACTTCAGTTGGGTTGGAATGGGATGTATTCATTAAGTTCATCGATTTGTTCCACTAAGTTGGTTTTGATGTTAATTACGATTGTTTGGCAGGAGTGCCGTTTCCAGTTTCCGTTGTCTCTAGGGGTAATAGTATTGTAAATGTGCAGCCCACCCCCTTACCGCTCTCGGGGTCGCGCTGATTTTTGGCCCAGAGACGGCCATGGTGGGACTCGATAATGGAGCGGCAAATATTGAGTCCCATGCCCATTCCATCGGCTTTGGTGCTAAAAAAAGGCTCAAACATCCGCTCGATAATGCTGTCAGCAATACCGGGTCCAGCATCGATTACCTGGATGCGCAGCATGGCTGGAAAGGTGCTGGTTTCTAGATCGGTGATGATTTTGATGGGGGGGACCGCCCAACGCGACGACAATGGAGCGCTTTCCCGAACGCTGTCGAGGGAGTTTTTGAGCAGATTGACCAAAACCTGCTGTATTAATACAGGATCTAAATCGACATTGGGAAGCATGGGCGCAACCTCCGATACGATGCTGAGGCGGTGCCGATGCGCTTCGATTTCGACTAAGCCAACGGCATCAGCAACAATTTCAGCGATATCGCAATTTTTACGCTGCGGCTCACTGCGTTTGACAAACCCCCGAATGCGCTGAATGATGGTTCCGGCGCGATGCGCTTGCTCCGATGCTTTTTCAAGTGCAGGTAATAAATCGCGCGAGAGGTTTTGGTCTGCTTGCCCTGATAGGCGTTTTGCTACGCCCATGCAGTAATTTGAAATCGCAGCCAGTGGCTGATTTAATTCATGCGCTAACGAGGATGCCATTTCTCCCATCGTCGTCAAGCGGCTGGTGAATTGCATCCGCTCCTCTTGTTGGCGCGCCAAATCCTCCGTGTTTTTCCGTAGGGTGATATCGGTTGCAATAAGGAGCTGCGCCAGATGTCCGTCTACCCATGAAATAAAACGCCTTCGGACTTCGTACCATTTGGTTTCGTCACCAACTAATTGGATTTCTTGAGATTCAGTTTGTCGATTTTGGCCCAGCTCAGCGCTCGGCAGGCCGGCCAAAGGATCAATATTGTCGTCTTCAAGGCCGTGCAACAGCCCTGGATCCATTTCGTGATTGGCTAAGTCAATGTGCCCTTTGGATGTATTTCCAAAGCGTTCGCGATAGAAGCGGTTGGCAAAGAGCAGTTCACCGGTTTCAATGGATATCACCGATACTGCCGCATCCAGTCCTTCCAATACAGTAATGAAGCGATCTTGGGCGGCCGCCAGCTCTTCACGAATTCGCTTTGGCTCGGAGATATCTACGAGCGAGGTAACCCATCCGGTTTGCTCACCTTTTTCATTAATAAGCGGCGCAATGTATGTTCGAGTCGCAATACGCGACCCATCCCGTTTTTGGATAACTCCCTCGATTCCTGCTTTTAATTCTTGACGCGTATCCATGGTGAGCGCCATTTCCATTTTTCGTAGTAAATCATCTTGCTGATCTGCTGGCCAAAATGGAAAGGGCGGCTGCAAGCCCATCAACTCTTCGGCCTTCCAGTCGGTCATTTCGCAAAACGCTCGATTGACATACGTAATACGCTTTTGCATGTCATGCGCTCGAATGCCCACTGGCGTCGAGTTCTCCATGGCATTTCGAAAATTGGTTTCAGTGCGCAGACTGGCTTCAGCCATTTGCCGTACTTGCATCTGCTTGAGTACCGACCACAAACTCCAAATCACAAATGCACTCAAGCCAATCACGACTCCCAGCAGCATTTTAAAAGTGAGGTTTGTTGGCGTTGGATAAGTGTCTACTCGCAAAATCGCATTCGGACTAAGGATGCCCAGATCGAGGCTAGTCTGGTTACTGAGCGATCGAGGTGGCATATTGCGATCTGAGGAAATCGCCAGAACCTTGCCTGCATCAGTTGTCAGGCTAAAGCGGTACTGGCCTTTTAGTTCGGGTGGAATCACATATTCCAAAATTCCCTGAGCGGAATACAGTACTGCCATGATTCCGGTTACGTCGCCATCAAAACTAATCGGAATGGTTTGCCAGAATATCGTGCGACGCTCTTTCGCCATCGGCTCATCGCTTGGCAGGTCGAGTTGAATAAATTCGCTAAAGGCGGGGCGGTTGGTGCCTGTACTTAATGCAATGGTCTTGGCCAATTGGCTTTTTAATTGTTTCGAGTGGGGTGCCTGATCAAACCAGTCATTACTTCGGCTTGATGGCGGCATCATCCATTCCCGTTTATTTTCCGCATTGATCCAAATCAGCTGGCTTATTTCATGGTTGTTTAAAAGGAATGCTTCCGCTTCTTTAAGCGCAATAGTCTTAGTTTTATCATCATCCGTCACTCGCCCCAAATCGCGACTAAGCGACATGAGCACTTCGGTGTTATTTGCAAAACGCAATTGAATGCGCTGTTTAACAAATGACAGTTCGCGAAAGAGGGCATTCTCTTGCTGGCTGCGCTCTTGCATTTGCAGTGTGCCCAAGATAATGGTCATCATCACCGTAAAAATCACAATCGCAACAAGCGGTGTATAGACCAGCCTAAATCCACGGATTCGACGAAACCAGGCGCCCGATAACCAGCGCGTTGACAAGGGATTCAATAAGTTCATGGGCAGGGCGATTTCATGGCAGCCCTTAGTGTATCTGTCTATTTATTGGGTCGTGTATTTCACATGATGCGAATTGCGCTGCAATAAAATCCCATATTATGAGAAATATTATCATTATGTGGAAAATTGCTTGTCTTGAATACCGACGCTTTTTAGAATATTCCCTGTAGAGTGAATACATCACTCTAATCATCGACTTATTGGAGATAAGCTATGGCCGCAGTTCCAGATCAGATACTAGGTAAAGCACAAACCGATGCAATGGATATTGATCCAGCAGAAACGCAAGAGTGGTTACAAGCGTTGGATGGCGTGATTCGAGCAGAAGGTCCTGAGCGTGCTGCGTACCTAATAGATCAGCAGATTTCGCACGCGCGGGTCAATGGCGTCGATCAGCCGTTTCATGCCGAGACGCCCTATATCAATACGATCCCAGTAGAACTGCAGGCACGTCTGCCTGGCGATCAAAATATCGAGCATCGGATACGCTCCTACACGCGTTGGAATGCGATGGCGATGGTCTTGCGTGCAAATAAAGATACTAATGTGGGCGGCCATATTTCTTCTTTTCAGTCGGCAGCCACCTTATACGACGTGGGCTTTAACCATTTTTGGCATGCGCCCAGTCCAGAACACGGCGGAGACCTGATTTTTGTTCAAGGCCATTCGGCGCCGGGTGTGTATGCACGAGCTTACATGTTGGGGCGCTTGGATGAAAGTCAATTAGACCTGTTTCGTCAGGAGGTCGGCGGTAAGGGTATCTCTAGCTATCCGCACCCTTGGCTAATGCCGGATTTTTGGCAGTTCCCCACCGTGTCGATGGGTCTTGGACCCATCATGGCGATCTACCAAGCGCGCTTTATGCGCTACATGGAAGATCGGGGTTTTATTAATGCCGGCAATAGAAAAGTTTGGGCTTTCTTAGGCGATGGTGAAACCGATGAGCCAGAATCCCTTGGTGCGATTGGCATGGCTGGTCGTGAAAAATTAGATAACCTAATATTTGTCGTGAACTGTAATTTGCAGCGACTTGATGGACCAGTGCGCGGTAATGGCAAGATTATTCAAGAGCTTGAAGCAGAGTTCCGCGGTGCGGGCTGGAATGTCATTAAAGTGGTGTGGGGCGGTCATTGGGACGCTCTCTTTGCGCGAGACAAAAAAGGTATCTTGATGCAACGCTTGGGCGAGATTGTTGATGGCCAATATCAAACCATGAAGGCCAAGAACGGGGCATATGTTCGTGAGATCGTATTCAATACACCCGAACTCAAAGCGCTGGTTGCGGACTGGAGTGATGAGGATATTTGGAACCTCAATCGTGGCGGACACGATCCTCATAAAGTCTATGCCGCCTTTCAGTCGGCGGTGACCCATCAGAATCAACCTACCGTGATCTTAGCTCACACCATTAAAGGCTACGGTATGGGCGGCTCGGGTGAGGCGATGAATATCGCGCACCAAGCTAAAAAAATGAGCCCGGATGATGTGCGTCGATTCCGGGATCGCTTTGAAATTCCGGTGAAGGATGAGCAGCTTGACGACATCCCATTTGTGAAATTCCCTGAAGGTAGTCCGGAGCTTGAGTACATGCGAGCACGTCGACAAGAGCTGGGTGGATATTTGCCGCAGCGTCGGATGAAGGCCGAGAGCTTGCCGGTTCCAGGCTTGGATGCATTTAACGCGCTGCTTGAGGCAACTACAGATGGTCGAGAGATCTCTACCACTATGGCATTTGTACGCTTGCTGAATATTGTGATTCGAGACAAAACCTTGGGTAAGCGCGTTGTGCCAATCGTGCCCGATGAGTCGCGCACATTTGGTATGGAGGGCATGTTCCGTCAACTGGGTATTTGGAATCAACTCGGTCAGCTCTATACGCCAGAAGACCAGGATCAGCTGATGTTCTACCGCGAAGATAAGCAGGGACAGATTCTTCAGGAAGGCATCAATGAAGCCGGTGGCATGTGCGATTGGATTGCGGCTGCTACTGCGTACTCGACGCATGGAGTACCCATGCTGCCCTTCTATATTTTCTATTCGATGTTTGGTTTCCAGCGGATTGGCGATTTAGCCTGGGCTGCCGGCGATATGCGTAGCCGCGGTTTCTTGCTAGGCGGTACTGCGGGCAGAACCACTTTAAATGGTGAAGGTTTGCAGCATGAAGATGGTCATAGCCATGTTTGGAGCGCATCCATTCCGAATTGCGTCAGCTACGACCCTACATTTGCATTTGAATTGGCTGTGGTGATTCAAGATGGCATGCGTCGCATGCTTGATGCGCAAGACGATGTGTATTACTACATCACGCTGATGAACGAAAACTACGCTCATCCCGCAATGCCTAAAGGTGCTGAGCAAGACATTATTAAGGGGATGTATAAATTACGCTCAGTTGGTGATGCAAGCGCGAAGCTGCGTGTTCAGCTTCTCGGTTCGGGCACCATCTTCCGTGAGGTGATCGCAGCAGCCGAGATGTTGCATGCCGACTGGGGCATTGCATCGGATCTGTGGGGCTGCCCAAGCTTTACCGAGCTTGGCCGTGATTGGAATATCGTGCACCGCGAGAATTTATTAAACCCAACCGCTCAACCAAAGTTATCCCATGTCGAGACGTGTTTAAAGGACACTAGTGGACCTGTGATTGCGGCAACCGATTATGTCCGCACGTTTGCTGATCAGATTCGTCCAGCGATTCAACATTTAGGTCGTCGTTACGAGGTATTGGGTACGGATGGCTTTGGTCGTTCGGATACCCGTGAAAACTTACGCGACTTCTTCGAGGTGGACTGCCGTTGGGTTGTATTGACGGCATTGAGGTCATTAGCGGATGAGGGAAAAATAGATCGCCAGAAGATTGCTGATGCAATTAAAAAATATGGGATTGATATTCAAAAACCCAATCCGATGATTTCTTAATCAGAACTACATAAAGCCCAGACTATGAGCCAATTAATTGAAATACACGTCCCGGATATCGGGGATTACAGCGATGTGCCCGTGATTGAGGTGTTAGTCAAGGTCGGGGATGTTATCGAAAAAGAGCAGTCGGTTGTGACTTTGGAGTCTGATAAAGCAACGATGGATGTGCCTTCGTCGCACGCCGGAATTGTCAAGGAAGTCAAAGTCAAAGTGGGAGACTTGATTTCGGAAGGCGCTACTGTGTTGCTGATAGAGGGGCTAGATGATGCAGTTACTCCTGCTACTACCCCCAAGGCGCCCCCCGCCGTAGTTGCGACAGCTCCGGTAGTGGTGCCTACGCCAGTAAAAACATTCCCCATTCCAATGGCTCCTGCTCCACTCCAGACCGTTGCCGCGGTTCCTAATGATGAGATGATGAGTCATGCCAGTCCATCGGTGCGCAAATTCGCGCGCGAACTCGGCGTTACGATTAATCAGGTCAAGGGATCTGGTCCAAAGGGCCGCATTACACAAGATGATGTGCAGGCATTTGTTAAGGGTGTGATGAGTGGCTCGACCTCTTCGGCATCTGGTGCCGCAGCAGGCAGTCTCGGCGGATTGACCTTATTGCCATGGCCTACCGTTGACTTTACCAAGTTTGGTGAAGTTGAGCGTCAACCGTTATCACGCATTAAAAAATTATCTGCTGCTAATTTAGCGCGGAATTGGGTCATGATTCCGGCGGTAACCTATCATGAGGACGCGGATATTACCGACCTAGAAGCATTTCGCGTTTCTACGAACAAAGAAAATGAAAAGCAGGGCCTCAAAATCACCATGCTTGCCTTTATGATCAAGGCTGCTGTCAACGCTCTCAAAAAATACCCGGAGTTCAACAGCTCCTTAGACGGCGATGACTTGGTGCTCAAAAAATATTTTCACATAGCCTTTGCCGCTGATACCCCAAATGGATTGGTTGTTCCGGTGATTCGGAATGCCGATCAAAAAGGCATCTACGAAATCGCTAAAGAAACGGGCGAACTAGCAGCCTTGGCGAGAGAGGGCAAACTCAAGCCGGAGCAAATGCAAGGCGCTAGTTTTACGATTTCATCACTGGGCGGTATTGGTGGCACCTACTTTGCGCCGATCATTAATGCGCCAGAGGTTGCTATTTTGGGTGTGAGTAAGGCTGTCATGAAACCAGTTTGGGATGGTAAGCAGTTTGTGCCCCGCTTGATTTGTCCATTATCGTTGACTGCCGATCACCGCGTGATTGACGGTGCATCAGCAACTCGTTTT
>JAUYRJ010000063.1 GCA_030696845.1 Polynucleobacter sp.
CTCGTCTTTAGCGGCTGTCTTTTGGGCAACCAGCAAGACACTTTTGCCAGTTTCCATAGCCGCCTCTAAGGCTTTAATGGATTTGGGGCGTCCCACAAATAAGGGAATCACCATATGGGGGAATACAACCACGTCCCGCAAAGGGAGCAAAGGCAGTTGAATCGGTTCAGAGGGTAGTAATAAGTGGCCAGGCATAGGGCAAATCCTCCAAAGTAGTCAAACGCTCAGAATTCCTCAAAAGCACTAAAAGCACTAAAGATAGACTTTCTGTAGATCTAGAATACTACCTATATGGGTTTAGGCTTCCAAATTGCAAGAGGGGAAAAGCGGAAAAGTAGCAAAAATAACGCTGAAAAGCCCTAAATCAGGCAGATTTACGCCTTCTTTGGTAATTCCTGACTTTCAAGAGGGGATTCATTTTGTTTATAAACCAGCAAGGGTTTGCCGAGCCCTTGAATGCTGCTCTCATCGATCACCACTTTTTGGACGTTACGCAAATACGGCAAGTCATTCATGACATCCATCAAGGCGCCCTAAAGAATGGACCGAAGACCGCGCGCCCCTGTTTTGCGTGCAATTGCTTTTTTAGCAATGGCGGATAGCGCTTCTGGGCGAACCTCGAGTTCAGCGCCTTCCATGGTGAGCAAGGCTTGATATTGCTTTACTAAGGCATTTTTAGGTTCCGTCAGAATCTGAATTAATGCCGCCTCATCAAGCTGGGCTAAGGTAGTCAATACCGGCAGGCGACCAATCAGCTCTGGAATCAAGCCAAACTTGATCAAATCTTCCGGCTCCACCTCTTTCAGTAGCTCACTGGAGCCCCGATCGTCTTTACCTGGCACCTCCGCACTAAAACCAATGCCAGTCTTGGCGGTACGCTGCTGAATGACTTTTTCTAGTCCATCAAAAGCGCCACCGCAGATAAAGAGAATATTCGTGGTATCGACTTGCAAAAAATCCTGATTGGGATGTTTGCGGCCACCCTGAGGCGGCACCGACGCCATGGTGCCTTCCACCAACTTCAGAAGCGCTTGCTGAACCCCCTCACCCGACACATCGCGTGTAATCGATGGGTTATCGGATTTTCGGGAAATCTTATCGATCTCATCGATATAAACAATGCCGCGCTGGGCTTTTTCGACGTTGTAGTCACAAGCCTGCAGTAATTTTTGAATAATATTTTCGACATCCTCTCCGACATAGCCGGCTTCCGTTAGGGTGGTCGCATCCGCCATCACAAAAGGCACATCGAGCAAGCGCGCCAAGGTTTGCGCCAATAATGTTTTGCCAGAGCCGGTTGGTCCAATCAGGAGGATGTTGCTTTTAGCAAGCTCAACACCATCGACCATCGCCTTGGCGGGCAATTTGGACTGCTTTTGAGCGGAAGACTTGGCATCTTTGGCATCAGCAGCGCCGTCTGCGGCCGCCTTCTCTTTTTTGGGTTTGGGCAAATACTGCAGGCGTTTGTAATGGTTGTAGACCGCTACTGCCAATGTCTTTTTGGCTTGATCTTGACCGATCACATATTGATCTAAGTCTGCACGAATTTCATGGGGGGTAGGCAAGCCACCGTCACCCCGATCAGAAGGAAGATTGGCCAGTTCTTCTTGAATGATGTCGGTACACAGATCAATGCACTCATCGCAAATAAATACGGAAGGACCGGCAATGAGTTTTTTTACTTCGTGCTGGCTTTTGCCGCAAAAAGAGCAATAGAGTAACTTGTCGCCTGAGGAAGGAGTAGTGGTATCGCTCAATTAGGGACGCTTATCGATTACTTTGTCAATTAAACCGTAATCACGGGCTTGATCTGCCGACATAAAGTTGTCGCGATCGGTATCTTTTGCGATGGTCTCGATCGATTGACCAGTGCGGTCAGCCAAAATTTGATTTAAGCGCTCACGCAGATAAAGAATTTCACGCGCTTGAATTTCAATATCCGACGCTTGACCACGAGCGCCGCCCAGTGGCTGATGAATCATCACGCGAGAATTGGGCAAGGCATAACGCTTCCCCTTTTCACCAGCACACAATAAGAACGCACCCATACTCGCTGCCATACCCATGCAAAGCGTACTCACGTGCGGCTTGATGAACTGCATCGTGTCGTAAATCGCCAATCCGGCTGAAACCGAGCCGCCTGGAGAATTAATGTAGAGCGAAATCTCCTTATCGGGATTTTCGCTCTCCAGAAATAAAAGCTGTGCGATGACCAAGTTGGCCGTTTGGTCGTTGACTTCGCCAACCAAAAAAACCACTCGCTCCTTGAGCAGGCGAGAGTAAATATCGTACGCGCGCTCGCCACGACCAGAGGTTTCAATCACCATCGGAACCATGCCAAGACCCTGCGTCTCTAAATCACCTGCGGCGTTGTAAAAATGAGCTTCGGTTCGGTTCATGTAGATCGACTTTCGTGGGCTGTAAATGGTTTAGCTTAATTTGCTGAGTTCTTCAAAGCTTACTGCTTTCTCGGTAATCTTACCTAAGCCACTCACATACTTGATCACGTTAGCTTCTAAGACCACGGATTCAACATCCTTCAGACGCCTTGGATCGCTATAGAACCAGCGAACCACTTCCTTGGGATCTTCATAGGTTGCGGCCTGCTCTTCAATCTCAGATTTAATCTGCTCGGGAGTGGCAGTCAAATTTTGCTGTTTTACAAGCTCGCTCAAAATTAAGCCTAAGCGAACCCGTTTTTGCGCTTGTTCAGCAAACATTTCTGCTGGGATAGGGGCGTCTTTTGCATTGGGAATGCCACGTTGCATTAGATCTTGGCGCGCCATATCAACAAGACGCTCCTGCTCGCTTGCAATCAGTGACTTTGGTACATCCAGCTCACAAAGCTTCTCTAGCTGATCCATCACTTCATTTTTAAGTAGTGTGGTAGTGCGGCGCTTGACTTCACGCTCCAGATTCTCGCGTACCTCACTGCGCATCTTGGCGACGCCGTCGGTAACGCCAAGCGACAAAGCAAATGCGTCATTGACTTCGGGTAAATGAGCCCAGCTTACCTGTTTTACGGTAATGGTGAAATCCGCAGTTTTACCAGCGACGTCTTTGCCATGGTAATCATCTGGAAACTTTAGGGGGAAGGTCTTGCTCTCACCTACTTTAAGGCCAAGAGCTGCCGCCTCAAATTCAGGCAGCATACGCCCTTCGCCTAAAACAAATTCAAAGTTATCGGCTTTGCCACCAGCGAACTCGACGCCATCGATTTTGCCGACAAAGTCGATCGTAATCTGATCACCAGTCTGAGCAGCAGTGTTGCTACCACCATCACCATGCTCGCCTGCGACACCGCGTGGGTGGTAATGCACCTGCTGCTTACGCAAAACATCCAAAGCCCGATCCACTTCCGCATCGCCAATGGTGGTGACATAGCGATTCACCTCGGCCTTACTCAGGTCGCCAATCTTGACTTCGGGTAACACTTCGAAGAATGCTTCAAACACACTTTGCTCGGCGCCAATTTCGCTCTTGGGCTCCAGACGCGGTTGTCCGGCGAGTAAGAGCCCTTCTTTCTTGCTGTGCTCAAAAAAGAGTTCGGATGCTTTATCGAACTGAACCTCAAAATCCACCTGCATACCGTACTGCTGCTCGACGATTTTTTGTGGCACTTTGCCGGGGCGAAATCCAGCCATCTTCATCGTTTTACCGACTTTGGCCAAGCGAGCGGCACGGGCTTTCGCCAAATCGGCACGCGGGAATTCCAAGGTCATCTTGCGGTCTAATTGACCTAAATTTTCTATCTGCAAAGCCATTCTCGTCTCTTAAATGAAGATCAGGTTATGTGAAGTCCAAGCCAAGGAAATGCCTTGTGGTGCGAGGAGGGGGACTCGAACCCCCACACCATTTCTGGCGTCAGGACCTAAACCTGGTGCGTCTACCAATTTCGCCATCCTCGCGAATACCGCAGACAAAACCCTGCTTAAACTTCACTCTAAAAGGTGAATTCTACAATGATCAAGGGTTTAGGCAGGTGTAAACCGCTATTTTGATCCCGGAATTACCCCGGTTAGGCCATATAAAGCAGTACAACTGCGTGTACAGCAATCCCCTCACCGCGACCTAAATGCCCTAGGGATTCATTGGTTTTTGCTTTTAAATTGACTTGCTCTAGCGTTACATTCAGGTCAGATGCAATATTCGCCTTCATTTGGGGCAAATAAGAAGCCAGTTTGGGCTTTTGACAGATGATGGTTGCATCGAGGTTGCCGATGCCGTACCCCTTGATCCGAACGTGATCCATTGCCGTTTTTAAAAGGATACGGCTATCCGTATCTTTAAATCGCGGGTCGTTATCTGGAAATAGCTGACCAATATCGTTAAGCCCAGCAGCGCCCAGCAGCGCATCAGTAAGGGCATGCAACAAAGCATCTGCGTCAGAGTGGCCAAGCAGCCCTTTTTCAAATGGAATGTGCACGCCGCCCAAAATAAGCCGGCGCCCCTCTACCAGAGCATGCACATCATAGCCCTGACCAATTCGAAATGGCGGTGGCGCAAATGCTGTTTGTGATCCGGAAATAGTCATGCTTAATTTGCCTCTTTAAAAATTACATGGGTTTTGCGCTAAGTACCGTAGTCATTAAATCCCAGTCCGCCTGTTGCGTGACTTTGAAATTGCGAGTGGCGCCCTCTATTAACAAAGGATGTGCGCCTAAGCGCTCCATGGCACTCGCTTCGTCTGTGACGGGGGCGCATTCGTCGATTGCCAGCTTTAAGGCGGTATGGAGATCCTTCAAGCGGAACATCTGAGGGGTTTGGGCTTGCCATAGACGGTCGCGTGCAATGGTTTTTTCGATTACTGAGTTGTTCTCTCCGGACTGCTTTAAGGTGTCCGCTAATGGCATCGCCAAAATACCGCCATGCCATCGGCGACCTTGCGAATCCTCAGTAACTCCATAAATCAAGCGCTGAATGCATTCCGGAGTAATGCCGGGTCTGGCGGCATCGTGAACCAGTACCCAGTCCTCATCAGGAATATCCGCATTGAGCATCGCTTCCAGAGTATTCAAGACCGTCTCTTGACGGGTGGCTCCGCCTGTCGGTAATAAATAGTTTGGTTTCGTATTCAAAGTTGCGCTAAACGCATCTTGGAAATCCCGAATATCGTCCGAATCGTGCATGCTGGGACTCAGGCCCATCCAAATCGACTGAATCTCGGGGGTAGCGATGAGAGCCTCTAGGGCGTATGCCAGCATGGGTTTACCAGCCAAGATGCGGAGCTGCTTGGGTATATCGCCACCCAAGCGAGAGCCTGTTCCGGCGGTCGGCACAACAGCGTGGCAGGAATGAAGAAAAGAAGTCATATCTGATTCTATAATGCCGCTAGATGTCTGACGCAACAAATCAAGCACCCCCTATACCCGCACCGCGGGCTGGGCAGCGCTTTACCTTCTCTGGCCTGGTGGGCTCTGCAGATGCTGCCTTGATTGCGCATTCAGCACAGCGCAACCGTAATGCCTACTCAGTCATGGTGGTGTTTTGTGCCCAGGCACAGGAAGCACAGCGCTTGCTTGAGGAAATTCCAGTCTTTGCGCCGCAACTGAAAACTCGCCTATTGCCGGATTGGGAAATACTCCCTTACGATCATTTTTCACCGCACCAAGATTTAGTCTCGGAGCGCCTAGCGACCTTGTACGAAATGCTGGCCGGTACCTGCGATATTGTATTGGTACCTGTGACCACGGCCCTGCAGCGACTTGGGCCACCCGATTTTTTATCTGGACATACCTTTTTCTTTCGGCAAGGCGATCGTTTAAATGAGGGGGCCCTGCGTTTGCAATTACAGCAAGCGGGCTACGATCCGGTGAGCGCCGTCATGCGTCCTGGTGAATATAGTGTGCGCGGCGGTTTAATCGATTTGTTCCCAATGGGCTCTGCCCTGCCCTACCGCTTAGATTTGTTTGGTGATGAAATCGAACAAGTACGGGCATTTGATCCTGATACGCAGCGCAGTCTATATCCCGTTAAAGAAATTAGACTGCTACCTGGCCATGAGTTTCCTTTTGATGATGCGGCGCGTACGGCTTTTCGCAATCGTTGGCGTGAAGTATTTGAAGGCGATCCTACGCGCTGCTCAATCTACAAAGACGCCAACCTCGGGATTCCAAGCGCAGGCATTGAATCCTACTTACCGCTGTTCTTTGACGAATCCGCATCCTTCTTTGATTATTTTCCCAGATCAGGTGATCCAGTATGGCTCGTCACAGTAGGTGATGTCGAAGAAACTATTCGCAGCTTTTGGAAGGAGACGGAGCAGCGATATGCTTTTTTAAAGCATGACCTAGATCGACCGGTGCTGCCGCCAAAAGATCTTTTTTTGGATGTCGATCAATTTTTTAGCCAGGCAAAACCCCATGCCCGTCTGGTATTAAACCGTGATGGCATCGTTTCCAATATCGAATCGAGTGCACCACCCCAATTTTTATCCGTACCCGATGTCGCTGTGCACCGTCGTGACGCCGATCCCATTAGCCGCCTTCGTAAGCAAGTAGCGCAAGACTACCGTCGCATTGTGGTTTGCAGCGATAGCGCTGGTCGCCGTGAATCCATCCGCATTCTTTTGGAAGAAAGTAATTTAGTTGCGGGCGAAGGTGGTAAAAATCTGTACCCGCTAAAGCCAGCGCTATTTGATGGCTTAGTTGATTTTGTTAAAAGCGGTGCATCCTTTGGTTTGGTGATTTCACCACTGCTTAATGGGTTTGATTGGCCAAGCGAAAACTTGCTGGTGATTACGGAGGCGGAGTTATTTACCTCTACTGCACGCCAACGCCGCAAAGATCGTAGTAGTGAGGCTAGCGATCCGGACATGATCTTTAAGGATTTGGCGGAGCTGAAGATTGGTGACCCTGTTGTGCATGTAGAGCATGGTATTGGGCGCTATCAAGGTCTCGTTTTGCTCAATTTGGCTCCACCGAAAGAAGCGCCCATATTTGAAGAATTTTTGCATTTAGTTTATGCAAATCAAGCAACCTTGTATGTCCCCGTTCACCAGTTGCAACTGGTTACCCGTTATGCGGGTGCCGATCCCGATTCGGCGCCACTACACCAGCTAGGCTCCGGTCAGTGGGACAAAGCTAAGCGAAAGGCGGCACAGCAGATTCGCGATACCGCGGCAGAGCTACTAAGCCTGTACGCCGCAAGAGCGATCCGCAAAGGGCATGCGTTTGAGTATTCCGCACATGATTATTCCGCCTTTGCGGAAAGTTTTGGATTTGAAGAAACGCCCGATCAAGCGAACGCTATTGCCGCTGTGATTGGGGATATGACGAGCGGTACCCCGATGGATCGTTTGGTGTGTGGCGACGTCGGTTTCGGTAAGACGGAAGTGGCACTGCGCGCCAGCTTTATTGCCGTGATGGGCGGAAAGCAAGTCGCTATCTTGGCCCCCACCACCTTACTGGCTGAGCAGCACGTCGCCACTTGGAAAGACCGCTTCGCTGATTGGCCAGTGCGTATTGTGGAGCTCTCCCGATTTAAAACCACTAAAGAAATTAATGCCGCGCTGGAAGCCATTGCCAATGGCGAAGCCGATATTGTGATTGGCACCCATAAACTGCTTTCAAAAGAAACACGATTTGCTCGGCTTGGCTTAGTCATAGTGGATGAAGAGCATCGCTTTGGCGTACGGCAAAAAGATGCCCTCAAAGCCTTACGCGCCGAGGTCGATATTTTGACGCTAACCGCTACGCCGATTCCTAGAACACTTGGCATGGCAATGGAAGGCTTGCGTGAATTTTCAGTGATTGCGACAGCGCCGCAAAAACGCTTAGCCATCAAAACCTTCGTGCGACGGGAAGGCGATGGCGTCATTCGCGAAGCAGTTCTGCGCGAAATCAAGCGTGGCGGCCAAGTGTACTTTTTGCATAATGAGGTCGAGACGATTGAAAACCGTCGTCAAGCATTGCAAATGCTCATACCGGAAGCGCGCATTAGTGTTGCGCATGGGCAAATGCATGAGCGAGAGCTGGAATCCGTGATGCGTGATTTTGTGACGCAACGAAGCAATATCCTCCTGTGCACCACGATTATAGAAACCGGCATTGATGTGCCTACGGCCAACACGATCATCATGCATCGCGCCGATAAATTTGGTTTGGCACAGCTGCATCAGTTGCGCGGACGGGTTGGCCGATCGCATCACCAAGCCTATGCCTATTTACTGGTGCCCGATCCGGAAGCACTCAGTAAACAAGCTAAGCTGCGTTTAGACGCGATCCAGGCCATGGAAGAATTGGGTTCGGGATTTTATTTGGCCATGCACGACCTAGAAATCCGCGGTGCCGGCGAAGTGCTTGGTGATAAACAATCGGGAGAAATTCATGAGATTGGGTTCCAGCTGTATACCGAGATGCTCAATCGCGCGGTCAAATCCTTGCGTAGCGGTAAGGAGCCCGATTTACTATCCCCCCTGCAGATAACCACCGATGTCAATCTGGGTCTGCCCGCCCTGCTCCCTGAAGATTATTGTCCCGATGTGCATGAGCGCCTATCTCTCTATAAGCGCTTTGCCGGGACCGAAGATTTTTCTGAGCTGATGGGTCTACGGGAAGAGCTCGTTGATCGCTTTGGTGATTTGCCTGATCCCGCTAAGTCATTCTATGAAACCCATCGCTTGCGTTTAGAAATGAGTGGCTTTGGCATCAAAAAAATTGATGCCAGTACTAGCGCAATCCAGCTGACCTTTATACCCAATCCGCCGATTGATCCATTAAGGATTATTCAACTGATTCAATCCAGCAAGCACATCATGCTCAATGGCCAAGATCGCCTCAAGTTAGTTCCCCAAAAAGATGGCGATTTTGATAAGCTGGAGCAGCGTTTAGATCAAATTCGCCGCGTACTGAAGCGCCTGAATGAATCTGCGGTATTGACTGCCAATTAACCCAAAATAAAGCTGAATTCGCTTACTATTGTGAGATGAGCATCCATTCATGAGTACCGGTCAAATTATTGTGGTCCTATCGACGGCTCCGATTGATCGGAGCCTATCGAATACTTTAGGCAACATTGCCACCAATCTAGGACTAGCCCTTAAGCCTCACGATCAGCACGGCAGTGTCATGGTTGGAAGTACATACGCACAGCGCTGGCATGTTTCACGCGAGCTAGCCCCTACAGAGCGCGACACATTCCGTAGGCTCGCGGCCACCCTGAGCCTTGATCTGGCGTTTATGGCGCCCACCTTTAAACCTGAGGCGATGCGGGTATTGGCAATGGACATGGATTCCACCTTAATCAATATCGAATGCATTGATGAGATTGCTGATTTTGCTGGTAAAAAAGCAGACGTTGCCGCGATTACGGAAGCCACCATGCGGGGTGAGATCACGGATTTCAGTGAAAGCCTGCGACGTCGTGTTGCACTGCTGCAGGGTGTCTCCGAATCGGTATTGGAATCGGTTTACCGCGAACGTCTGCGACCTAATCCAGGCGCCATTGAATTATTGACTGCCGCCAATAAAAGAGGACTTCATACCTTACTCGTTTCGGGGGGCTTCACCTTTTTTACCGAGAAAATGCAGCACGATCTTGGCTTTACCCAAACCCAAGCCAACACATTAGAAATCCATGATGGCAAATTAACCGGCCGCGTTCTAGGCGATATTGTCGATGCGAGCGGCAAAGCGCTACATGTAAAAGAAGCATGCAAGCGATTGGGCTGTAAAAAAACAGCAGCAATAACGATTGGCGATGGTGCGAACGATTTACTCATGATGGAGGGCTCGGGCTTGAGCGTTGCGTATCGAGCCAAACCGATTGTTAAAGAAAAAGCCGACGCGGCTTTTGACCGAGTCGGCTTAGATGCCACATTGGCATTAATAACGTAGGCTAATTACAGCCTCTCAAATACCACTGCAATACCCTGACCGCCACCAATGCACATCGTAACCAGTGCGTACTTGCCATTCACCCGCTGCAGCTCATGAATTGCTTTGGTTGCAATCGCGGCGCCCGAGCAACCAATGGGGTGACCTAGGGCGATCGCACCACCATTTACATTGGTTTTTGCGGGATCGAGGCCGAGTCCTTTTGTGACCGCCAAGGCTTGAGCGGCGAAGGCTTCGTTTGATTCAATCACATCGATTTGATCGAGCTTTAAGCCAGCACGCGTTAACGCGATTTTGGATGCGGGGATTGGCCCTTCGCCCATGATGTGGTTCGGCACGCCCGCTACCGCATAGGAGACAACCCGTGCAATCGGCTTTTGCCCCGCTTTCGCTGCGACATCAGCGGCTGCCAAAACAAAGAAAGCCGCTCCGTCATTGATGCCCGAGGCATTTCCTGCCGTAACAGTCCCGCCCTCCTTTTTGAAAACTGCCTTCATCTTGCCGAGAGTTTCCATGGTGGTGTCAGGCTTGCAATGCTCGTCGGTATCAAATACGACTTCACCTTTTCGGCCCTTTATTGTGATCGGCACAATTTGCGACTTAAAACGACCCTCTTTTATTGCGATACTAGCTCTGCGATGGGATTCAACCGCAAAAGCATCCTGCTCTTCACGAGTGAGTTTCCATTTTTCAGCGAGGTTCTCAGCGGTTACGCCCATATGACCTACCCCAAACGGATCTGTCAGTACGCCAACCATTAAATCAATCATTTTGGTATCGCCCATACGCGCCCCACTGCGCATTGCAGGTGATCCGTACATGCCGCGGGACATCACCTCAACGCCTCCGCCAACACCGTAATCGCAATCATTCAACATGATCGCTTGAGAGGTGGTCACAATCGCCTGCAAACCCGAGCTGCATAAACGATTTAGGGACATCGCGACCGATTCCATTGGAAGACCCGCCTGTATCGAAGCGACGCGCGCAACGTAGGCGTAGCGACTATCCGTGGGAATGGTATTTCCAACCGTAACGTAATTGATGTCTTGGGGATTCACGCCAGAACGTGCAACCGCCTCTTTCATGACCATGCCACCCAATTCACACGGCTCAAGGCTGCTAAGGGCTCCATTGAAACTTCCAATTGCAGAGCGGACCGCACTTAAAACAACGACTTCACGACTCATATCAATCCCCTTAAATTAAGCAAGTTCTACACGAAAAAATAAACATCTTTATAAACTTTTACCCTATTGCCTACAATTCGGCAATGAGGTCATGCCCTTGCGCATCAATAATGGTCGCCCGCACAAACTCACCAGCTCGATAGCGTTTGGATGGTTTGGTCACCGGCAAAATGCGCACCAATCCGTCGATTTCAGGAGCATCTCCAACAGTACGCCCTATTCCACCGGATTCATCTACACGATCAACGAGGATTTGCATGCGACTCCCTATCCTTGCCCTCAATCGCTTGACCGAGATCGCCTCTGCTTTTGCCATAAATCGGGCTTGGCGCTCCTCACGAACGGCCACATCCACCGCCCCAGGCAGGGCGTTGGCATTAGCGCCATCAACGGGGGAATAGGCAAAACAGCCGGCCCGATCAATTTGCGCGCTATCCAAAAAGTCGATTAAGTAAGCAAACTCCTCTTCGGTCTCGCCTGGAAAGCCAGCAATAAAGGTGCTGCGAATAACCAGATCGGGACAGACGGCTCGCCACGCCT
>JAUYRJ010000070.1 GCA_030696845.1 Polynucleobacter sp.
CGGTTACCGAAAAGCCACGCTCAACCACCTGCCTAACTGCCTCTAACTTGAACTCTTCTGCAAAATGCTCCTTCCCCATTACCGCCTCCGTTTGGTTTAATTAAACTATAACGGTGTCTATTGGAATGTGGGTAGTCCATACAGTCACTGAGGACTGCGCTTGAGCAGCGCCAGCAAATGCTGTTACCGCTGCGATTGCGAATAGCGATTTTTTCATTCTTTAAATCTCCATAAATTAAAGAATGAGAAAAGTTCACTACCTTGCCTTCTGGTTGAAGCTATTAAATGACGTCTAAATCGGCCTTGTTATGGATTTGTAAGCAGAATGCATTAACTTGAGCGCATACAGAAAAAGGACGGAGCCAACGAGGTTCGCCATAAAAAGAGATATAACGTAACTTGCATCCTTATCAACACCGGTGACGTAAAAATAACTGGTTCTAAAAATGGCGGTAAAAGCGGAGTGGAGCACGACCAAGATGAGCAAATTGCTCAGATTCACGCCATTGAAGTCGTTTGATAGTCCCGTCAGCTTCTGCCATGCAGTGTAGGCAAGCAATGGCGCAAGGGCGGAGAGGGCACCAAGAAAAAAAGCAGCCTCGGGTGTAAATCCTTTGAAAAAAATACTGCTACAAAAGTAACCAATTAATAAGCCCAGAGCACCAAGCCAGCCAAACAGAATGATGGCTAGTAGACGGATACCAGACAACCAATAAATCGAGTAGAGGAAATCATTTACCTGCAGGAACTGAAAGTAATTCTTATTGAGGATGTCCAGGTAAAACCAGGTAAGGGCTACCCCGAGAACAATGAAGAGTGAATGGACGATTCGCAAGATGGGGTTATATGACTTGTACTGATAAGAGCATAGCGCAAAACGAATGGAAATTGACTGCGGATATTGAGAAAAAATAAAAAACGAGCCATAGTCGGAGTTCTTACTTGATAATCAAGTGGCCAATGAAAACTTCACCACTGCAAGAAGCGTATTTTCGGTTTGTGCGTTTGCTGACTACCTTAGAAAGCAGCTCCGCATTTCCGGAGCTCGACGATATTGAGCGTAGCCTGTTGAATACTATCGCTTTACGCTCTTTGGAAGGTAAGCCGATTCTTGTGGGCGATATTATTTTCTTGAATAAAGCAGGTTCTCCCGCTACCTTGCACCGCCGCCTATCGAAATTACTCAAGGCCGATTTGATTCGTCATGGGAGTGACATCGATGGCCGTAAGAAATACCTCGAACTCACTCCAAGGGCGCAGGATTACTTTGCTAAGTTGGGGGAGTGCATTCAGAAGGCGGCTGGGTAATCTTTTGAGTGTGGTCTAGATCAGACAGTCTTGTGGTATTGCGCTTTGTCGTATTTGCTTCTGTTTTAGCTTTTTGCTTTTGACTTAGGCCGCTTACCAACTTGCACTTTTAGGGTGATTTCCTTACCTTTGCGAATGAGGTTTACTTTCGCCTCGTCGCCCGGGTTTATTTGTGCAATGCGATTAAGTAAGGCAACAACATCGTTCACTGCCTGACCGTTCACTTGGGTCAGTACATCGCCCGGTTTCATGCCTGCTTTGTCCGCTGGCCCACCTTCCAGCACCCCTGAAATCAGTACTCCAGCCGTATCTTTGGGGATATTCAGGGACTCTGCCAGCTCTTTGGAGAGGTTCTGGGGTTCTACCCCAATCCAGCCACGGGTCACCGAGCCATTGGTGATGATGGATTCCATGACCTGCTTGGCGGTATTGATGGGGATGGCAAAGCCAATGCCCATATTGCCGCCGCTGCGGGAGTAAATGGCGGTATTAATGCCAATCAGGTTGCCTTTGGTGTCCACTAAAGCGCCGCCCGAGTTACCGGGGTTAATGGCGGCATCGGTTTGTATGAAGTTCTCAAAGGTGTTGATACCCAGTTGATTTCTGCCAAGAGCCGATACGATGCCCGATGTTACGGTTTGACCAACGCCAAAGGGGTTGCCAATGGCTAAAACCGTATCGCCCACCTGAACCGACTCCATTTTTCCTAAGGTAATCGGGGATGGCAGGTCTTTCGCATCAATCTTGAGAACCGCAATATCGGTTTCAGGGTCACTGCCGATCAGTTTGGCAGTGCGTTTTCTGCCGTCGGCAAAGGCCACATCAATCTCATCTGCTCCCTCAATCACATGGTGATTGGTCAAAATAATGCCTTCTGGGCTGACGATGACTCCAGACCCGAGGCTAGAGCTGGGCTCTTCATTGGGCATTTGGTCGCCAAAAAAGAAGCGGAACCAAGGCTCATTTTGGTGGGGGTTGCCATTTTTACCGGGCTTGCTTTTACTGATTGTTTTACTGGTGAAGATGTTCACTACCGCCGGACTCGATACTTTGGCTGCACCCGCAAACGATCCTGGATTGAGGGTATCGCTGTTGCCAGTATCGGGCGCCTCTCGGAGGGTAACTTGATCGACAAAAGAGCTAACCCGCGCCCCCGAAATCCAACCTGGTTTCAGGGTGGTCACAATAAACCAAGCGGCCAAAAGCACGGTAATGGCTTGGCAAAAGAGGAGCCAAAGGCGGTTTAGCATGGTGTGAATTGAGTGAGCGCTATGATGTATAAGTAATTGATTTAATTGGATTAATTAAATTAGATTAACTCGGTTTCTGGTTTTGCAAGCTATCGCGGATTTCTCGTAAAAGCACAATATCTTCTGGCGTGACGGCGGGTGGCGGCTCTTCGCTGGAGCGAATGCGGTTCACCACTTTGACCATTTGAAAGATCACAAAGGCCAGCAGAATAAAGTTGATGGAAATGGTGATGAAGTTGCCATAGGCAAACATTGGGATACCCGCTTTTTTGAGGGCATCAAAGGTGCGAGGCACCCCGTCTGGAACGCTCCCGAGCACAATAAAGAGGTTGGTAAAGTCGATTTTCCCGCCAATTAGGGCGGAAATGACCGGCATCACAATGTCGTTCACGAGGGAGTCGACAATCTTGCCGAAAGCCCCGCCAATGATGATACCGACAGCTAAGTCGACCACATTCCCTTTGACCGCAAATTCTCTAAATTCCTTCAAAACTGCCATAAATCCATTCCTTTCTAGGGGAGTACTGATCAAGGACTATAGATTAACCGTAGTTCTCGGATGCAAGCCCCCTTTTTACTTTAAAATCTATGCTTTAAGCAATTTCCACCTATCTTGTTTCTTTTGAGGATGTTTTTTAAATGAGTGATAAGCCCAGCATGGACAAGGATCGCCGTAAATGGCTGATCGCGACTTCGGCGGTTGGGGGTGTCGGCGGCGCCGCAGCCCTGTATCCATTTGTAGGAAGTTTTGAGCCGTCAGCTCGCGCAAAGGCAGCAGGCGCAGCGGTAGAGGTGGATATCTCGGGTATGAAACCCGACGAAATGCGAACAGTAGAGTGGCGCGGCAAGCCGGTTTGGGTGATTCGCCGCACACCCGAGCAAGTCGCTGAATTGGCCAAGCTTGATGGTGAATTAGCTGACCCGAATTCATTGCGTGATCCGGCGGTATACACGCCTCCATATGCGCAAAATGGCTATCGCTCAATCAAGCCTGAGTATTTAGTGGTGGTGGGTATTTGTACGCACTTGGGCTGCTCACCCAGTCCAAAAATTCAGGCAGGCCCACAGCCTTCCCTGCCCAATGATTGGCCAGGTGGTTTTTTCTGCCCATGCCATGGCTCGACTTTCGATTTAGCAGGTCGCGTATATAAAAATAAACCCGCACCAGATAACCTTGAAGTGCCGCCCCATATGTATTTGAGCGATACCAAGATTCTGATTGGCGAAGATAAGAAGGCCTAAGGAGACATACGATGGCATTTCATGAAATTAAAACCGCTGAGAATGCGCCAGTCCAAGAAAAAGTATTGGCTTGGGTGGATTCGCGTTTTCCGTTAACTGCTACCGTTAAGGCGCACTTAACCGAGTATTACGCACCAAAGAATTTTAACTTTTGGTATTTCTTCGGCTCTCTAGCGATTGTGGTGTTGGCCTTGCAAATCGTGACCGGCATTTTCTTGGTCATGAACTACAAGCCCGATGCGGCGAAAGCGTTTGAGTCGGTAGAGTACATCATGCGTGAAGTGCCATTCGGTTGGTTGATTCGCTACTTGCATTCCACCGGCGCATCGATGTTCTTCGTAGTGGTCTATTGCCACATGTTCCGCGGCCTGATCTATGGTTCCTATCAGAAACCCCGTGAGCTCGTTTGGATTTTTGGCTGCGCGATTTTCTTATGCTTAATGGGTGAGGCTTTCTTCGGTTACCTCCTGCCATGGGGTCAAATGTCCTATTGGGGCGCGCAGGTGATCGTGAACTTGTTCTCGGCCATTCCTTTGATTGGACCAGACTTGTCTTTATGGTTGCGTGGTGATTATGTGGTTGGCGATGCAACGCTCAACCGCTTCTTCGCATTCCACGTCATCGCATTGCCACTCGTGTTGGTTGGTCTGGTTGCTGCGCACATCATTGCGCTGCACGAAGTTGGCTCCAACAATCCAGATGGCGTAGACATCAAAGCGAACTTGGATGAGAAGGGCGTTCCAGTGGATGGTATTCCGTTCCACCCTTATTACTCGGTTCACGATGTGATGGGCTTGGGCGTGTTCTTGTTTATCTTCGCGGCGATTGTGTTCTTTGCTCCCGAGATGGGCGGTTACTTCTTAGAGGCAAATAACTTTATTCCGGCAGATCCATTACAGACACCATTGCATATTGCGCCAGTCTGGTACTTCACGCCGTTTTATTCGATGTTGCGTGCCACTACAACCAACTTTCTGTTGCCCCTGTGGATCTTCTTTGCCATTGTGCTGGGCCTTGCCGCCAAGAACGCGAAAGATGTTCGCTTAAAGGGTTTGTATCTGGCTATCTTGGCTGTTTTAGCTGCTGGCTTTTATTTCTTGGATGCGAAGTTCTGGGGTGTAGTCATTATGGGCGGAACCGTGGTGATTCTGTTCTTCTTGCCATGGCTCGATAAGTCACCTGTGCGCTCGATTCGCTATCGCCCTGGTTTTCATAAATACATTTACGGCATTTTTGTCGTGAGCTTTGTGATCTTGGGTTATTTGGGTATTCAAGCGCCAACGCCGCTGTACGAGAAGGTCTCGCAAATTTGCACGATCTATTATTTGGCCTTCTTCTTCCTGATGCCGTACTGGAGTAAGCTCGGCCAGTTTAAGGAAGTGCCTAGCCGCGTTACTTTCCATGCGCATTGATCATGAATGCAGATAAGACGACAGAACAATTAGGAATCAGCATGAAATACATTCTGCACACTGTAAAACGCAGCTTCCAGGCAATCGCCTTGGTCGCTGCCATGGGTTTTAGTCTCGGCACAGCACAAGCAGCTGGCGGCGACTTTCCACTAGATAAGGCGCCCGATCGCGTCAGCAGCAACGCCGCTTTGCAAAATGGCGCCAAGCTGTATGTGAACTACTGCGCTGGTTGCCACTCCGCCGTGAACGTGCGCTACTCTTCGTTGCGCGACATCGGTTTGACCGATCAACAGATCAAGGACAACTTGATTCTGAATGGCGGCAAAGTCGGTGATGTAATGACTGTGGCGATGACACCCAAAGAAGCAAAAGCCTGGTTTGGTAAAGTGCCACCCGATTTATCGGTTGAAGCGCGGGCAAGGGGCACCGATTGGATCTATACCTATCTGCGTACCTACTACCAAGACGACAGCACACCAACCGGTTGGAATAATCTGGTTTATCCAAACGTCGGTATGCCCCATGCGCTCTGGCAGTTACAAGGTATTCGCACGGCGAAGTTTGAGGACCGCAAAGACCCGCACGATGAAAGTCGTATTCAGCATGTCTTTGTTGGCTTTGATCAAGTGACGCCAGGCACCATGAAGCCACAGGAATACGATGACAACATCGCTGACCTCGTGTCATTCATGTCTTGGATGGCTGAGCCAGTGCAACTGCAGCGCAAGCGTATTGGTGTAGTTGTACTCCTGTTTTTGGCGATCTTCACCTTTATGGCATGGCGTCTAAATAAGGCGTATTGGAAAGACATTAAGTAAGCATTTTGCTGTTGCATGAACGACGTATTTTTTAAGGATCTTTGCATATGATGGTGTTGTACTCGGGCACTAACTGCCCATTCTCGCAACGCTGCCGCCTGGTGCTGTTTGAAAAGGGCATGGATTTTGAAATCCGCGATGTTGACTTGTTCAACAAACCGGAAGACATCTCCGTCATGAATCCCTATGGCCAGGTTCCTATCTTGGTTGAGCGGGATTTGATTCTCTATGAATCCAACATCATTAATGAATACATCGATGAGCGCTTTCCGCATCCGCAGTTGATGCCGCCCGATCCCGTCGCTCGCGCACGCGCACGACTCTTTCTCTTTAATTTCGAGAAAGAACTCTTTGTGCACGTAGCAGCGCTGGAAAATGAAAAAGGCAAGGCCGCTGAAAAGACCCATGAAAAAGCGCGCTTAGCCATTCGGGATCGCTTAACCCAGCTTGCCCCGATTTTTGTAAAAAACAAATACATGCTGGGTGATGAGTTCTCAATGCTCGATGTGGCGATTGCGCCATTACTCTGGCGCTTAGAGCACTATGGCATTGATCTGTCGCGTAATGCCGCGCCGCTTCTAAAGTACGCTGAGCGTATTTTCAGTAGACCCGCTTACATCGAGGCGCTTACTCCGTCCGAGAAGGTGATGCGCCGCTAAGCGGCGCAGAGTAGTCAGCAATCATTACCATGGCTGCCGACGGCATTTCGATCCCTAGTACTAAGCCTTACTTAGTCCGCGCACTGCATGAGTGGTGCTCGGACAATGGTTTTACGCCCTTCATCGCTGTATTTGTGGATGGCAGGGTTGAGGTGCCGATGGAGTTCGTGAAAAACGATGAGATTGTGCTCAATCTCTCATCGGAAGCCTGTCATCAGCTGGATTTAGGGAATGAATGGATTAGTTTTCAGGCGCGCTTTGGTGGTGTGCCTAAGCGAGTCATGGTGCCCGTAACGCACGTTTTAGCGATCTATGCCAGAGAGAATGGCCAAGGCATGTCATTTCCATTTGATGGCGCTAAAAACCCAGACCCTAGCCCTGGTAGCGAGGATGGCAAGGCCAGCGCCACAAAGACAGCAAGACCAGCCTTAAAGATTGTGAAGTAGGATAAAATACAACGTTGTAAAAATGCCCCATTAGCTCATCTGGTAGAGCAACTGATTTGTAATCAGTAGGTGGTCTGTTCGAGTCGGACATGGGGCACCACCATTCTTTATTGACGCAAGTTCACATTGCGCGTCTCCGGCAAATAAAACACCGCAACTACTGCTGCTGTTGCCAAGAAAATCGTCGGATACCACAGCCCCGCTAAATCATTGCCCATGACTTGATTAAGCCACGTCACAATCAAGGGCAGCATTCCGCCAATCCATCCGGCTGCCAAGTTATGCGGCAGAGTGGCTGCACTATTGCGAGTGCGTGCCGGAAAGAGTTCTGCGAGTAAGGCAATTTGTGGACCCACTACCAAGGCAAGGGGAATGGATAAGCCAACCAAGGTGATTCCGGTTAGGAGTAAATTGAGGTTGGCTTGCGATGCCAGTATTTGCAGAAACTGAAACACCGGCTGTATGGTGACTGCCCCCAGAATTAATCCGGCAATGACTACAGGCCTTCTGCCAATCCGATCAGACAAGGCGCCCGCCAGAATGGTCAGCGGAAAGAGTGATACGGTTGCAATCATGCTGAGCGTGTTAACGGTTTGAGCCGGAATCGCTAGCGCGGTTTTCATAAAAATCGCTGTATAGACTTGCACACAGAAAAAAAGGACAGCGCCACCGGCTGAGATGCAAAAGAAGAGCAGGAACATGCGCTTGCGGGTTTCGCGATCACGAAAGTTATCCATTAATGGCGATTGGGATGCGGCATACTTTTGTTGCATTTCAGTAAAGATGGGCGTTTCTTCTAGAGCCATGCGCGCTTTAAATGCAATCGCTAGCAGCACAATCGAAATCCAAAATGGCACACGCCAGCCCCACTGCGCGAACTCCTCGGGCGTGAGTACCGATTGCAGTAAGGCAATTTGCAGGGTGGACGCCAAAATGCCAAGTGGCCCCATCGTGGATAAGAAGCTCGTTTTAAATCCCCGATACGACTCACCCGCATGTTCGGTGAGGTAGACAGCGCTCCCACCAATTTCTCCACCAGCCGAGAGGCCTTGCAAGAGGCGCAGGGTCACCAGCAAAATCGGCGCCCAAATACCAATTTGGGCATAGGTGGGCAAAAAACCAACCGCTAAGGTGGCAACACCCATTAAGGCAATCGTAATCAGAAAAACGGGTCTGCGACCAATGCGGTCACCAAGGGAGCCAAAATAGGCTGCCCCAAGGGGTCTCACCACCATGCCCACGCCAAAGGTAGCCAAACTCAGCAACAAGCTAGATGCGGGATCATTGGTGGGGAAGAATAGCGGGCCAAACGTGACTGCCAGAGTGGCGAAAGTTAAAAAGTCATACCACTCTAAAAAAGTACCAAAACAGGCTGCAGTCGCCACTTTTCGGTAGGATTTAGCTTCATTTTTCGATTCTAAAGCACTGATTTTATTCAATTTAATATCTTTTATGGGAATTATGTTGCAAAGCAACAAATAATGCTTGATTTGTTAAGGCACATCAGTTACATTGTATTGGTGCAGTGCAATATCAAACAGATAAGGCACTCAAGATTGCGGTATTACCCAAACCCTATTTTGCAGTTTTTACTAATTAAACGGAGTTACACATGAACCAAGAACAAATTACAGCTAAATTGTCGCAAATTAATAGCAAAGGCCTCGAAAGCACATTCGCCCTGAGCGAAGCCGCTTTAGAGAACGCACAAAAATTAGCTGAACTGCACTACGCTGCATCCAAAGATGCCCTAGTCAATGTGCAAGACGGAATTACGCAAGTATTAACAGCCAAGGATCCAAAGCAAGTGACTGACTTAATCAGCGTTGATTTATTGCAGGACCTCGGTACGCAAGCTGCTGCATACCAAAAGAAAGTAACAAAAGTTCTGCGTGACAGCAATAAAGAACTCAGCAATGTGCTGGAGTCCAGCATGGAGCAGTTCCAAAACGGTATGCACGAGTGGATTAATACCTTGTCCGCAAATGCACCTGCTGGTTCAGACGCTATTGTCTCCGCAATGAAAACCACTTACAACAGCGCATTACAAGGATTTGAGCAGTTCCGCGCTGTTAGTAAAGAAGCCTTAGTTACAGCAGAGAAAACCGCTGAACAAGCCATGGAAACCTTGCAGGGGCAAGTTGCACAAGTCAAGAAAGCTGCTACACCAGCAGCACGTAGTCGTAAAGCTGCCTAATTAAATTAAGCAGCGCGCTTTAAAAAATAATCCCGCTACAGAAATGTGGCGGGATTATTTTATTGCTGAATTCCTAAAAAAATTTTAATCATTAGATTCGGCAGAGTTATCAAGCAAAGTGGACGGTAATGCTTTACTGGGTTTAACACCCAGCTCCCGAACCTTCTCGGCAGTCCGAATTAAATTGCCCTTGCCTGTCTTGAGTTTATTGAAGGCATCGTGGTAACTGCCTTGTGCTTGATCAATGCGTTGACCAAGCTTCTCCATATCCTCAATGAAGCCTACAAACTTGTCATATAGCGCGCCGCACTGCCGCGCAATCTCGAGGGCATTTTTATTTTGATGATCTTGACGCCACAAATGCGCTACCGTTCGTAAGGTGGCCATTAGGGTACTGGGGCAAACCAAGACAATATTCTTGGAGAGCGCTTCTTGATATAAGTTCGGCGCTGTCTTGAGGGCCAGCAAAAAGGCGGGTTCAATCGGAATAAACATCAACACAAAATCAACAGAACCAACCCCATATAGGGAGCTGTAATTCTTACCAGAAAGACCTTGTATGTGCTGGCGTAAGGATTGAATGTGGGCATTAAGTTCAGTCTGCGCAGCAGTAGCATCGGTCGATTCGGCATGGCGCGCGTAGGCGGTAATGGATACCTTGCTATCGACTACTAAATGACGCCCCTCGGGCAAGCAAACCACGATATCGGGCTGCAAGCGGGAGCCATCCGCCTGGGTGTGACTCTCTTGCACCAGGTACTCTTCACCTTTGCGTAAACCGGACGACTCTAAAATAGACTCTAGTACGAGCTCACCCCAGTTGCCTTGTACTTTCGAATCACCTTTAAGTGCTTGGGTAAGGGAACGGGTTTCGTCGGACATCTTGACGTTTAGGGCTGATAAGCGCTCAATCTCATTTTTGAGCGCAAACCGTTCGCGTGATTCATTGGCATAGGATGTGGAAACTTGTTCCTTGAACTCGGTTAGTTTTGTTTGCAGTGGTTTAAGTAAGGCATCTAGGCTTAAGGCATTTTGTTCGGTAAAGCGACGTGACTTATCTTCCAAAATCTCATTAGCGAGATTCTTAAACTGAATGGTTAAGGCTTCCTTCGCTTCATTGAGTGACTCAATACGGCCAAGGCCTTGCTTGCGTTCCGAGTCGAGTTCTGTCTCTAAGCGAATGGCTTTTTGCAAAGCAAGCTCGCGTTCGGAGCGAAGCGCATTAACGAGGGAGAGCTGTTCAGTCAGCGCTGTCTCGGATTTTCTTAGATTGGAACGAAGATGCAGAGCGTACATGAGTAGCCCTACGCATACTGCAATCAGAAGGCCAAAGACGAGGGGGGTAGTGGAGTCAAATACCATCTATGTATTAATGACGAAGGGAGTAAAAATCATTTTGTGAACGACCGTTATTCGTGAATAATTAAGCTATCGCTGGTGATTTCAATAAAAAAATGATTTTGAAATGCGGCGGTCACAGAATGTAAATTGGCTCTCAAGACTTTTTCAAGATCGCGATTTGAAATATTTCCGGTAGAAATCAACAGCAATACAGGTTGACCGCGGAGTAAATATGCTTGAACGAAATCATCGTCCTTGGTGACTACCACTCGATCTTCTGCTAAGGCTCGTAAAATAACATCGTGATCGGGAGTGGCATTCTTAAGAGGAAGATCTGAGGTATGGATGGCGTCATGCCCTTCCTCTTTAAGCCAGTCTACAAATCGCCTTGGTAGCTGAGCGTCTACTAAAAACCTCATGCCACTAAACGCTCGAATCGCTTTATGTGACTTAATCTCGCGGCATATGAAAGTACGGCCAGAATATCTTCTTTGGTCAGGTCGGGGTAATCGACCAAAATTTCATCGGTACTCATGCCGCTGGCCAGCCATTCCAAAACATGCTCGACCGGATATCGCAAACCACGAATACAAGGTTTTCCATGGCAAATAGCCGGATCAATGGTGATTAAATTAGCCATTGCTTATTCCTTTCATAGCATGACCAAGTTTGGGTCGGCGAACGCCTATTTTATACTCATACAGTAAAAATATGGATCCATTTCCGTGGAGCCAATCAACCCGAAATTAATTTCTTGAGTTCACCGCTTTGGTACATCTCGGTCATGATGTCGGAGCCGCCGATAAATTCACCGTGGATATAGAGCTGAGGAATGGTGGGCCAATTGGCATACTCCTTGATGCCTTGACGAATGCCTTCATCATCAAACACATTGACGGTAAATAGATTGTCCGCACCGCAAGCACGCAAGATATTAATTGCGTTACCTGAAAATCCGCACTGCGGAAATTGCGGCGTGCCCTTCATGAAGAGAACAACAGGGTGGCTAGTCACAATTTCTTTAATTTGGGCTTGAGTGTCCATTACGGTGCTCCATTCATGCAAAGTGGGTTAAGTCATTCAATCGGTTAATTTTAAGACCGAATCAAAAATAGGGGTATTGAATTCAATACGCCCCATTTACCTTGGCTTGCGAGCAGAGGCCGCGCGCCAATGCCCTGCTAGATCGCGGTGAGGGGTAATCGCCTCAAAGCCTGCGCTTAGCAGCATGGCTTGAACGGCATCCGATTGATCAAAGCCATGCTCCACTGCGATTAGGCCACCGGGTTTAAGGTGCGCAGGCGCGCCTTTAATAATGGTTTCTAGGCAGCTTAGGCCGCTGGCATGGTCGGTTAAGGCGGACGCGGGCTCAAATCGCAGATCCCCTTGCTGAAGGTGGGGGTCGCCAGCCACAATGTAGGGTGGATTGCTGAGGATGAGGTCAAACAGCGTATTGCTGCCGTCTGATAACTTTAGCGCGGAATACCAATCTCCCAAAGCGAAGGAGATGCGATCCGTCAGCCCTAATAGCACCGCATTTTGCTTGGCAATGGCAAGCGCTTCAGGCGAAGCATCGGTCGCAATATAGCGGGCCTTGGGATAGGCATGCGCCAGTGCTAATGCAATCGCGCCAGATCCCGTTCCCAGGTCAAGTACGCGAGGCAGGGTGCCTACAGTTCCGGCAAAGCCTAAGCAATGCCTTTGTTGCAGTTCGCTTAGACCAATCTCAACCAAGAGTTCGGTTTCTGGTCTGGGAATGAGAACGCCTGGCCCGACACGCAGGTCAATCGCATGAAAAGATCGCGTACCAATTAAATACGCAATAGGCTCCCCTTGCATGCGGCGAGACTCCAGGGATGCCCATTCAGTTACCAAAGGGTGGCTCAGTTCCATATCATCGCGCGAGAGCAGGGCGGACTTAGGCAGCTGCAGATGCACTTCAAATAAATGAGCCAATAACATCCGCGCCTCGGTTTTAGGTAGCTGTGTTTGACTTAGCAGGGAACGAACGGTCGTCATTCTGTAAAAAGAGACGTTTCCTTGGTTTACGTATCGCCAAGGGCGGCGAGCAGTTCCGCCTGGTGCTCACTGGCCAGTGCATTGCATAAATCAGTAATATCGCCATCCATCATGGCATCAATCTTATATAGCGTGAGGTTGATGCGATGGTCGGTAATCCGGCCCTGAGGAAAGTTGTATGTGCGAATGCGGTCGCTGCGATCGCCAGAGCCAATTAGGGATTTGCGGGTTTGCGCTTCATGTTGGTGTTGTTCGCGTTCGCGGTCGGCCATGATGCGAGAGACCAGCACCTTCATAGCCTGCTCTTTATTGCGGTGCTGACTGCGATCATCCTGGCATTCCACCACAATCCCGGTGGGCAAGTGGGTAATGCGCACTGCGGAATCGGTTTTATTGATGTGCTGACCACCGGCGCCCGAAGCCCTAAAGGTGTCTATGCGCAGTTCAGCTGGATTAATTTTGACCGCCTCAATTTCATCCGCCTCTGGCATGACCGCCACGGTACAGGCTGAAGTGTGTATGCGTCCCTGGGTTTCGGTTTGGGGTACTCGCTGCACCCGGTGACCGCCAGACTCAAACTTTAGGCGGGAGTAAACCGATTGCCCAACGAGGCGCAGCACAACCTCTTTATACCCGCCTAAGTCGGATTCTGCGGCACTCACGATTTCTACCTTCCAGCCTTGACGCTCGGCAAAACGGGTGTACATGCGTAATAAATCAGCAGCAAATAAAGCACTTTCATCACCACCGGTACCAGCCCGAATCTCTAAAAAGACATTACGCTCATCGTTCTGATCTTTGGGTAGCAAGGCTTTTTGTAGACTGGATTCCAGTTCGAGCATCTTGGCTGTTGCTGCCTTGTGCTCTTCCTCCGCGAAGGCTTTCATGTCAGGGTCGCTGCGCATACTCTCTGCTGCCGCAAGGTCTGCCTCGGCTTGGCGGTACAAACCAAATTGCTCCACTACCGCGGCAATATCGGCATGTTCGCGCGTGAGCTTACGGTAGACGTCCATGTCTTTGGTGGACTCTTCCAGAGTTAAGAGGGAATTGAGTTCAGCCAAGCGAGTATCGAGATGCTCCAGCTTGGCACGCATGCTGGGTTTCATCTAACGGTCAGTCTTGTTGGCTTTATTGGTATCGTTTAAATCCTGCTCGAAGTGCATATTGGTGTGCGAATACGCGCTAGAGTGGGTTGAAAATAATTTAGGCAGAAGTTTAATCAGTGAGTCACGCTCAGCGCCATTGGAATGCTGCAAAGTATGGAGTGAGCCATGCAAAAATTTATTAGTGAGGCCCTGCGCCATCGCATTGAGTACCTCGTGGGGATCATCGCCGCGCATCAAGCGTTTCATGGCGCGTTCAAGCTCGATTTGACGCAAGCGTTCACCGTGCTGCTGTAGATCCTGAATCAGCGGTACCGTATTGCGACCGTTGAGCCAGTGCATGAAGTTACCGACGCGATCTTCAATAATTGCCTCGGCCTGGCTAACCGCAGCATGCCGCATCGACGTGCCTGTTTGAATCATGACGCCAAGGTCGTCTACGGTGTAGAGGTAAATATCATTTAAGCGCGCGATTTCGGGTTCGCAGTCCCTTGGGACCGCTAGATCAATCATGACCATGGGTTTGTGGCGCCGCTGCTTGAGGGCGCTCTCCACCATGCCTAAACCAATAATAGGCAGGGAGCTCGCCGTGCAGGACACAATAATGTCGAACTCATGCAGGCGATTAGGCAGGTCGGATAGCTTGAAGGACTCCGCTTGAACGTCTTGCGCTGCGATAGCATCGGCCAATTCTTGGCCGCGCTCGATGGTGCGATTGGCAATTGCAACCCCAAGCGGTTTGCGCGCAACAAAATGGGTCGCGCACAGCGAGATCATGTCGCCTGCGCCAATAAAGAGAACCCGTTGCTCGGTCATTTTTTCAAAGATACGTTCAGATAAACGCACGGCCGCTGCCGCCATGGAAATCGAGTGCGCGCCGATTTCGGTGGAGCCGCGCACCTCTTTAGCGACCGCAAAGGTTTTCTGAAAGAGTTGATTGAGGTAGGTGCCTAGCGCGCCGGCATCATTGGCGGTACGAACCGCGTCTTTCATTTGCCCCAGAATTTGGGTTTCGCCAATCACCATCGAGTCTAGACCGCATGCAACCCGAAAGGCGTGGCGCACCGCATCGGATTGCGGCAGGGAATAAATATGCGGCTCTAAACTGCTGGGAGCCAATTGTTGGCTTTTGGCCAGCCAGTCAAAAGTAGCGCGATGCAGTAGGGAAGCGGCATCCGCATCGTTGGCGGCGCAGTACAACTCCGTCCGATTGCAGGTCGATAGAATGGTAGCCTCGGGCATGCCCGATTGACTGACGCCGCTTAAGTGCTGGCGCAAGTCATGCAACGCTTCTGGCAGGTATTCTGGGTCAAAGGCGACTTTTTCCCGAACGTCTACAGGCGCTGTGTGATGATTGATGCCGAGGGTCAACAGCTTCATAGACTCTAATTATAGGTTTGATGGCGCTTTAATGGGGACGTGAATGGGGTTTTTGGCTTTTCTGCTGATTGGGGGTGTTGTGGCATGGTCTGCGAGCCGGTTCTATCCAGGCCGGGCATGGCGAAAATCCACCTTTACCCAATTCCTTACCTTAGTTTTATCCGGGCTTTTGGCCGCAGGACTCGCCTCGTATGCTGGTCAGGCGATGGGACTATTTCAATCAGGGCAAATGGCAGAGTGGTTTTCTGCGATCGTCGCAGCTTGGCTTGCGGGTCTTTTAGTGACCGTCATTCGTAAATAAAGCACCCTGTTGCAGGGTAGTACGGGTATGACTGGCGTTGATCCACGCAATCGGTTGTTTGCCATGGGCAGTCAGCCAATCATTGGTCTTAGTGAAGTGCCCGCAACTCGCGCTAGGCTGCTCTCCCACGCCCCCCCGAATTAAAAAAGGGCGCTCGGTCTTAAAGACGCCCAAGCCGGATGGGTGGGAAGATTGCAATATCAGCGGCCTCGCCTTGGACTCAAGAGCCTCGGTACCGTAAATCAAGGGTATTTTGGATTGGGCGTGGGCGCCCCACAGCAACCACACTAAATCCGGTTTAGCGATGGACAATTGAGCAATTAGGGCATCGATGCAGTGTTGCCAACCCATCCTGAAATGGCTACCTGCTTCCCCTTGGCGCACGCTTAGCGCGGTATTGAGTAATAAGACGCCTTGGGCGGCCCAGTGACTTAAATCGCCGTTTGCGAGTGCGCCAAATCCGTCTAATTCCAGTGCTTTACTGATGTTGCGCAGTGAACTCGGAAACGCGCGAGAACCCGGAGTAATGTACGCTGGAACGGAAAAAGCCAGACCTTGCGCCAGACCGGGGGAGTGATAAGGGTCTTGCCCCAGAATGACAACAGCGACTTGATCTACGGGGGTCAGCTCCAGTGCTTTAAAAAAAGAACTCGGCGGCGGACAAATTAACTCAGGGCCGCTGTCGATTGCAACTTGCAGATTGGCTTTGAGGGTATGCCAGTTGCTGGAACGCAAATAATCGCCCAGTAGCGTTTTCCAGTCCTGCGGAATGAGGGCGTCGATATCCGTCGCCATGCTCTGGCCATTCACAGGCACGCTCTATAGGGCAGTCAGTTGGTACTGCACAACCGGTCGCGATGGTTGGAGAACGAGCTGACTCTCGTGTTCGCGGTCTTGACGATAAAACCGTAGCGTCGCATTCGTTCCCAGTTGCAGACTGCCAAATACCGTATCCAGTCGGCTGCTGGTGAGTCGTTGACCGTTGATGCTTGCCAGGATGTCGCCAGGCGCTAAGCCAGCGAGTTGGGCAATGCCGCCATCAAGTACGTGGGTAATCGCGATCCAGCCGTTACTGTCTTTGTAACGCATTCCCCACTGCAATTTCATATCCTCTAGTGGGCTCTGGGTTTTACGAGTCACTTGAATCTGCTTGGATTTCAGCCATGACTCTAGCGGAAGGTCATCGGTTCCATTGATGAATCGGGCTTTAAAGCGTAACCACGATGCTTTAAAGTCGGGTCCAATTGCGCCCAGCACAATGCGGTCAAAGCCATCTTCAGCTAGGCCGAGTTGGGTTTTGCCATGACTTGCCCAAAGCAACTGCATGACTGTATCCAGTGATTTACGCTGGCGTGTTTCTGTGCGGATCAGCAAATCAAGACCAAGCGCAACTAAAGCCCCTTTGGCGTAATAACTGACCACCGCATTGGGGGTGTTTTCATCGGCTTGGTAGTATTTTGTCCATGCATCAAAGGAGCTGTTCGCAACACTTTGTTTATGGCGGCCCGGTCCGCGCAAAACCATGTTCCAATTCTTGGCAACTAAATTAAGGTAGGTTTGCAACTCAATGCGACCACTGCGTAGTAATTGCAGATCGTCGTAGTAACTGGTAAAGCCTTCAAAGAGCCAAAGTAAGCGCGTGTAATTGCGGCGCTGTAAGTCGTAGGGCTGGAACGCGCTTGGCTGAATGCGCTTGACTAACCAGGCGTGGATGTACTCATGACTGCATAGCCCTAAAAATTCGCGGTAGGCCTCTTCGTTCAGTGGCACGTTGAGTTGGGGTAGTTGATCGCGATTGCAAAGCAATGCGGTGCTATCACGGTGTTCTAATCCACCATAGCCAGACAGTACTGCGTTGACTAAGAAAAGGTAACGATCGAATGGTGCCTCCTGGGTTTTGGGCTCAAATAAATCGATCGTCGAGTCGCAAATCGCCCTGAGGTCGGTGATAAGCCGCTTGCGATCAATGGGGTGTAAGCATCCCTGAATCGCCATGCTGTGGGCTACCCCGCGCGAGCGCCATTCGACCATTTGAAAGTGCCCAAGCGCAACCGGATGATCAAGGAGCGCATCGTAATTAGGCGCAAGATAAAACCCAAAACCGGCAGCATCGGTTTTAACTGGACGCAAAGTGGTTTGGACTGACCAGTTACCTAACGGAGCAAGCGCAAGCGCAGTAGGTAAGTGCGTTTGGTTTTCAACGGCAAGGCACAGGCTGCTGGGATTAAAGAAGCCCCGCTCATGATCCAGGTAGGCCGTTCGAACGGAGGTATCAAAGGCATACACGATTGTATGGACTTCAATCGCAGCGCCGTTTGACTCAATAGCGGGTAATTTCCATGTGTCGTTATCGATTTGATCCAATGTCAGCGCAGTTTGCCCTGCCTTTGAAACCGCAAAGGCCGTGATGCTTTCAATATGCTTGCTGAAATCCCGAATCAAATAACTGCCCGGAATCCAGGCGGGCATCCGCAGTATCTGACCGGCGGGGTCCGGATTTGCGATACGCAGAGTCACGTGGTACCGATGACCGTCTACATCAGCGGCATGAATGGTGTATTGAATTGCGGGTAGATCCATGATTTATTGATTGAATCTTATTTAAGAGAAGCCAGTTTCTTCTCAATATCACTCAGCTGCACTGCGCCTGGATAGCGCGAGCCGTCAGTAAAGAAGATGGTGGGAGTACCCGTGACGCCATAGGATTTTGCTAGCGCTAGATTCTTATCGATGGGGGTGCTGCAGTCGCCTTTGCCGCTGGGAGAAACGTTATTGATGGTCCAGTCGGTCCATGCTTTAGTCGCATCGGCGGAGCACCAAATTTGTTTGGATTTTTGCATCGAGTCTGCCGACAAGATTGGCAATAGGAATGTATAGATGGTGACATTATCCAGCTGCTGAAATGTTTTTTCGAGGCGCTTGCAATAGCCGCAGTTGGGATCTGCAAATACCGCAATTTGCCTAGCACCATTACCCCGTACCATTTTGACGGCATTGCTCAGCGGTAGATCGGACCAGCGAATGCGATTCAGGTCGGCTTGGCGCTTCTCCGTTAAGTTTTGCCCACTCGCCAGTTCAATGATTTCCCCCTGAATCAGGTACTTTGCATTCGCGTCGGTGTAATAAATCTCACTATTGAGCTGCACCTCAAATAGGCCAGGCACTGGGGAGCTTGATACTCCTTTAATGTTTGCGGTACTGCCTAAGCGTTTTTGTAATTCCGCTTTAATCTGCTGGGTGTTTTGTGCGAGAGCGATAGAGGAAAGGCTCATCGCGATCAGACTTGCACACACAGCGAATGCAAAAATACGTTTTTGAATAAATGGATTCACGATACTTCTCCTAGAGCCTCTTTAATTAAGTGGCGTTTAATGAGGTGGCTGCGGTTCACTAAACCGAGGCCCCAATTGCGTAATTTCTTTTCCAGTGGATTATCGCTGGTGAATAGTTTTTTCAGGCGATCCGTTACCCACAGTATGGTGGCGGTATCTCCCTGCCGCGCCCGTTCATAGCGCCTGAGCAATACCGGATCGTAAATCGCGCGAAACGATTCCTTTTCTTGAATGACGCGAAGTAATGCGGCAACATCGCGCATTCCCAGATTGAGTCCTTGTCCTGCTAAAGGATGCATGACATGGGCGGCGTCGCCAATTAAAACCACCTTTGGATCTAACGAGGGGCCAATCAAACGCTCAGCACGAATCAATCGCAGCGGAAAGGATGCGGCGGTGGAATGCGGCACCACCTTGCCTAAGGTTTTGGCAATAGACCCATCGTGCATGGTCGCAAACTCGGCCTGCCACGCATCGGTGTCTAGCGATAAAAGGCGAGTCGCGTTTTCAGAAGAGGTAGACCACACCATCGATACGCCTTTGCCGGGCAAGGGTAGCATAGCCACAATATCGCCGCCAGGCAAAAACCATTGCGATGCAGTTTCTAAATGAGGGTGACTGCATACGCAGTTCAGAACGACCGCATGCTGTTCGTATGATTGCGCGCTGGTTTTAATATCGAGCATTGATCGCATCGGTGAACGCGCTCCATCGGCGGCAATCACCAGTTTTGCTTTGAGTCGCACGGGGGCATGCGTACTGCTGATTTCGAGTAAAACACCCTCAGGCCCAATAAAAAAATTATCGAGCGAACCGGCGATGCGTGCCAGCTTCGTTTGAAAGCGGCAGGCTTGATCCAGTGTGCCCTCGATTAAATCGGATTCGCCAATCCAGGCTAACTGAGGCGCACCGGCTTCAAATGCAGAAAGGTGTAATGCATCGGTGCTTTCACCGCGATCACCGAAGATACGCATATCACGCACTACTTGCAAACGCGTTTGGTCGATTGCTTCCCACACCTGCAGATCCTGTAATACATTGCGCGTGCCTGGTGAGAGTGCGTAAATGCGCTGTGCCCACGTATCGCCGGTCGGAATGGGGGTAATCCGATCCAGATCTGGCGCGATCTGAACCACATCAAATCCGAGCTGGGCCAGGCCTAGGGCGCAAGCTTTGCCCACAATTCCGCCGCCCACTACAGCGATATCGCATTGGCGCAAGTGGCTTGCGGACTCCTCGGCTTGGCCGCTGCTAACGTGGGATGGGGGGTGTTTGAGTGGCATAACTAGATGATATCGAAACCAGCCCATTTACAATGGAGGCATGTCTTTAAAATGTGGCATCGTCGGCCTGCCTAACGTCGGCAAATCTACCCTCTTTAACGCGCTCACCAAGGCTGGTATCGCGGCGGAAAATTATCCTTTCTGCACGATCGAGCCAAATGTCGGGGTCGTAGAGGTTCCTGACCCCCGTTTGGCGGCCTTGGCTGCGATCGTGAAGCCCGAGCGCATCGTACCGGCGGCAGTGGAGTTCGTTGATATTGCGGGTCTAGTAGCCGGTGCATCGAAGGGAGAGGGTCTCGGAAATCAGTTTTTGGCCAATATTCGGGAAACCGATGCGATTACCCATGTGGTGCGCTGTTTTGAGGATGCCAACGTGATTCACGTAGCTGGCAGAATCGATCCCATTGCCGATATTGGGGTGATCGATACCGAATTAGCCTTATCGGATCTTGCCACCGTCGAAAAAACCCTCAATCGCTCGAGTAAGGCAGCCAAGTCGGGTAACGATAAAGAAGCTGCGGCCTTGGTGAGCGTTTTAACTAAAGTGCAGGCCCATTTAAATGAAGCGCAGCCCGTGCGCAGTCTAGCGCTGAGCGACGATGAGAAATTGCTTTTAAAGCCCTTGTGCTTAATTACAGCCAAACCGGCGATGTACGTAGCGAATGTGAAGGAAGATGGATTTACGAATAATCCCCACCTTGATGCCGTCATTGCCCATGCTGCTAAAGAAGGCGCTCCAGTGGTAGCGGTGTGCGCCGCCATTGAGGCGGAAATCGCCGATTTAGACGATGCGGACAAGACGGAGTTTTTGGCGGATATGGGCATGCAAGAGCCGGGGCTAGACCGCGTTATTCGGGCGGGTTACGCTTTATTGGGACTGCAGACCTACTTCACGGCGGGCGTCAAAGAGGTACGCGCTTGGACAATCCATGTGGGCGATACCGCCCCCAATGCCGCAGGCGTAATTCATACGGATTTTGAGCGGGGCTTTATTCGCGCGCAAACCATTGCCTTTGATGACTTTATTCAATACAAGGGCGAGGCTGGCGCCAAAGAGGCAGGAAAGATGCGCGCCGAAGGGAAGGAATACATCGTCAAAGACGGCGATGTATTGAATTTCTTATTTAATGTTTGATGCCATGAATTAGGCTGTTCGCACAGCCTTTTCTAAGCATTTCGACATTTCTTCGTAGCGTTTAACAGCCATTTTGGTGGGTACCACGTGTTTTTTACGGCCATCCGCATCGGCAGCCATTTCAATAAAGCCCAAGGCGCGTAGGTTTTTTAGACGACCATGCAAGGTTGCTTGAGAACCAAGTTCGGATAAAGAAATCAGATCGCCTACCAATACCGTTTCCCCCTGATAGGAGCTGAGCACAATTTTGTTCAGTAAGCTCTCTTCCGTTGCGTCCAGCTTTCTGCCGGGATTAATCCGATCCAATACATCGATCAGGTTAAGAAAGCGCAAATAGGCAGAGTTTTTTTGATTGGTCATGCGTGACATCTTCTATATAGTAATTGGTAATACAAATAATTTCTTTATCTCAGGTGAACCCATCATTTACAAACCAGATGGTGTACACCCTTAAGCTAATTAAATTGTAAAACAATGTCCAAATAAAATAGATATTAAACGCAAAATACGTAAATTTCATGGAAATTGATACAAATAAGTCAGGCGGCTCCATGATGTTCATCGCTGGAATTTTTATTAGTACAGCGCTTTATACCGCCCTTTTCTTCATTAATGATTGGTTAACGGCGAATTTCCAGTATGGAATAGGGGTTAATTGGATCTACCTGCCTGCCGGGCTGCGTTTATTTTTAATATTAATTTTTGGACTCTCTGGAGCGATGGGTATTGCACTGAGTTCATTTGCCATCTCCTATCTGGGCGCATTCCCGCCTGACTTAGTCACATGCATTGGCATCGGGCTCATTTCGGGTTTTGCGCCCTACTTGGCAAAGTGGGTGGCGGTATCCAATGTGGATATTAGTAAGGATCTGAGCAATCTCAGTATGCAAAAGTTGATGATTTGCATCGGGATCTATGCGCTAATGAGTGCGGGACTGCATCAAGGGTGGTTTGTAGTCCGAGGGCTAGAGTCAGGCAGCCTTAATCATTTTGTAGTGATGCTGATGGGCGATATTGCAGGCTCTATTTTGCTCATCGCAGTGATTAAATACGGCATCGATCTTGTAAAACGAGTCAGAATCGCGACAAATTAATTTAAGCAAACAAGGCCGCTAGAGCCTCTCCAGGATCGGGCGCGCGCATAAACACCTCGCCGACTAAAAAAGCATTCACTGCATGGCTACGCATACGCATCACATCATCGCGTTCCAGTATTCCCGATTCAGTGACAACAATCTTATCGTCCGGAAGTTGCGCCAACAAATGAATTGTGGTCTCTAAGGAAACCTCAAAGGTTTTTAGATTGCGGTTATTAATGCCCAGAAGGGGTGTGGCAAGCTGGACTGCCGATTCCAGCTCTTGGGCGTTATGCACCTCTACCAACACATCGAGCCCAAGCGCATGGGCGCATGCCTCAAGGTTACGCATTTGACTTAAATCGAGGGCTGCAGCAATCAGCAAAATCGCATCGGCTCCCATTGCGCGCGCCTCAAAGACCTGGTACTCGTCAATCGTAAAGTCTTTACGCAATACGGGAATGGAGCATGCTGCGCGAGCCTCCTCTAAGTAAGCGCTCGAGCCTTGAAAATAATCAACATCCGTTAGAACAGAGAGGCATGCTGCGCCATGGCGTTCATAGGATTTCGCAATGGCGGCCGGCTGAAAGTCCGCGCGCAAAACACCTTTACTGGGACTGGCTTTTTTAATTTCAGCGATTACAGCGGGTGATCCAGCAGCTATTTTTTCTTGAATGGCGCGGACAAATCCGCGGGGCTTTAGCAGAGAGTCGAGGCGATTCGCTTCAGCTTGAGCGCGAATCACAGCTAAGGGCCTTGAACGTAGCCCAGACTGCACCTCCTCGCGCTTCGTAGCGATAATGCGGTCCAGAATATCGCTCATGTTGTAGCTTTACTTGCAGTCACAAATCGGTCTAGCGTGCTGCGTGCCGCACCACTTTGAATCGCTGTTTTGGCCATGGCGATTCCGGAGGCGATGTCATTAGCCACATCAGCCACATAGAGTGTCGCACCAGCATTAAAGCAAACAATATCACTAGCAGCGCCGGAAGCGCCATCCAAAACACTCAAGACAATCTGTTTAGATTCTTCGGCATTGGCCACTTGAAACGCGCTGGTGGGCGCGGTATTTAGACCAAAATCAGAAGGATGAATTTCGTATTCGGTGACAGAGCCATTCTTAAGTTCACCAATTAAAGTTGGGCCTTCGAGGGAGATTTCATCAAGGCCGTCGCGCCCGAAGACGACCATCGCGTGTTTCATGCCCAACGATTGGAG
Source organism: Polynucleobacter sp. (assembly GCA_030696845.1). Taxonomy (GTDB): domain Bacteria; phylum Pseudomonadota; class Gammaproteobacteria; order Burkholderiales; family Burkholderiaceae; genus Polynucleobacter. The sequence continues at coordinate 23,521 of JAUYRJ010000070.1, forward strand.
TACCCGGATTTGTATTCCAACCAAGTCGGCATGAAACACACCCATTAAGATGTGTTTAGCGTTCGCTGGATTGGTTAAAGGCCCCAAGATATTAAAAATAGTACGCACACCCAGCTCCCTGCGAATCGGAACTACGTTTTTCATCGCAGGGTGGTGATTGGGCGCAAACATAAAACCCGCCCCCACCGTTTGAATGCAATGCGCTACCTGAGTGGGGCTAAGGGCGAGATTGACGCCTAAAGCCTCGAGAACGTCTGCGCTACCGGATTTACTGCTGACGCTGCGATTGCCGTGTTTCGCGATCTTCGCTCCGGCCGCCGCAGCGACAAACATCGCTGCTGTAGAAATATTAAAGGTGTGGGCGCCATCACCTCCGGTGCCAACCACATCCACTAAGTGATCGGTATCGCTAACCTGAACCGGTGTGGCAAATTCGCGCATGACTTGGGCCGCCGCAGCGATCTCGCTAACCGTTTCCTTTTTGGTACGTAATGCGGTTAAAAAACCAGCTACTACTGTCGGGGGAATATCGCCACTCATGATGTGACGCATCATGGTAGTCATTTCATCATGGTGGAGCTCGCGGTGCTCTATGCAGCGCTGCAGCGCTTCGGATGGCGTGATGGGCATCGAATCAGTTCACTTTAAGGTGTAGAAAGTTCTTGAGTAAAGCATGACCTTGTTCCGACAAAATCGATTCCGGATGAAACTGCACACCCTCAACGGTTAAGTCTCGATGGCGTACACCCATGATCTCGCCATCGGCTGATTCCGCGGTTATCTCGAGGCAGTCGGGGATCGTTTGACGATCGATCGCGAGGGAGTGATAGCGGGTGACCGTAAAGGGGTTTGGTAAATCACGAAATACACCAACACCCGTATGTGAAATCGCATCGGTTTTGCCGTGCATTACTTTTTTCGCGCGAATAATCTTGCCACCAAAAGCCTCGCCGATTGCCTGGTGACCTAAACACACCCCCAAAATGGGAAGTTTTCCAGCAAAGTGTTTGATGACATCCACCGATATACCGGCCTCCATGGGGCTGCATGGTCCAGGTGAGATGCAAATGCGATCGGGGTTTAGGGCGCTAATTTGCTCTAAGGTAATTTCATCATTGCGATAGACCCGAACCTCTTCGCCTAGTTCCGCAAAATACTGAACTAGGTTGTAGGTAAATGAATCGTAGTTATCAATCATGAGGAGCATTAAAGACCTCCTTGGACTAAATCGGCGGCCATTAGAACAGCGCGCGCTTTCGCTTCAGTTTCGCGCCATTCGGCAGCCGGGTCAGAATCGGCAACAACCCCTGCACCCGCTTGGGAGTGGAGCATGCCGTCCCGAATTACGCCAGTACGAATCACGATTGCAACATCCATATCGCCCGAGAAAGAAAGGTAGCCTGCCGCCCCCCCATAAATACCCCGTTTGGTGATTTCCATTTCATCGATGATTTCCATCGCGCGAATTTTGGGCGCGCCAGAGAGCGTTCCCGCTGGAAAGGTGGCGCGCAATACATCCATATTGCTCATGTCATCCAACAACTCACCCTCGACGGAACTCACAATATGCTGAACGTGCGAATACTTTTCGATCACCATGGAGTCGGTGACGTTTACGGTACCTGTTTTAGCGATACGACCAACGTCATTGCGCGCCAAATCAATGAGCATGACGTGTTCCGCAATCTCTTTAGGATCGGCAAGCAGTTCTTTGGCAAGGCGCGCATCCTCTTCGGGGGTGGCGCCTCGGGGACGAGTACCCGCAAGCGGCCGAATGGTGACGATCTTTTGGGATTCGCGTTGCTCTTGCCGAACCAAAATTTCAGGTGAAGAGCCTACGACTTGCAAATCGCCGAAATCATAGAAATACATATAGGGCGACGGATTTAAGGAGCGTAGCGCGCGATACAGCGCCAAAGGCGATTCGGTAAAGGGTTTGCTGATACGCTGCCCAATCACCACCTGCATGCAATCGCCAGCCAAGATATATTCTTTTGTTTTCCGAACGGCCGCCTCAAAATCTGCCGCCTCGAAGCGGCGAATCGATTCTGTTTTCTTTGTGGCAGGAGCGCTTGGCATAGCAATGGGCTGACTAATCAATTTCTCTAGCTCATGCAAGCGCGCCTGGGCTCGTTCAAAGTCGTTCTTCCGCTTGGGATCGGCATAGACTATTAAATAAATGCGTCCTGCCACGTTATCAATCACAGCCAACTCTTCCGTTAGCATCAATTGAATATCGGGCACGCCTAACTCATCGGGCAAGGAATGTTTCTTTAAGCGCGATTCGATGTAGCGAACAGTATCGTAAGCAAAATAACCAGCAAGGCCTCCGCAAAAACGGGGCAGTCCAGCATGCACTGCAACCTTGAAGCGCTTAAAGTAGGCATCGACAAAATCAAGCGGGTTGTCGCGGTTCACCTCGACTACCTTACCGTCGGTAATAACCTCGGTGACTGGCGCGAGCGGTGTGCCGGTGGATCGCAAAATCGTTTTCGCAGGCAAGCCAATAAATGAGAAGCGCCCAAAGCGCTCGCCGCCTAATACCGATTCAAGTAAGTAAGTATTTTTTTGTCCGCTGGCTTGAGTTAGTTTGAGGTAGAGCGAGAGAGGGGTCTCTAAATCCGCTAGAGTCTCTTTAATCAGCGGAATACGATTAAACCCTTGCGCGGCTAAGGCATCAAATTCAGGGCGTTGCATTAGGCCTTGCTCACTTCCGTTCGCATAGACTGGATCACCTTAGCGTAATCGGGCTTGCCGAAAATAGCCGAACCAGCAACAAAGGTATCCGCCCCCGCTTTTGCGATGGCCGCGATGTTGTCCGCTTTGATGCCGCCATCCACCTCGAGGCGAATATGCTTGCCAGTCTCTTCTTGATAACGATCTAAACGAGTGCGTACGCATTGTATTTTTTCTAAGGTGCTTGGAATGAAGGACTGCCCCCCAAAGCCAGGGTTAACTGACATCAACAAAACAAGGTCAATTAAATCTAGGGTGTGATCTAAGTGATCCAGCGGTGTGGCGGGGTTGAATACTAAGCCGGCATAACACCCCTGATCCCGAATGAGATTTAAGCTTCGGTGCACATGTGAGCTAGCTTCCGGATGAAAGCTAATTAGATTGGCACCCGCTTTAGCAAAGTCTGGGATGATGCGATCGACTGGCTGCACCATTAAATGCACATCAATCATCGCGGGCTTGCCATTTTTGACGGCATAAGAGCGGATTGCTTCGCACACCAAGGGACCGATGGTCAGATTGGGGACATAGTGGTTGTCCATGACATCAAAATGAACCCAATCAGCACCGGCGGACAGAACCGTGCTGACCTCATCGCCTAGGCGAGCAAAGTCGGCTGACAAAATGGATGGGGCTATCAGGCACTGCTTCGGCTGACCTAAATCGGGCCGATCATCCAAGTTGGTAGTGGCGGTGGTGGGTTTTTGACTGTCCATACCTAGATTCTAGCTTGCAGTTGCCTTTAGGATGGAGCAGAATGCCTCCATGAATTCCCACGAAATCACCATTACGGTTCGAACCCAGTATTTGCCCGAGCAATCTGACCCGGATAATCGCCAATTTGCCTTTGCCTATACCGTCACCATTCGCAATAGTGGCTTAACCCCAGTACAACTGATCGCGCGGCATTGGTACATCACTGATGGCGATAATGAGGTTCAGGAAGTGCGCGGCTTGGGGGTGGTAGGTCAACAACCGCTCTTGAGGGCAGGCGAGCATTTTGAGTACACCAGTTGGGCTACCTTGCCCACTCCAGCCGGAACAATGCGGGGAGAGTACTTTTGCGTTACCGAGGACGCCCATTTTTTTCAGGCTCCCATCACGGAATTCGCTCTGGTTATGCCGCGTACCCTGCACTAAACAGTAGGGCAGCGGCATAAAAACTCAGTCTTTTCTCCCTTTGCTGGTCCAAAATACGATGAATAGCAGCAGGCATAAGGCCAATAAGCCCTCAAGCACAAATAGCAGCATGGGGTATTGATCGAGTAAATTGGCAATCATGAGAGTAAATTGGCTACCTTTTTCCGGAATTGGCTTGTGTAAATCACAGCGTCACCTCTATCTTAGCGGCTTGTGCGTTTTGGCGTGCGCCGTTTTGGCTGGCTGCGCTACCCCGCCTACCCGCGGTACTGGATACCGCTCTAGTGCGGGCGAGGGTGGTTCTGGTGTCGCCCCGTATAGCAGTTCAATTGCACGGTTTACCCCAGTAGACTGGCAGCAATTGCCGGGCTGGCAAGAGGATGATTTGAGTCAGGCATGGCCTGCTTGGTTGCAAAGTTGTCACGGCATGGTTAAGCGCAGCAGTACGCGTACCTGGAGTGCAGTATGCGATCGCGCCAAAGGGGTGACGGGCTCGAATACCCAAGCCGTTAGGCGCTACTTTGAGGAATACTTTCAACCCTACGCCATTCGCAGCAATGCCAGCGGGAGTGATACAGGCCTCATTACCGGCTACTACGAGCCCATCATGAATGGCTCACGTGTGCGTACGCCCCAATATACCGTCCCTTTGTACGCTTATCCTGCCAGTTGGAAGCGCTCCAAGCCCAACCCGGGCCCTAGTCGCGCCGAGCTTATGAGCTCGAATCAACTGCGAGGCTCGGAGATCGCTTGGACTCAGGATCCGGTCGCGGCGGCATTTATGCAAATACAAGGCTCGGGCAAGATTCAATTGGATGATGGCAAGGTACTGCGTTTGGGTTTTGCGGGCACCAATGAGCAGCCATTTAAATCGTTTGCGCAGTGGCTACTCAATAAGGGTGAAATTACCCGCAGCCAAGCGACTATGCAAGGCATTCAGGCATGGGCAAAACGTAACCCGGCGCGTGTTGAAGACATGCTCAATGCCAATCCCCGCTTCGTGTTTTTTAAAGAATTACCTGGTAATGTCAGCGCAGACTTAGGTCCGACGGGGGCATTAGGCGTGCCGCTCACGGCCGAACGCAGCATCGCGGTTGACCTGAAAGCAATGCCGCTAGGCGCGCCCGTATTTTTATCCACCACTCGCCCATTAAGTAAACAGAGCTTACGGCGTCTGGTGATGGCGCAGGATACGGGTACCGCCATTGTGGGTGGTGTGCGCGCTGATTATTACTGGGGTACTGGAGAGGCTGCGGGCGATCTCGCTGGACGAATGAAGCAAGACGGTCAGATGTGGTTACTATTGCCTAAATAAATAGAGTATTGAAAAAGAATCTTTTCGATTTGGACTAACAGCAAATGCCTGAGGGGAAGCGCATGGAATACAACACCATATTGACTGCGGTAGACGGCAAGGTTGCCACGATAACGCTCAATCGACCACAGGTGCTCAATGCCTTGAACGATGAGCTCATGGATGAATTGGGCTCCGCGCTACTGGCTTTTGATGCGGATGTTCACGTTGCTTGCATCATTATTACCGGCAGTGAAAAAGCGTTTGCAGCAGGAGCGGATATTGCCAAGATGGCAAAGTATGAATTTCATGAGGTGTACCGCCAAGATTTTATTTCCCGCAATTGGGAGACGATTCGCCGGGTGCGCAAACCTGTCATCGCCGCCGTGAATGGCTATGCCCTTGGGGGCGGCTGTGAACTCGCCATGATGTGCGACATGATTATTGCGGGCGATAAGGCCAAGTTTGGTCAGCCCGAAGTGAAGTTGGGTATTTTGCCTGGCGCTGGTGGAACGCAGCGGCTGCCTAGGGCAATTTCTAAATCCAAAGCAATGGATATGTGTTTAACTGGCCGCATGATGGATGCGGCTGAAG
>JAUYRJ010000019.1 GCA_030696845.1 Polynucleobacter sp.
GGTAAATTGTTTACCCCTCTTGGGATAGCGTTTATAGTTTCTACGCTGGCCTCTTTGATCGTGTCGGTAACGGTTACGCCAGTATTGAGTTATTACCTATTGCCAGCCATGAAACAGGCTAGCCATGGAGATACCAAAATCCTAGTTTGGCTTAAATCGCATTACCAAATAATGCTCAATCGATTTTTGGTGGCGCCAAAAAGATTCATTATTTATGCTGGTTCTCTAGTCCTTATTTCGGGGCTCAGCATTTTTTTGATGCCAACATCATTTTTGCCCCCGTTTAATGAGGGCACCTTATTGGTGGGTTTGAGGCTTAACCCAGGGGTTGCCTTAACCGAGTCTTCGGCAATTGCGCGGCAAGCTGAAGTGCTTATTCGTCAAATCCCTGAAGTGACTTATGTTGGCAGAAGGAGTGGCCGCGCTGAGCTTGATGAGCATGCGGAAGGTGTGCATGTGAGTGAGCTTGATGTAGGACTTCAGTCGGCAAGTGACCTAACAAGATCGATGGCCGATATTCAAGATGACATTCGAAAAAGATTGGTCAACCTACCTGCTGCGATTGCAATAGGTCAGCCGATATCACACAGAATCGACCATATGCTATCAGGAGTGCGTTCACAAATTGCCATCAAGATTTTTGGTGATGACTTGGATATTTTGCGCAGTCAAGCAGATTTATTACGCTCAAAATTATCTGGAGTTTCCGGTCTCGTAGACTTAGAAATTGAAAAGCAAGTATTAGCTCCACAAATTAAGATACGAATTAATTATGATTTGGCGGCACAGTACGGAGTTTCCACCTCTCAAGTGATTGAATTATTGCAGTCTATTGTTGAGGGAGAGCGTTTATCCCAAATCATCGAAGGGAGCAAGCGTTTTGGACTTGTACTGAAGTTGCCAGAGACTTCTCGAACGCTTGATGGATTATCTGATGTATTAATTGATACTCCGCTTGGAAGAATACCGCTGTCAAAGATTGCTACTTTAGAGGATGGTGATGGTCCCAATCAAATTAGTAGGGATGATGGAAAAAGACGCATTGTTATTTCAGCAAATACATCAAATAGGGCATTGTCTGATGTAGTCAAAGATATTAGAGGTATTGTTGATAACACTCATATGCCTGAGGGTTACTTTGTAACCTTGGGAGGGCAATTTGTCGCTCAAGAAATGGCCTCTAAGTTGATTGGTTTTTTATCAACCGGTTCGTTACTCATGATGTTTGCTGTACTCTATACAAAGTACAAATCAACACTTTTGTCTCTCATGATCATGTCTAATATTCCATTGGCAATGATTGGCGCAATCATTGGTTTATGGGTATCTGGTCAGCCACTTTCAATTGCTGCCCTTATCGGATTTATCACGCTGGCTGGTATATCTGTGCGAAACGGGATATTAAAAATAAGTCACTATCTAAATCTGATGAGATTAGAGGGTGAGTCATTCAGTAAGTCAATGATAGTAAGGGGCTCAATTGAGAGATTATCCCCAGTTCTGATGACTGCATTAGTAACAGCATTTGCTTTAGCACCTTTGCTTTTTGAGGCAGAGCGACCTGGCACGGAAATACTGCATCCAGTTGCGGTTGTAATCTTTTCTGGGCTTATTAGTTCAACTTTATTAGATACCTTTCTGACACCTGCTATGTTTTGGCTCTATGGAAAGAAGGATGCTGAAAAATCGTTACTAACTACAAATACACAAGAGGGCTACTAAAAATGAAAATTCGATCACTTCTATTAACTTTTGCAATTCTTTTATCGACAGTAACTATTGTGAGGGCTGACGGCATTCACGATCATCCATCACTGCATGGCGGGAGGGTATTCGTAGCCAAGGATATTGATGTCGAACTCGTCGCAAAAAATGATTTAGTGCAAATTCATTTGCGAGACCACGGGAAGCCTATTGACATTAGAGGGGGAAGCGCAAAACTAACGCTATTAAACGGAGCAAGTAAGCAAGAATATGAGCTTAGTGTAAGCAAGGGAATTTTTGAGTTAAAAGGAAGCTTTAATTTAGAAAAAGGTACTAAGGCAATTGCGATCATTAAATTTGGAAATCAAGTTGTTACGGCTAGATATGTTTATTAAGCCACTACTTTTTGATCTAAGTTTTAAGGCGGTATATGGTTGTAATGAGTACGTATTTCGGCTTGATATGAAATTTCGTATTGAGTAATTTTATTTCAGGACAAATTAATTACTCTCTTCAATTTGTACCATAATTGCACTAGCTTTCGTTTTATTCATCACCGCTGCTAGGATAATCCATAGTTACGATATCAACCCATCAAGCGGTTTAAATGAATGCCACTCGGTTAAATTTTGCTTAGTGCAGACTGAGCCGCCTTAATTTTCTGCCTAGCTCGTTCGGCTTTTAGTGCCTCTTGATCTCGTTTAACGCGATCTTTCATAGATTTCAATCTAGCTTGCTCGGGATTTAGGGGTTTAATTGGTGCTATTTCATCAAATCTCATGCATTACCCTTAACCAATCTGCGTGGGGATATACGGCACATTGGGAGCACCAAAGATGGCTTTAAATAGTGCAATTGCTTGCGCCTGATTTTGGGCGTACAAAATCGTTTCTACCCACATGCCTGCCGCATTAACTGTTGCCTTATATCGTTTCATGCAAGTATTTAGCTTTTCTTATCAAGATCGCTAATATTCACTAGTGAGCATGATCACCCAAAACTCTTCTGACCAAACCCCATAAAGATCTATTTGGGGTAATGGAAAGTCCGTATATTCAATATTTTGTGAGGCTAGGATGGTGCCATTGCCATCATCAATAGTGAGTACAGCACTCTCATTGACTACTTTCAGCTTGCAGCAAGCAAAGTACTCCTTGGGCTGAAAGAAACGTAGGTAAGTGGCAATAGCATCCATCAGCCAATAGCACTTCGCCTCATCGGCTAGATATTTGACCCCATCGGTCAAAACCACGTCCTTATATAAACGGTAGTAGTGCTCAGTACCCGTAAATTGGCGCAATGTTGAACTTAGCTCTTTTGCATTCATTTGCCTGCTCCCAGCCTAAAATTCATTTTTAGTTCGCCGCTAGCTGCTTCAACCACATCATCAAAGCTTCCTGCCTCAGCCTCAGTTTTTAGTATTTCCAAAGTTTTGATCAGGTCATCCATATTTTTAGTAGCAATAGAGGATTTGCCTGGAACGAGCTCTAAGCGTTTGCTGCCATAAAAAATAGATAGGCAGAGTGATCCATCATCTGCCGTAAACCACCAGGGCTTGATGCGCTTGGGGCGTTCAATACTTTTGTAATTACCCTCTATATCCTTAACAGTAACTCTGCGCTTTATTTCAAATTGGGTGTGATCAAGTTGGCTTTTGGCCAATTGGATTTGTTGCCATAGCTGGTTGCTTAATTTATTGCGGCGCTGTTGTACCGGCGGCATAGATTGTGGCCTAGCGGTATTAACAAACTTCAAGCTCTTTAATGCATTGGGTGTGCCCATAAGTCCTCCTTAAAAAATGGTGAGCACACTGAATGTATGACCGCAAACGCCGTTTGGACAACCGAAATTTTGGGGTCAATTTGCCCAAAATCGCCAAATCTGATTCAAATAGTGGGTTATTACGGGGTAATTTTGGGCTGAAAAATAATGCTATTTCTTATCAATTGCTAAATACTTTTGCGAGTTGCTAGTTTCTAAGTTCAAAGTCACTAGAGAAAAAATGTTGCTGTTGCTAATGAGTTACTAGCTGTTACAAATGAATAACTCTGACTAGCAACACAGCGTAGCAACTTCTCTTTTGAGATCTCTAGCAACAGCAACCCAAGCAACGCCTTTTGGGAAGCTACCTGAGCAACTCAAGTAACAGGGGGACTGGGCAACTCGCATCTCATCACATTAAGGAGAGAATCATGAGAGAAGTGGCAATACGAGGATATATTAATGAAAAGTTTGGCAGTACCTATGGCAAGTGCTTATTTAGACGGGCACCATACACAGGTTCAGTGGAGCTTCATAATCCACAGCAAAAGTATTTAGTGGATTTTTACAGCTATAAGGATTGGGAATTTTCCGCCAAATCCGATGCGCAAATCGAAGTACTTAAAAAAGTCGATCAAACCGATTTAGCCAAAACACCCAATGTGTTTATGTCCTGGCTGTATCACTGGGATCCGGTAAGTAAAACCAAAACCAGTGCCAATGGGTTTTGCGTGTATGGGCAAGACACACAAGAAGTCTATTTGAGTATTGATGACCCAGAGCGGGGCGTTAGCGATGAATGGACGTTAGATACCCAGCATTGCAAAAATGCCGGTCCCAAAAAACCGGTATTTATTGCGGCAAACGTGGATTTAACAGTTTGGCAATAAACCAGCCCGCAATCATATCAAACTAAAACCCTGTCAAAAAAGCGCTGTAGCAGGCGCTTTTTGAGCCTCATAAGCATGGGTAGCTAAGATCAGCAGGCGCCGCGCATAGATGGTTTTTGAGGGGGTTTTGCGCGGCTACTAAAAAACAGCCCAAATCTTCTGCATTGTGTTGTCTAGATCTCACGATTGTTTGTCAAAAATCAGCTAAATACAGTAGCAAAAGCGTACATAAGAAAATCCGACAAATCTTTACCGATGTTTGTAAGTCATTGATTCTTGGAAGATCATGGCATGCTCTAAAGAGTCATAAAAACCAGGGGTCAAAATAACAATATTTGGGCTTCTTAAGTAGCCTCAAAGTGCCGCATTACAAATCCAGGTCGACCTTTTGCAGCAATGGCAACACACTATAGAAAACACACTATATGTAGGTTTTTTATTAACTAAAAAAGGAAAAAACACCATGTCACAAGCCAAAACCCTTACCACCCAAGAACTAGACCAAGTACTCGAATTTGTTAAAACCAAACGTTATCCTGAACGTGATCGCGCCATGGTGCTCACAAGCTTTTATTCGGGGCTTCGCGTCTCCGAAATCGCAGCATTAAAGATGGGTGATGTAGTCAATAGCGATGGCACAATCCGCAATGAAATTCGTTTAAGCGCTGATCAAACCAAAGGCGGGCAACCTAGGACCGTGTTTATTTCTAAAAAACTGCAAGTAGAGCTCTCTAATTACTTGCAAACCCGTTATGCGCGATTTAATGACATTCCGTTTTTTCATACATCCACTCGTCTAGGCTTTTCAGCCAATAGTTTGTGTCAATGGTTCTTTTGGCTCTATCGCGATGCAGGTATTGCGGGCGCTTCTAGTCATAGTGGCCGCAGAACCTTCATATCCGGCCTTGCAAACAAGGGAATCTCAGTGCGAGTATTGGCTGGCTTGGCAGGCCATAAAAGTATTGCGGTCACCCAAAAATATATCGATCTTAATCCGGAGATGATGCGCAACGCCGTGGAGCTCGTTTAGGAAATAAGAAGGGCATGGGCATTTTATTAAAAGCCTCTAGTATGGAGATGACTTCCTCTTTGGGTGATTGATAATCCACCGCCAATAGTCGGCTTTGCGTTGGATTTAAAAAAGCAAATTCAGCGCTTAGCCAATTGGGCTTTTGCCATGCTCCATCGGCAATGGCCTCAAGCTTGCGTTTATTTTGTTGGAGGTTCCAGCGCTCTTGGGGTTTGACTTGATCGCGACAGGGAAACTTGCCGATTTCAACATTATCAATAAGTACTCGGGCCAATGTCTTGTTCTGACACACTAAAGCTCGCAAACAATTTTGCTTTTTCTTGGCAACGGCCAATGTATCAATGCTTTTGGGGTGTTGCTGCTTGGCAATGCCTAGGTGAAAGCCCATCTCATAACAACCCCATTTTTTCATGATGTGTTCAGAACCTATGCTTTTTAGATAGAGTTCTAACAGATGCACTCGATAGCTATTGATTAATGCTTTCTTGCTTTTGGGGTCAAACGGTGCCAGTTGATACGGTGGTGCAAAAAGAGGATCACAATTTAAGTAAGCTTGAGCCCGCTCTTTACGTATTTGTTTGAGAACTTGAATCAAGGCCTGCTGCGCTTGCTTTAAATCCATATCTACCGGAACGCTGATCAATGCAGTATTTTGCGCCAAAGAAAAAGTTGATAGGTTTTCTTTGGTGACAAGTTGCAAACAATCTTCGCAAGCGGCTGATTGAGCCATCACTTCAATTATGACCTTGCCTTTACTGCTAAACCAATCATCTAGTGTTTCATAGCTAAACAAATCGCCAAAGTCCTGCCATACAGCTTGCAGGCGTGGATCTTCACAATGACCTTTTTCTTGACAGATCCACCAGTAATCTTGACTTTGCCGCAGGAACGCAACCCACCAGAAAAATAATGTACTCCTCATTACATTTGCTGCGAGTGCAGCATTATTTTCTGGCAGGGATTGCATGGGTTGACCTCCAAGATAGCTATAAAAATTAGTAATAATTTATTAAGTCATCTAACTGCGCTTTGTCACTTAATCCCATTGGTGTTTAGCCTGATTTCTCGGTGGCTTTCCTGGTCACCATTTACCCGAAAGGAAACATCATGCAATTAACCAATGGAGCATTAAAAAAACACCTGGCCAATCAATCGGTGGCTTTGGGTGAAAAAGGCAATGTGGTCTTTGACAGTGAGGCGGATTATGAAGAGCTCGATTTATCCGCATTTATGGCGCCGGTAGTATCAAAAAAAGATGGCCAATTGCGGCCATCGGATAGTGCAACCAAAATCACCGAAGCGGAGAAATTCTTAGGCGAAAGTGAATCCCTGTATCAGCTGGGTGTGAAGTACGAAACAGAAGTAGTCGCTAGAGGGCATAAAGCCTTGTATGAGCTATTGGCTTCAATCTATAGCTTGGCCTTGCGTATTGAAGATAACGTGGCTAAAGAGCA
>JAUYRJ010000023.1 GCA_030696845.1 Polynucleobacter sp.
GAATACAGCGAATCGTCGATTCAGGTCTTAAAAGGACTGGAGCCCGTTCGTCAGCGCCCTGGTATGTATACCAGGACCGATAATCCACTGCACATTATTCAAGAGGTCTTGGATAACGCTTCCGATGAGGCCTTAGGTGGATTTGGTAAGCAAATTATGGTTACCTTGCATACCGATGGCAGTGTCAGTATTGAAGATGATGGACGCGGTATTCCGGTGGGCATTCATCCCACGGAAAAGTTGCCCGTAGTGCAAATTGTATTTACCCAACTGCATGCTGGCGGTAAATTTGAAAAGGGTACGGGGGGTGCCTATGCGTTTTCAGGTGGCCTGCACGGCGTGGGTGTGTCGGTTACCAATGCTCTCTCGAAACGCTTAGAGGTTACTGTTTGGCGAGAAGGTCAGATTTCCACGCTCACCTTTGCCGATGGCAATGTGATCGAAAAACTCAAAAGCAAACCAGCGGATAAAGGGGAAAAGGCGCACGGCACCCGCGTACGCGCTTGGCCTGATACCAAGTACTTTGATAGCGGCGCCATTCCCATGGCCGATTTAATTCGGCTATTGCGCTCAAAGGCCGTCCTACTTCCAGGTGTAAAGGTCACCTTAATTCAAGAAAAAAATGGCGAGACCCAATCATGGCAGTACGCCCAAGGTTTGCGCGGTTATTTGAATGAGGCTTTAGCGCAAGCAGGGCACAGCGCCGAGGTGATTCCCGCATTTGAGGGCGAGCAATACGCTACCGGCAATGCCGATGAGGATGCGTTTGCTGAAGGCGAGGGTGCTGCTTGGGTGGTCGCATGGACCGAGGATGGCGCTCCAGTGCGTGAGAGTTATGTCAATTTAATTCCAACGCCCGCAGGCGGCACGCATGAGAGTGGCTTACGCGAAGGCCTTTTTAATGCGGTCAAGGGTTTTATTGAGATGCACGCTTTGCAGCCGAAGGGCGTAAAGCTAATGCCGGAAGATGTGTTTGCGCGAGCATCCTTCATTTTGTCCGCAAAGGTCTTGGATCCACAATTTCAGGGGCAAATTAAAGAGCGCCTGAATTCCCGCGATGCGGTTCGTCTCGTTTCCGGCTTTTCTAAATCCGCCTTGGAGCTTTGGCTCAATCAGCACGTTGACTACGGTCGCAAACTGGCTGAGCTCGTCATTAAGCAGGCGCAAGCACGCACTCGCGCCGGTCAAAAAGTCGAGAAGAAAAAATCGTCTGGCGTTGCCGTTCTGCCTGGTAAGTTAACGGACTGCGAGAGTCAAGACACGGGCATGAATGAACTCTTTTTGGTTGAGGGCGATTCTGCTGGTGGCTCAGCCAAAATGGGTCGCAATAAAGAATATCAAGCAATTTTGCCCTTGCGTGGCAAGGTCTTAAATACGTGGGAAGCGGAGCGCGATCGCCTCTTTGCAAACAATGAAGTCCATGACATCGCGGTTGCGATTGGGGTGGATCCCCACGGTGCAGGCGATAGTCCTGACTTATCTAATTTGCGGTATGGAAAAATTTGTATCTTGTCGGATGCGGACGTGGATGGCTCTCATATCCAAGTCTTGCTCTTAACATTATTTTATAAACATTTTCCCAAGCTGCTTGATGCTGGGCATGTGTACATCGCTAGACCTCCACTCTTCCGGGTTGATGCGCCGGCCCGAGGTAAAAAGCCTGCGCAAAAGATTTATGCGCTTGATAGCAGTGAGCTCAATGCGATTGAGGATAAGCTGCGCAAAGACGGAGTTCGCGATAATGCGTGGCAAATCTCCCGTTTTAAAGGCCTTGGTGAAATGAGTGCTGAGCAATTGTGGGATACCACTTTGAATCCCGATACTCGGCGCTTATTGCCGGTGACCTTAGGCGCTCTAAGTGAGCAAGATACCTTTAAAACCATGGATATGTTGATGGGTAAATCCGAGTCTAGTGCGCGGCGCGACTGGCTGGAAGAGCGTGGCAATGAAGTCGAGGCGGATATCTAATGGCAATACGTAAAACTGATACCAGCCCGAAGGGGCTGGAGCAAGCCGATTTATTTGGATTGGATGAGGGCACCCCGCCCGCGCCACCAATATCGCCACCGCAAACCGATGGGATTAATGGCGATGGCGCTGAGAGCCTTACCTTAGCCGTCTATGCTGAGCGCGCTTACCTAGATTACGCCATTAGTGTCGTTAAGGGGCGCGCCTTGCCCGAAGTGGCGGATGGTCAAAAACCAGTTCAGCGCCGCATCCTTTTCTCTATGAGTGAAATGGGTTTGCGTGCGGATGCCAAGCCCGTTAAAAGTGCGCGTGTGGTCGGCGATGTGCTGGGCAAGTTCCATCCGCACGGCGATCAATCGGCTTACGACGCCTTGGTCCGATTGGCTCAAAGTTTCTCCTTGCGTTACCCCTTGATTGACGGACAGGGCAATTTTGGATCGCGAGATGGCGATGGTGCTGCGGCGATGCGTTACACCGAGGCGCGTTTAACTAAAATTGCAACCCACTTATTGCTCAGTGAGATCGATGAGGGAACGGTCGATTTCGCACCCAACTACGATGGCTCCTTTCAGGAACCCAAGCTATTGCCAGCGCGACTGCCTTTTGTCTTGCTCAATGGGGCATCCGGTATTGCCGTCGGTATGGCAACCGAAATACCGTCCCATAATTTGCGTGAGGTTGCGGCAGCAGCGGTAGCTTTAATGAAGTCACCCAAAATGAGTACTTCTGAGCTGCTTCGGATCGTCCCTGGACCTGATTATCCAGGCGGCGGCCAAATTATTTCATCAGCCAGTGAAATCGCCCAAATTTATGAGGGAGGACGGGGCAGCCTGAAGGTACGTGCCCGTTGGTCGGTCGAAGAGCTTGCGCGAGGGCAGTGGCAAATGGTGGTCAATGAATTGCCGCCAGCCACATCAACCCAGCGCGTACTTCAAGAAATTGAAGAATTAACCAACCCCAAAATTAAACTCGGCAAAAAATCGTTAACGCCTGATCAAGCGAATATCAAGGCGACCATTCTGAATGTCCTGGATGGCGTTCGCGATGAGTCGAGTAAAGACGCAGCGGTGCGTTTGGTGTTTGAACCCAAGAGCAAAAATGTTGATGTCAACGAGTTCGTAAATTTATTGCTGGCTCACACTTCGCTTGAGTCCAATGCGCCAATCAATTTGGTGATGATTGGTAATGATGGCAGACCTCGTCAAAAGGGTTTGCTCGAGATTATTTCGGAATGGATTAATTTCCGTGTGGCTACGGTCACTCGTCGCACAGAGCACCGGCTTGGCAAAGTCAATGCCCGAATGCATATTCTGGAAGGGCGCCAAATTGTTCTGCTCAATATTGACAAAGTCATCAAGATCATTCGCAATAGCGACGATCCCAAGGCCGATTTAATTTCCGCATTTAAGTTGAGCGATCGTCAGGCCGAGGACATTTTAGAAATTCGCTTACGTCAATTGGCGAGATTAGAAGGCATTAAGATTGAACAAGAGCTCAAGGACTTGCAAGCTGAAAAGGACGATCTCGACAGCCTCTTGCAGAGCGATACCACCTTACGCAAGCGCATCATTAAGGAAATCGAATCGGATGCCAAAGAATTTGGCGATGATCGCCGCACGATCATTCGTGAAGATAAACGGGCGGTCGCTGAAGCTAAAGTGATTGATGAGCCTGTTACGGTTATTGTGTCGCAAAAGGGCTGGGTTCGCGTTCGCCAAGGGCACGAACATGATGCCTTGCAATTTTCATTTAAGGCGGGCGATGCCCTATACGCTACTTACGAGTGCCGCACCGTGGATGTGATGCAGGGTTTTGGTAGTGATGGCAGGGTCTACACCGTTCCCGTAAGTGAGCTTCCGGGCGCTCGCGGCGATGGCGCGCCATTAACTAGCTTCGTCAATTTAGCGGCGGGTTCGCAGATGGTGGCGTATTACGCCGGTCAGTTAGATGACTTGGTGCTCATTTCAACTCGCGCTGGAAATGGGTTCTTAGCCAATGTATCGGATATGGTGACCCGCAATAAAGCTGGCAAATCCTTTGTGGGCATCGACACCAAGTTCCCCGCCGGCGATGCGCCGCTTGGAGCGGCGAAAGTGCGTCCGGGGATGAAACAGGTTGCTTGCCTCTCTGAGGGCGCACGTCTTTTAGTATTCCCCCTAGATGAGCTCAAACGCCTGCCTACCGGCGGAAAAGGAGTTATCTTAATGGGCTTAGATGATAAGGAGCGGCTGTCATCGGCGATTGCTGTTGGCGCCGAGGGCGCAACGTATTCGGGCGCCGGTCGGGCTGGCAAGCCCACCGAAGCCAGTTTAGATAGCAAGACTCTAAAATCCTTTGCCGGCAATCGGGCTCGCAAAGGGCACTTCCTAGAACCGCGTTTAAAGGATGGAAAGCTCACCGCAAACTAGGTGATTTGCTTGCCCAGATGCAAAAAAAGCCAAGAGACTTCTCTTGGCTTTTTTATGGCCCTAGCAGGACGCTGGCGACTTAAATCTCGGCTATGAGCTCAATCTCAACGCAGGCGCCCAAGGGAATCTGGGCCACACCAAAGGCGCTACGGGCATGCTTGCCGGCATCACCAAATACCTCAACGAGTAGCTCGGAACAGCCATTGATAACAAGGTGTTGCTCTGTATATTCAGAGCTTGAGTTAACTAGCCCCATGACCTTGACAATCCGCTTCACCTGATCAAGTGAGCCCAGATGGGCCTGCAATGTTGCGAGTAGATCGATTGCAATCCCACGGGCAGCCAGTTTGCCATCCGCAGTATTCATGTCAAGGCCCAGCTTACCAACCCAAGGCTTGCCATCGCGTTTGGCAATGTGGCCCGATAAAAATACGGTTGAGCCTAAAGAGGCTGCCATGACATAAGCGGCGGCTGGAGCGGCGGCGGGAGGAAGCTCGATTCCGAGGGTTTGTAGGCGGGCGGCAATATTAGTATTGGTCATGGTTGGATTTGGTCGCTAAGAGGGTATAAAACTCCGATTTTACTGGGAATTTTGCGGTAAAACAGAGTAGGGCGACGGTGTCCGCTATACTCTTTCAAACTTATTATTGATCATTTTGCACATTGATGATTTCCATGAAAAAACTATCGATTACTCAACCATCACGCTTGGCTGCGCTTACCCTATCTATTGGGCTTTCCGCCGCTGCATTTAGCACGCAAGCACAAGAAGTAAAGGGTTCCGCTGCCGCGGCCGAGTCTAAGGTATGGCTCTGCACGGGTTGCCATGCTATTCCCGACTATCGCGCGGACTATCCTTTGGTGTATCGCGTTCCAAAAATTGGCGGACAAAATGCAGCCTATATCTATGCCGCATTAGAGGCCTACAAGTCTGGGGAGCGTAAGCATCCCACTATGCGCTCTATTGCTGGGAGTATGAGCCCAAAAGATATGGCTGATATCAGTGAATACTATGCGGCTCAGACTGCCACATCCCCAATCAACCCATTGAAGTGATATCGATTTAAAGGCTCGTTCATGAAAGTTGCTCTACTTATTACTGTTTTGCTTTCAAGCATTGGCATTGCCCACGCATCCAATTTACAAAAAGGCAAAGAGCTCGTTGAAAAAAATAATTGCGCAGCCTGCCACGGCGCCGATTTAAATACGCCGGTTGCGCCTGCATATCCCAAGCTTGCTGGTCAGTACTCTGATTATTTGTACTACGCATTACGCTCTTACCAAGTCGCAAATAATCCGAACTTTGGCAGAAAAAATGCCGTGATGACCTCTCAGGTTGCTCAATATAGCGACGCAGACTTGCGCAACATGGCTGCTTATATCGCGTCTCTGCCGGGGACTATGGTCATCAAGAAATAAGCCGGCCCTTGAGCTATTAGCGCGCCGCCTCCAAGCCGTGCGCTAAATGCTCTCGCATCGCTTCTTCGGCTGCAACGCCATCCCGTTTTAGCAATGCTTTCAAAATCTTGCGATGCTCACTCAGTGCGTTTTGCAGTCGCCCAGCCCGTCCGAGGGAGTCGCGCCGCTGTAATTTAAGCACTTTGCGTAGGTCGTTAATCACACCGTTCATCCAGCGGTTATCGGCGATTTCCATGAGCAGTTCATGGAACTGCACATTGATCTCAAAAAATTGTTCCACATCCCGATCGGCCGCTGATCTTTCGAGCTTTAAGTGCATATTGTCCAGTTGGTTGAGCTGCTCCTCTGTCGCCTTTAAAGCGACTTCTTTTGCCGCAGAACCCTCCAGAAGGGCTAAAACAGCAAATATCTGCTCTAAATCCCGTCGTTCTACTTCGGTTACGTAGGCTCCTCGGCGGGGCTTCATGGTGACAAGCCCTTCAGATGCCAATACTTTAATGGCCTCCCGCATGGGTGTGCGGCTGATTCCGAATTGAACTGCCAAACTTTGCTCATCCAGCCAGCTGCCGGGTTCCAGATTGTGCGCAAAAATTTGGGCGCGCAGTTGTTCTGCTACATCCTCATACAGTGGTCTATTGGGTAAATTCATCGGGAAATTCGTACAGAAAATAGATTTTTGTATTCATAATTATGTATACAATATCTAGACAGACCGTAATTTGTCAAGCAAAATAATGCTCACAGAAAAAAATCAAATACAGCAAAACAGGAGTTGTGGATGAGCTCATCAAAACAAAATAAATGGCCAGAGACTAAAACGGCTACGCGCAGTGATTGGGAGAAAGCCGCTGAAAAGTCAGCCCCTAATGGAAATGTTGATGAGCTGGGATGGAAAACGCCAGATGGCATTCATCTAAAAGCGCTTTACACGTCAGCGGATTCTGCTGAGCTACCCTATGCAGATACCTTGCCTGGGTTTGAGCCCTTTGTTCGAGGGCCTCAAGCAACCATGTATTCCGTACGTCCGTGGACCATACGCCAATACGCCGGTTTCTCAACTGCTGAGGAGTCGAATGCGTTTTACCGCAAAGCACTGGATGCCGGCGGCCAAGGCGTTTCCGTAGCGTTTGATTTGGCCACTCACCGTGGCTATGATTCCGATCATCCTCGAGTGACGGGTGATGTGGGTAAGGCGGGGGTCGCCATAGATTCGGTGGAGGATATGAAGATCCTCTTTGATGGAATTCCGCTCGACAAGGTATCGGTTTCAATGACCATGAATGGAGCGGTGTTGCCTGTATTGGCGGGCTACATCGTAGCGGGTGAAGAGCAGGGCGTTAGTCAGGCGCAACTGTCCGGAACGATTCAGAATGACATTCTGAAGGAGTTCATGGTGCGCAATACCTACATTTATCCGCCAGAGCCATCCATGCGGATTATTGGCGACATTATTGAGTACACCGCCAAAAACATGCCTAAGTTCAACTCGATTTCGATATCGGGTTACCACATGCAAGAAGCCGGGGCCAATCAGGTTTTGGAGCTGGCCTTTACGTTGGCGGACGGTAAGGAGTATGTCAAAACTGCTTTAGCAAAAGGCCTTGATGTCGATGGCTTTGCGGGTCGACTGTCATTCTTCTTTGCGATTGGCATGAATTTTTATCTGGAAGTCGCAAAATTGCGTGCGGCCCGTTTGTTGTGGTGGCGAATTATGAAGGAATTTAATCCGCAGAATCCAAAATCGTTGATGTTGCGAACCCATTGCCAAACGTCGGGATGGTCACTGACCGAGCAAGATCCCTACAACAATGTCGTACGTACAACGGTAGAGGCCATGGCAGCTGTGTTTGGCGGCACGCAATCTTTGCATACGAATTCGTTTGATGAGGCCATTGCGCTGCCATCCGAGTTTTCCAGTCGCATCGCCCGAAACACCCAGCTCATCTTGCAAGAAGAGACACACATCACCAGCGTGATTGACCCTTGGGCGGGATCGTACATGATGGAGAACTTGACTCAAGAGATGGCCGACAAAGCGTGGGAAATTATTCTTGAGGTGGACGCAATGGGTGGTATGACCAAGGCGGTTGAAAGCGGCTGGGCCAAACTCAAAATTGAAGCCGCTGCCGCAGAAAAACAAGCCAAAATCGATTCGGGTTCGGATGTTATTGTGGGCGTTAATAAATACAAGCTTGGCAAGGAAGAGCTGGTTGACGTACTCATGATCGATAACGATAAAGTGCGCACCAATCAAATTGATCGATTAACAAAAATTAAAGCATCCCGCGATAGCAAAGCGGTTGAGGCTGCATTAAGCGCATTAACCGAGGCGGCCGAAAGCCAAACGGGTAATTTATTGGAGCTCGCCGTTGCGGCAATGCGTTTGCGGGCTACGGTGGGCGAAGTTTCTGATGCCTTGGAAAAGGTTTACGGGCGCCATCGCGCCGATACGCAAAAGGTGACCGGTGTGTATGCAGCTGCTTATGACTCAGCCGAAGGCTGGGAAAAACTTAAAGGCGAACTAGCCCAGTTTGCTACCGATTTTGGGCGTAGACCGCGCGTCATGATTGCGAAACTGGGTCAAGATGGACACGATCGCGGCGCTAAAGTAGTTGCAACAGCATTTGCTGACCTGGGTTTTGATGTGGATATTGGCCCACTCTTTCAGACGCCTGAGGAATGCGCTCGGCAGGCGATCGAAAATGACGTGCATGCATTGGGTGTTTCAACTTTAGCTGCTGGCCACAAAACCTTAGTCCCAGCCATCATCGCTGAGCTCCGTAAGCAGGGCGCCGATGACATCATTGTCTTTGTTGGCGGCGTTATTCCACGACAAGATTATGAGTTCCTGTACGAGGCTGGCGTGAAGGGAATTTATGGTCCCGGCACTCCCATTCCGGCATCGGCAAAAGATGTGCTTGAGCAGATTCGTAAACAAGTTAAGCCCCTTTAAGTTCAGGTATGTTGCCGGTTGCCGATCAAGCGCTGTTTGATGCTATTACTGGACCTCCGGGTGCGGCGCAGCGTCGCGGTCTCGCCAAGGCAATTACCTTGCTCGAATCCACGCGCATGGATCACCGTCGGCGCGCTGATGATTTGCTTAATGCCTTATTGCCCAAAACCGGAAAATCATTTCGCTTGGGTATCTCGGGTGTTCCGGGCGTAGGAAAATCAACCCTGATTGAAACCCTCGGGCTTTACCTCATTGAGCGCGGTCATCGCGTAGCGGTACTCGCCATAGATCCATCATCCAGCCTGTCGGGCGGTTCGATTTTGGGCGATAAAACACGAATGGAGCGACTCTCGGTGCATGACAGCGCCTTCATCCGTCCCAGCCCTTCATCTGGCACTCTGGGCGGCGTCGCAGAAAAAACCCGCGAAGCATTATTGGTTGCCGAGGCGGCGGGGCACGATATTGTCATCGTAGAGACCGTCGGCGTGGGTCAGAGCGAGATTGCAGTTGCGGGTATGACGGATCTATTTTTATTGCTCCAATTACCCAATGCGGGAGATGATTTGCAGGCCATCAAAAAAGGGGTGATGGAGTTAGCCGATTTAATTGTGATTAATAAGGCGGATATCGACCCCAATGCAGCCATGCGGGCTCAGGCATTTATTACCAGCTCTCTCCGGCTCTTGGGCTTTCAGGGCAACCCAGACCATGCAAGCCATGACGCGCAGTATTGGCACCCAATGGTAATGAGTCTATCGGCATTGCAGGGAAGTGGAGTGGGTGAGTTGTGGGAGCACATCCTGCGCTTTCAGGCGCTACAGAATGCCAATGGCCGACTGCAAGATCGCCGCCAACTCCAGGCTGGCGCTTGGATGTGGGAGCGTATCGATGCCGGACTCAAAAGTATTTTTAAAAATAACCCCGCTGTTCAGGCCTTGCTTCCCGAGCTAAGCGCCTCAGTAAATCAAGGAACCATCGCTGCATCGGTTGCCGCAAGGCGATTGCTCGAGGCAATGGGACATACCTCTTTTTAAGGAGTCAGCATGCAAGACATTATTCAACAGCTGGAAGCTAAGCGTGAATTAGCCCACTTGGGTGGCGGGCAAAAACGCATTCAGGCGCAACATGCCAAAGGCAAACTCACTGCCCGTGAGCGGATTGAATTACTGCTCGATGCGGGTAGCTTTGAAGAGTGGGATATGTTTGTGGAGCATCGGTGTACTGATTTTGGCATGGCGGATCAAACTGTGCCAGGCGATGGTGTAGTCACTGGTTATGGCATGATCAATGGGCGTCTCGTATTTGTATTCTCGCAAGACTTTACGGTGCTCGGCGGATCTTTGTCTGAGGCCCATGCCGAGAAGATTTGCAAAGTTATGGATCAAGCCATGAAAGTGGGCGCACCCGTTATTGGCCTCAATGATTCGGGCGGCGCGCGCATTCAGGAGGGCGTCGCCTCCTTGGGAGGATATGCGGAAATTTTTCAGCGTAATGTCACCGCTTCGGGGGTGATTCCACAGATTTCCTTGATCATGGGCCCATCCGCTGGCGGAGCAGTGTACTCGCCCGCCTTAACCGACTTTATTTTCATGGTTAAGGATAGTTCTTATATGTTCGTGACGGGACCAGAGGTAGTTAAAACCGTTACGCATGAGGATGTGACTGCAGAAGAACTCGGTGGCGCTGTAACCCATTCCACCATTTCTGGTGTCTGTGATTTGGCGTTTGAAAACGATGTTGAGGCGATCTTGATGTTACGTCGCTTTTTTAATTATCTGCCTTTATCCAATAAAGAAAAGCCGCCAGTTTTGCGATCTGCGCGGGTCGATGAGGCACCCGACTTCTCGCTCGATACGTTGGTTCCAGCAAATCCTAATCAGCCATACGATATGCATGAGCTCATTCGCAAGATCGCTGATGATGGTGAGTTTTTTGAATTGCAACCCGATTACGCTAAAAATATAATCATTGGCTTTGGGCGCATCGAAGGCCAAACGATTGGCGTTGTTGCCAATCAGCCTCTAGTGCTTGCCGGTTGCTTAGACATTAAGGCCTCGATTAAAGCAGCGCGCTTTGTGCGGTTTTGCGATGCATTTAATATCCCCGTGGTCACGCTGGTAGATGTGCCTGGCTTTATGCCAGGTACCGCACAAGAATACGGCGGCATTATTAAGCATGGAGCTAAATTGCTGTATGCCTATGCGGATTGTACGGTTCCTAAGGTGACCTTAATTACGCGCAAAGCCTATGGCGGCGCCTATGATGTGATGGCTTCTAAGCATTTGCGTGGCGATGTTAATTTTGCTTGGCCTTCTGCGGAGATTGCCGTAATGGGACCCAAAGGCGCGGTTGAAATTATTTTCCGCGACGAGAAAGGCAATCCTGAAAAAATCGCAGCGCGTGAAGCAGAATACAAGGCGAAGTTTGCCAATCCATTTGTTGCGGGTCGGCGCGGCTATATTGATGACGTTATTCTGCCGCATGAGTCGCGCAAACGCATTGCGCGTTCCCTGGCGATGCTCAAAGACAAGGATTTAAAAAATCCAGAGCGCAAGCACGGCAATATTCCCCTGTAATAGATAGGCGAGCTCACCATGACAACTACTGTGTTTAAAAAAATATTGATCGCCAATCGCGGCGAAATCGCATGCCGCGTGATTAAAACAGCCAAGCGGATGGGCATCCGAACCGTTGCCGTTTTTTCTGAGGCGGATCGCGAGGCAAGGCACGTTCAACTGGCTGACGAGGCAGTCTGCATTGGGCCGGCGCCATCACGCGAGTCTTACCTGGTAATGGATCGCATTATTCAAGCATGTAAAGACACCGGCGCTCAAGCAGTGCATCCAGGCTATGGTTTTTTATCTGAAAATGAGCAATTTGCTAGACGCTGCGAAGAAGAGGGTATCGTCTTTATCGGACCTAAATTTGCATCGATTGCCGCTATGGGCGATAAAATTGCTTCTAAAAAATTAGCGCTTGAAGCAAAAGTCAATACCATTCCGGGCTATAACGAAGCCATTGAATCGCCTGAAGTCGCGGTGCGTATTGCTAAAGACATTGGCTATCCAGTCATGATTAAAGCCTCTGCAGGCGGCGGCGGCAAAGGCCTTCGGGTGGCATTTAATGATCAAGAGGCTTTTGATGGTTTTTCCGCTTGCCGTACTGAAGCGCTCAATAGTTTTGGCGATGATCGGGTATTCATTGAGAAGTTTGTAGAGGGTCCACGCCATATCGAGATTCAGGTGTTAGGCGACGCTCACGGCAATATCGTCTACCTGTGGGAGCGCGATTGCTCCATTCAGCGACGCCATCAAAAAGTGATTGAAGAGGCGCCTTCGCCCTTCATTGATCCGGCAACGCGCAAGGCTATGGGTGAGCAAGCCGTTTCACTCGCGCGCGCGGTGAACTACCAGTCGGCCGGCACGGTTGAGTTTGTCGTGGGAAAAGATAAGTCTTTTTATTTTTTAGAGATGAATACCCGCTTACAGGTTGAGCATCCGGTTACCGAGTCCATCACAGGCCTCGATCTAGTTGAGCAAATGATTCGGGTTGCGGCTGGCGAAAAGCTTGCCTTTACGCAAGACCAGATCAAACTCGATGGTTGGTCAATGGAGTGCCGAATTAACGCCGATGATCCTTTCCGTAATTTCCTGCCTTCGACCGGCCGACTAGTGAAATACCGACCACCCGCGCAAGAGCATGGCGTGCGTGTTGACACTGGCGTATACGAAGGGGGCGAGATTCCGATGTATTACGACTCGATGATCGCCAAATTGATTGTGCATGGCAAGGATCGCACTGATGCCATTTATAAGATGCGACGAGCCTTAAATGAATTTGTCATACGAGGCATTCATTCGAATATTCCATTTCAGGCTGGCTTATTGCAACATCCGCGCTTTGTATCTGGCGACTTTACAACCGGCTTTATTGCCGAAGAGTATCCGGATGGATTTAAAAAGGACTCCGTACAGCCTGTAGATCCGTATCGCCTGGCTGCCCTGGCAACCGTTATGCGCACCCGCTATCTGGAGCATGTTCAGGTAATTGAGGGGCAGTTGGCGGGCCATGAAATGAAGATTGGCAATCGTTTTGTTTTGGTAACGGGTAAGGTCGTTGGCTCGATGGCCGATCCGGTGCATATTCCTACTCGAGTTGAGCTCAAGGATGGTGTTTATTCTGTCTATGTGGAGGCGAATGAAGGCGCTCTTCGTTACGATATCACTAGCGATTGGCAGCCAGGAGATATTCTTTTAAATGCCCGCATTAACGATGCTGAGTCGGTCTCGGCGCAGGTAGAGCGGCGCGGTATTCGTTACCACCTGATCTTGGATGGAGCGCATTACGAGTGCATGGTGTTAAGCCCATTAGGTGCTGAGCTGCAAGCGCGTATGCCGATCAAGTTGCCGCCTGATACGTCGAAAATGGTGTTATCACCGATGCCTGGCTTATTAACTAAATTGGCTGTGGGTGTTGGCGATACGGTGACTGCTGGTCAAAAACTCGCATCGATTGAAGCCATGAAGATGGAAAACACACTCTCCGCTTTGCAAGACGGCGTTGTCTCTGAAATCCTCGCAAAAGAGGGTGAAAGCCTTGCGGTGGATCAAATCATCATTCGCTTTCAGTAAGGATATTGCCGTGACAACATCGACTCGACCCTTTCGAATTTTAGGCATTCAGCAAATCGCGATTGGCGGCGAAGACAAGGCTCGTCTTCGTAAGCTATGGGTGGATTTGCTGGGATTTAATTTTAAGGATACGTTTGTCTCTGAACGTGAAAACGTCGATGAGGATATCTGCGCCATTGGTCGGGGGGCGCATGAAGTGGAGGTGGACTTGATGCAACCCGTCGACGCTCAAAAAAAGCCAGCAGTGCATCAAACACCGCTGAATCATATTGGGTTATGGGTTGATAATTTGCTGGTTGCCGAACAATGGCTTAGCGAGCAAGGGTTGCGATTTGCCCCAGGCGGCATCCGTAAAGGTGCCGCAGGTCACGATATTGTGTTTGTACACCCCAAAGGCAATGATCAATTTCCACTCAGTGGAGAAGGTGTTCTAATTGAGTTAGTTCAGGCGCCCCCTGAAATAATTCAGGCGCTTTCATAATTGATTGGGCTCCGGCCTGTATAAAGGGTATGTATTGTGGTGAAGCGATTATTGGCAATTGATACTTCATCAGCATGGTGTTCGGTCGCAATCAGCATTGCGTCATCTGCGAATGAGCGGCGGGTATTGCAGCGCCATCAACAGCTGGGCCCAGCCGCAAGCCAGCATCTATTACCCTGGATTAGTGAATTGCTCGATGAAGCAGAGACATCGCTTGGTGACTTAGATGCGATTGCGATTGGGGTTGGTCCAGGCGCATTCACCGGCGTTCGGCTTGGGGTTGCCGCTGTCCAAGGCCTTGCTATTGCCAGTCATGTAAAGATTGCTCCTGTAGCTAGCCTCGATGCCATTGCTGCATTGGCTTTAGAACATCCACTCCTGCAGACTATGCCTGCTGGTACCCATAGCTTTATGGTGGCAATTGATGCTCGTATGGGAGAGGTGTATTGGGCAAGTTACCGCTTGACTGTAGGGGGGTTGAATCACCTGAACCACTCCTTGCATGCATTGCCAGAGCGCATTGGGGATATTAAGTTGTCGCCCCCCGACCAGATCGACTTTGACGGGATTGAATGCGGATTTGGCAGCGCTTTCAGTGAGTTTGCGCAGCAGCTTTCTCATCGCTTGCCCGCAGAGCAGTGCGATCCCAGTCTCGCCATCAGCGCGCTTGGCGTCTTGCGCTGCGGCGAGTCAATGTTATCAAAGCAGCAACTGATATCGGTATATGATTTAGAGCCCCTGTATATTCGGAATAAAGTCGCGCAAACGATCGCCGAGCGTCATGCAAAATAACGTATAAAACCCTATGATGAATACACCCCAAGCCCAATTGTCTTTTATGCCCATGCAGCCATCGGATATGCGCTCCGTTATGGCGCTCGAGGCAATTTCACACTCGCACCCATGGACGCAAGGAAACTTTTTAGATTCATTAACAGCGGGTCACTGGGCCTACTGTATTCGCCCTGATGTGAGCACATTATCGGTAGAGGAGCTTGCCGCGATCCCCGCCGATCTTCCTGCCTTATGGGGCTACTGCATCTTGTATCCTGCCGTAGATGAACTGCATCTACTAAATATCACCATTGATCCGGCGCTAAGGCGAAACGGCATCGGCTCGCGCGTTATGCAAGCAATTGAGGGTATTGCCGCCCAACACAGAATGGGGCGAATTATTTTAGAAGTGCGTCCATCCAATCTTCCCGCCGTAAAGCTGTATGAGCATATGGGCTACGGCATTATCGGTGTGCGTAAAGAATATTATCCGGCAGATGAGATCGGCGGAAAGCGCGAAGATGCCGGTGTGATGGCTAAATCCATTACCCTAGGGTGATTATGAATTCGTCTGCCATTGATTCCGCTGCCCGTTCAGCCTTTTTAAAGGAAATGGGGATCACGGAATGGTCTGATCGAACCGTTCTACAGCCTGCATCGCCTGAACTGATTCAGGCAGAAAGTGGCCAGCCTGCACAGGTCGCTGCACCGTCCATGACCAGTGGCTCCACATCACTGAGTTGGGTCTTTATTGGCACCAAACCCCAGGGCGATGCGCTGACTTTATTTCAGAATATGGTGCGCGCCTTGGGTTTAAGTAATCGCGCTTGGGTGTGGAAGGAGGCTAAAGCTAGCCTAGACTCGCTTGCGCCGATAAGCGAAACCCCGCTAGTTGCGTTGGCATTTGGGGCGGCCACTGCGCAGCGCCTAACGGGTGAAAATACGCCGCTGGCAGAACTGCGCGGAGCCATTCATGCCTTACAAGTTCAAGGCGATGAGATTCCGTTGATTGCCACCTTAGAGTTGGCTCAGCTACTGGCTAGACCGGCTGATAAAGCGCTACTGTGGGAAGACTTGCTACTCGCTCGTTCGGTACTACAAAGCCTCTAAGGGGCTAGGATCAAGCAAGAAGATTTAGTGCTTGCTTTCGCCAATCAGGTGCAGTGAGTCGTACTCCGCTTGGTTGCGCTTATGGCGCTTGATAATAAGCACCATAATGACGCTCACCGACAGGCCAAAGCCAATAATGACATATGTGATTGGAACATCCAGCCAAATTAACAATGCATAGAGCATCAGCATGCTAAGCACCGAAATATTTTCATTGAAATTTTGAACCGCAATCGAGTGGCCCGCGGACATCAAAACATGACCTCGATGCTGTAACAAGGCATTCATGGGCACCACAAAATAGCCCGCAAGCCAGCCCACTAAAATCAGAAGCAGGTAGGGCGGAACCAAATTGAGGGTTAACTGCATCTTTCCAAGCTCTAACAGTACTACCGGCGGAATTAAATCAATGTGATAGACCGCCATAATGCAAACCACGAGACCCATGCCAACGCCATAGGGCAGGACACTTAAGGATTGACGCAAGGGAATGCGAGCAGCAGCCCAAACTGCACCACCGGCGACGCCAACAGCCGAAATGGCCTGCAAAATAGCGCCTTGCGATAAGCTCATATTGAGCGCGGTTTGCGCCCACTTGAGAACAATAAATTGCAGAGTAGCGCCGGCACCCCAAAACAGGGTAGTCACGGCTAAGGAAATCTGACCTAAGCGATCATTCCAAAGCGTTCTAAAGCAAATCGCAAAGTCGTGAACTAATTCAATTGGATTCGTCTTTTGCGCAACATAGCGCGCGCCGGTATCAGGAATTTGTAAATTAATAACGGCGGCAATAATATAAATCAGCATTATCACCAAGATTGCAGATTCTGCTGGGGTATCAATTCCGGTATTCACTACGGGTAAATCAAAGCTCAAAAGGCTGGCAGAAACGCTGGCGCTGATCAGTACGCCGCCCAAGACCGTACCCAAGATGATTGATCCAACCGTCAGGCCTTCAATCCAGCCATTGGCGGCAACCAGCTTTTCAGGGGGGAGCAACTCCGTCAAAATACCGTATTTGGCAGGCGAATACGCTGCTGCCCCAAGGCCCACTATGGCATAGGAAAGGAGGGGGTGGCTACCGAACAGCATGACTGCGCACCCCACGAATTTGATGGTGTTCGTGATGAACATGACATTACCCTTGGGCCTGGAGTCGGCAAATGCACCAACAAAGGCGGCCAAAACCACATAGGACATCACAAAGAACAATTTAAGAAGGGGCGTCATCCAGGCCGGCGCTTCTAGCTGGACCAGGAGAGCGATAGCCGCAATCAACAATGCGTTATCTGCGAGCGACGAAAAAAATTGCGCCGCCATAATGGTATAAAAACTACGGTTCATTCGTACAATCGTGTCATTTACAGCATTAAAACATGAAAGGGGTTTCAGTTATGAATCGGCCTATTTTGGCATCAATTCACATTGAGGCCTTTCGCCATAATTTAGACCGGGTTCGGGAGCTGGCTCCGGGAGCCGGGGTGTGGTCAGTTATTAAAGCAGGAGCTTATGGCCATCGACTGGAATCCGTATTGGAGGGCTTGGGGGCTACAGACGGATTTGCTTTGCTGGACTTGCGCGATGCTCAGTGGCTTCGCTCCCAGGGCTGGCAGGGGCGTATTTTGATGTTGGAGGGATTGTTTCAGGCCGATGAGCTCAATGAAGCGATTGCGCTGGACTGCGACTTGGTGGTCCATTGTGAAGAGCAGGTGAACTTACTGGAAAGCCTGGCTACGCATTCAGCCCACGTCTTTTCGGTGTACTTAAAACTAAACAGCGGCATGAACCGCCTGGGATTTGCCCCTAAGGTTTATCGGGAAATGTTTCATCGCCTCCATGGCTTAGGTCATCAGATACAACACATGACCCATTTTGCCAACGCAGACGATGCGACGCGTAGCCCGACCGTCGGGGAGCAAATGGACTGTTTTAGCGTAGTTACTGAGGGTTTGCATGGCAAAACCTGCCTTGCAAACTCGGCTGCAATCTTATGGCACCGAACTAGCCTTGGGGATTGGGTTAGGCCGGGAATCATGCTCTACGGACTCTCGCCTACTGGACAGTCTCGTGATATTGCGCATGCCAATCTAAAGCCAGTGATGCAATTGCACAGCGAAATTATCGACATTCAAGACTTAGCGGCCGGCGATCGCGTTGGGTATGGGGGGCGCTTTGTCGCTCCCGAACCGATGCGGATTGGCGTTATTGCCTGTGGCTACGCCGATGGATACCCAAGGCACGCCAGAGATGGCACTCCAATCTGGATTGAAGATCGCAGTCTTCCTGCGGGCGGCGTTATTTGCCCCTTAGCAGGTCGTGTTTCAATGGATATGATCACGGTTGACCTCAGGAAGGCTCCCAATGCTCGGATCGGGAGTAAGGTCGAGTTATGGGGAGGGCGGGTTGCAGCCGATGATGTGGCGATGGCTGCCGATACGATTGGTTACGAGCTCATTTGCGCGGTGGCGCCACGCGTACCGATTGCAGTCCTGCCTTAAGGGTGCCCAAGACCGGGCTACTTATTCCAGATTTGCCACCACGAGCGCTCTTTCTTCGCCCGTTGACCAGTAGCCAGCATCTGACTATCGGGGAAATTGAGTTTAAAGACCCGCAATGCATCATCGCTTAAGTCCTTCATGCCCAATTTTTCATAAGATTTATAGAGGATATACAGCGCCTCCTCCACAGCTGGGGCGCGATCGTAATCTTTGAGAACGAGTTGCGCGCGATTTGCGGATGCTAAATATGCACCCCGTTGGTAATAGTAGCGCGCTACGATCACATCCGCCTCAGCCAAGGAATTGACGATGTAACGCATGCGATCCAGCGCATCGGGTGCGTATTTGCTATTGGGGAAGCGGTCTACCACGACCTTAAATGATTCAAATGCTTCACGCGCCGCTTTGGGATCACGCTCACTCAAATCTTGACCAGTGAATTTACCAAGAAATCCTAAATCATCATTAAATGTAATCAAGCCTTTGAGGTAATAAGCGTAATCCAGGCTTGGGCTGCCCTGGTGCAATTTAATAAAGCGATCGACAGCGACCAAGGCTTGAGCTTGTTCACTCGCCTTCCAATAACAATAGGCTGCATTAATTTGGGCTTGTTGTGAGTAAGGGCCAAAGGGAAAGCGTGCTTCTAGCTTTTCAAAATAACTGCCGCACTTGGCAAAATCATTGTCATTGAGTTTTTCCGTGGCTTCGCTATAGAGCTTCGTTTCAGACCAGCCATCGGTTTCATCCTTATTGCCATCGCTGGAGCAGCCCCCAATCAGAAGGCTGGCGCATACAAGCAAACCCAAAAGGAGGAGGGGGTGGCGGGAAGGCTGACGCAAACCCGCTGGGGTTTGGTTGCTAAGCCTTAAACTATCGGCTGAAAACATATTAGGGCACTTCAAGCGTGGCATTGCCGCAGACTCCTGATTCGAATCCCATTGATTATATCGATGAAGAGGATTTCATTACCCTAGAAATTCCTTGGGACGCTTCCGGTGAGCGTTTAGACAAGGTTTTGGCCGGCGCTTTGCCTGATTATTCCCGAAATCGCCTTAAAACCTGGGTTGAGGCGGGCGCAGTAACGGTTGACGGCAAGATTACTCGGGCACGTTACTTACTCAAGGGAGGCGAGAGCGTTAAGGTATTCCCCCAGGAAATGCCGGAACAGTTCGCCTTTACGCCAGAAGACATCCCATTAGATGTGGTCTACGAAGATGATTCTTTAATCGTAATTAACAAACCAGCGGGTCTTGTGGTTCACCCTGCTGCTGGCAACTGGTCTGGAACGCTGCTGAATGGCTTGTTATTTCATTACCCCGAACTTAAGCATCTGCCACGTGCTGGCATTGTGCACCGCCTCGATAAAGAGACCTCTGGATTGATGGTGGTAGCGCGAACCGATATTGCGCAAACGGCTTTGGTGCGCCAATTACAGGATAGAAGCGTGGGTCGACGTTATCTCGCTTGGGTATGGGGCACGCCCCTATCCCAGGGCAAAATTCAGGCCATGGTGGCGCGCGATCAGCGTGACCGTTTAAAAATGGCCGTCCACTCTATTCAAGGTAAGCCGGCAATTACCTTGTATCGTCGCCTTGCCATAGGGCATTTCTCCGCTAGCCCAGTGGCGCTCCTAGAGTGCCGCCTAGAAACGGGGCGGACTCACCAAATTCGCGTGCATTTAGAGTCACTGGGCTTTCCACTATTGGGCGATCCGGTTTATCGCAAAAAAGTCCCTGGGTCCGCGAAAGAGTTGCCTTTTCATCGGCAAGCCTTGCATGCCTACGCTTTGAGTTTGACGCATCCCGCCAGTAATGAGCGTATGCAGTGGTATCGGCTGCCACCACAAGATCTACTCAATCTCATGCCTGCACTGGGGATGACTGCCGATGTTCTGCCTGGCGAGCCAGACTTGGAGAGGGTAAATTAATATGAGCATCATTCAAACCCACGCCGGATTAACGCTGATTGCGCCGGACTGGCCCGCACCCAGTCGGATCGGCGCTGTGTGTACCACACGCATGGGTGGAGTCAGTAAAGCCCCTTTTGACAGCCTAAACTTAGGGCAGTATGTGAACGATGAGCCCACAGCCGTAATAGAGAATCGACTGCGAGTGCAGGCAGTATTACCATCGGAGCCCGTTTGGTTAAGGCAGGTGCATGGATCGCGTGTCTGGGATACGGATAGCAAAACCTGCCCCGAAGGTCCGATCGAGGCAGATGCTTCAGTAACAAACCAACCCAATCGCGTCCTGGCCGTGATGGCAGCCGATTGCTTGCCGGTGCTGTTTGCTAGCAGCGATGGCCAGGTTGTTGGAGCGGCACATGCTGGCTGGAAAGGCTTACTAGCGGGTGTATTAGAGAATACCGTGGATGCCATGCAGGCGAAATCGGATTCGAAGCTGGACTTGATGGCTTGGCTAGGACCGGCGATTGGTCCAAATGCCTTTGAGGTGGGGGAGGACGTTCGCGCGGCATATGAGGATTGTGCAGTGCGGAATGGCGCTCCTTTGCCCCTCAATGCCTTTACCGCGGTCGACGGCAAAGCCGGAAAATATTGGGCTGATTTATACCAACTAGCGCGGCACCGCCTTTCATCGAAGGGTATTTCAGCGATTTATGGCGGTGAATTTTGTACGGTCCACGATCAAAAGCTCTTCTTTTCTTATCGACGTGACGGCGTTTGCGGTCGATTCGCCTCGCTTATTTGGTTGCATTAAGCTTTTATCTGCTGGTTTGTTATTAGCTGTGCAGCTAGGGTTAGTGCTTATAACTCTGGTACGTCATTCAAACGAGAATGTGTCTATGCAGCAAATCTTTGCGGCTAGCTAGGAAAAGAGTAGAGATCAGAATGTTTACAGGATTACCGTCAGGACAATCGCCAACGCTGGCACCCCAGCATATGGCGCTCATACCGCCAGAGCGCTTATCGGAAATTCAGCAACGCTACATGGGTGAGCTTGCTGCATACGTTAGCAACCCCAACGCGCTCGAGATTAAGGATCGCCGCTTTTCAGGTAAGGCATGGCAGTCGCCTTGGAGTAAAGCGATTGCGGGAATGTATCTGCTCAATTCCAAACACTTAATGGAGCTGGCTGAAGCAGTTGAGGCTGACCACAAAACGAAGCAACGCGTCATGTTCACCACATTGCAGATGGTGGATGCGCTATCCCCCGCGAATTTTGTGGCGACCAATCCCGAGGTGCTTGAGCACATTATTAGCTCACAAGGCCAATCGATTCAAAACGGGATTTTGAATTTGCTGGGTGATTTAAGAAAGGGGAAAGTTTCACAAACGGATGAAACCGCTTTTGAGATTGGCAAGAATCTTGCGACGACTGAAGGCGCAGTTGTTTTTCGGAATCACCTTTTTGAACTCATCCAGTACAAGCCTTTAACTGAAAAAGTGTATGAGCGACCTTTCTTGATGGTTCCGCCTTGCATCAATAAATATTACATTTTAGATTTGCAGCCCGACAACTCGGTGGTGCGGTATATGGTGAGCCAAGGCCACACTGTTTTTTTAGTTTCCTGGAAAAATCCCGATGAATCGATGGCGAAGGTGACTTGGGATGACTACATTGGCGACGGTGTCATCAAGGCAATCGAAGTCACCAAAGATATTGGTGGACTGGATCAAATTAATCTCTTGGGATTTTGCGTGGGCGGCACCTTGGTTAGCAATGCATTAGCTGTTCTTGCGGCTCGCAAACAAAAGCCGGTGGCGAGCCTTACCTTGCTAACCACATTGCTCGACTTTAGTGACACTGGAATCTTAGATGTGTTTGTGGATGAGGGCATGGTTAAGTTACGTGAGACCACGATCGGCGGAGAGCAAGGTCAATTTGGTCTGATGTCGGGCCTGGATCTCGGCAATACGTTCTCTTTTTTGCGCCCAAACGATTTAGTGTGGAATTACGTGGTTGAAAATTACCTTAAAGGAAATTCAC
Organism: Polynucleobacter sp.; assembly: GCA_030696845.1. Lineage (GTDB taxonomy): Bacteria > Pseudomonadota > Gammaproteobacteria > Burkholderiales > Burkholderiaceae > Polynucleobacter. The sequence goes on from JAUYRJ010000023.1 coordinate 22,190, forward strand.
CTCCGCCGTTTGATTTACTGTATTGGAATGGCGATTCAACGAATTTGCCTGGCCCTATGTATTGCTGGTATCTACGCCACACCTATTTGCAAAATGAGTTGGTCAAGCCGGGAAAATTAACTGTATGCGGCGAGAAGGTGAACCTCTCTCTGATTGACTGCCCCGTCTACATTTACGCATCCCATGATGATCATATCGTTCCATGGCATAGCGCGTATCGATCAACCCAACTATTGAAGGGCAAGAAGCGATTTGTGCTCGGCGCATCCGGTCACATTGCTGGAGTAATCAATCCGCCCATTAAAAATAAACGCCACTATTGGGTTAATGCGGATTTACCAGCCAATGCGGACGATTGGCTTGCGGCGGCGAAAGATGTTCGTGGCAGTTGGTGGCCGGACTATACCGAGTGGCTTGCGCAATTTGGCGGTAAACAGATATTGGCTAGCAAAACGTACGGCAATCCAAGGCATAAAAAATTATCCGCGGCCCCTGGTAAGTATGTAAAAGAAAAAATAAATGCAGCAAATTAAGGTATGGATTTAACCATTAACGCAGTTCACAACGAAGAGAAGAGGGGAATACGATGTCACAGCGAATCGCTTATGTAACAGGTGGAATGGGTGGAATTGGTACCGCAATTTGCCAGCGGCTTTCCAAAAAGGGGCATATTGTGATCGCTGGCTGTGGACCCAATTCCCCGCGCCGCGATCGTTGGCTGGGCGAACAAAAGGAGCTTGGATATCACTTCATAGCCTCGGAAGGCAACGTCTCCGACTGGGCTTCTACGGTCGCCGCTTTTGAAAAGGTTAAGGCGGAGGTTGGCCGAGTCGACATATTGGTGAATAACGCAGGCATTACGCGCGATAGCGTTTTTCGGAAAATGACTCCGGAAGATTGGAAGGCCGTCATCGACACCAATCTGAATTCCTTATTTAATGTCACTAAACAAGTGATTGACGGCATGATTGATAACAATTGGGGTCGCGTTATTAACATTTCATCGGTTAACGGTCAAAAAGGTCAGTTTGGACAAACCAACTATTCGACCGCGAAAGCGGGTTTGCATGGCTTTACTATGGCCTTGGCGCAAGAGGTGGCTGGCAAAGGGGTGACCGTCAATACCGTATCGCCAGGTTATATTGCTACCGATATGGTTAAGGCAATTCGACCCGACGTTCTGGAAAAGATTGTCGCGGCCATTCCGGTGAAACGCCTTGGTACGCCCGATGAAATCGCGTCCATGTGCGCCTACATTGCATCCGATGACGCTGCATTTGCAACGGGTGCGGACTTCTCGCTGAATGGCGGAATTCATACTGGCTAATTCTGAGGCTAAACTGTAATATGTTGCACCGATGTGGCTTGGAGGAAAATTAGAAATGGCTAGCAGAACGAAACGCGCTGGCGAGGAGCGGTTGATCAAGAAGTATCCTAATCGCCGTCTTTACGACACGCAAACCAGTACTTATGTGACTTTAGTGGATATTAAGAACCTTGTAATGGCGAACGAGTCTTTTAAGGTGATTGATGCAAAAACCGAGGATGATCTAACGCGCAATATTCTGATGCAAATCATTTTGGAGGAGGAGGCGTGCGGCTCGCCCGTTTTTTCCTCGCAAATGTTGTCGCAGATTATTCGTTTTTATGGCAACTCCATGCAAGGTTTAATGGGTAATTACCTCGAAAAGACCATGCAGTCCTTTGTCGATATCCATGGCACATTAAGCGATCAATCTAAAGGCGTAGCAGGTGCGGATGCTTGGGCGCAGGTGATGAACATGCAAAATCCCATGATGCAAGGCTTAATGGGAAATTACATGGAGCAAAGTAAAGAGCTTTTCATGAAGATGCAAGAGCAAATGCAGGCCACTCCCGGTTTATTTACTGGCTTCCCCTTTACGCCGCCTTCACCTAAAAAAGAAAAAGAATAGTTGTGGCGGGTAAAGTAGGTTTTGTGTCCTTGGGATGCCCCAAGGCCTTAGTTGATTCAGAGCTAATCCTAACGCAGTTGAGTGCTGAGGGTTACGAGACTGCTAAAGATTATTCTGGTGCCGATTTAGTGGTGGTCAATACCTGTGGCTTCATTGATTCGGCCGTGGAAGAATCGCTTGCCGCTATTGGTGAAGCCTTATCGGAAAACGGCAAAGTGATTGTGACGGGCTGCCTGGGCGCTAGAAAAAACGAGGATGGCAGTGATTTAATCAAAAGCATTCATCCCAAAGTGCTTGCCGTAACCGGGCCTCATGCGACCGCTGAAGTCATGCAGGCGATTCACCTGCATTTACCAAAGCCCCATGATCCATTTACGGATTTGTTGCCTCCCATTGGGGTCAAGCTCACCCCCAAGCATTACGCCTATTTAAAAATATCGGAAGGCTGTAACCACCGTTGTACCTTTTGCATTATTCCCAGCATGCGAGGGGATTTGGTTTCTCGACCTATTGGAGAAGTTTTGCTGGAGGCCAAACGCCTTTTTGAGTCGGGCGTGAAGGAGTTACTGGTTGTTTCTCAAGATACCAGCGCCTATGGCGTTGATGTTCAATACCGCACTGGTTTTTGGGATGGCAAGCCGGTGAAGACCAAAATGCTGGATTTAGTAATTGCGCTGAATCAGATTGCGCGTGAGCACCAGGCATGGGTGCGCTTGCATTATGTTTATCCCTATCCGCATGTAGATGATGTTCTGCCCATCATGGCCGAATTTAAGGAGCATGGGTATGGCGTTCTACCTTATCTCGACATTCCACTGCAGCATGCCCACCCCGATGTGCTGAAGCGCATGAAGCGACCAGCCAGCGGAGAGCGTAATTTAGACC
>JAUYRJ010000079.1 GCA_030696845.1 Polynucleobacter sp.
GGCGACTATGTTGTGCTGGATCTCACTCACATTGGTGCAGAGACCATTATGAAGCGCCTGCCCTCGGTCTATGAGATCGGCATTAACTTTGCGAACGTCGATGTGACCAAGGAGCCTATCCCGGTCGTGCCTACCATTCACTATCAGATGGGCGGCATTCCCACAAATATCAATGGTCAAGTGGTGGTGCCGAAAGATGGCAATCCGAATCACATTGTTAATGGTTTGTACGCAATTGGCGAGTGTTCCTGTGTATCCGTGCACGGCGCAAATCGCTTAGGGACAAATTCATTGCTCGACTTATTGGTATTTGGCCGCGCTGCCGGTAATCACATTGTGGATATGGATCTTAAAAAGCGCGAACATAAACCATTGCCAGCAAATGCAGGCGAGCAAACTCTCGCGCGTATCGCTGAATTAGATAACTCCAGTTCGGGAGAGTATGCACAAGATGTCGCAAACGACATTCGCAAAACCATGCAGACCTACGCAGGTGTATTCCGCAACCAGAAATTAATGGACGAGGGCGTGCGTCAAATGGCTTTACTGACCGAGCGCGCTAAGCACTTGTGGGTTAAAGACAAGTCGAAAATTTTTAATACCGCTCGGATTGAGGCTCTAGAAATTTCCAATTTAGTTGAGACTGCCAATGCCACGATGATTTCCGCTGCGGCCCGCAAAGAGAGTCGCGGCGCTCACTCGCACGACGACTTTCCAACGCGCGATGACAAGGAGTGGATGAAGCACACTTTGTGGTTTAGCGAAGGTAACCGATTGGATTACAAGCCCGTACAACTCAAGCCATTAACCGCTGAATCGGTTCCTCCAAAAGAGCGCACCTTCTAATTTAAGAAAAAGAGATAACCATGAGTGATACCCGCATATTTGAAATTTATCGCTACGATCCTGAGGTTGATGCGGCGCCCCGTATGCAGCGTTATGAGTTGGAGCTTACAGGTGAGCGTATGTTGCTGGATGCCCTAATCTCTTTAAAGAAGCAGGACGAAAGCATTACCTATCGCCGCTCTTGCCGTGAGGGGGTTTGTGGGTCCGATGCCATGAACATCAATGGCAAAAATGGATTGGCATGCTTAACTAATATGTTGACCTTGCCTAAGGTGATTACCCTGCGTCCACTTCCGGGCTTGCCAGTCGTTCGTGATCTGATTGTGGATATGACTTTGTTCTTTAAGCAGTATCTGTCGATTAAGCCCTATCTCGTGAATGACACTCGCCCCCCAGAAAAAGAGCGTTTGCAAAGTCCAGAGGAGCGGGAAGAGTTGGACGGTCTCTACGAGTGCATCTTGTGTGCTTCTTGTTCGACATCATGCCCTTCATTCTGGTGGAATCCCGATAAGTTTGTGGGACCAGCCGGTTTATTGCAGGCATACCGCTTTATTGCGGACAGTCGTGACGAGGATACGGCGGCGCGCCTAGATAATCTTGAGGATCCATATCGCCTGTTCCGCTGTCACACGATTATGAATTGCGTAGATGTTTGTCCTAAGCACTTGAATCCAACTAAAGCAATTGGCAAAATCAAGGAGTTAATGGTTCGCAGGGCAGTATGACGATTGGAGCGGCCGAGTTATATCGCCTAAAAAGCGATGCGCGCCGTGGTTTACTGGAGAACGACCTGATTTTGGAGCGTTTCTTCAGGAGGTATGCGGATGCGTTAAGCAAAGAGGATGGCGTGGTGTTGGCTCAACTTCTGGCACTCAGCGATAACGACTTGATGGATTTGTTGATTGGTCGCGTTGATGCGCTTCAGTCGCTGGGTGATTTATGTGACACACCAGGATTTAAGCGGACTCTAATGCGTTTGCGCGAGAAGTCCTAGCTGAAATGCAATAATTTGCAGTATGGCAGTTCAACATTTAATGAAATACAACGCACAATGGGATCAGACATGATTGAATCAAATATCAAGGCTAAATTATCGTTCTCTGACGGTACACCCGATATTGACTTGCCAATTTACCAAGGCACTGTTGGTCCAGATGTGATTGATATTCGCAAACTCTACGGTCAAACCGGTAAATTTACATATGACCCTGGCTTTTTATCGACCGCCTCCTGCAGTTCGAAGATTACTTTTATTGATGGCGATAAGGGCGAATTACTCTATCGCGGCTACCCCATTCAAGATTTAGCGGCCAATTGCGATTTTCTGGAAGTCTGCTATTTATTGCTCAACGGCCATTTGCCGAATGTAAAAGAAAACGGCGACTTTAAAGAGATGATCCTGCATCACACCATGGTGCACGAGCAAATGCAGTTTTTCTTGCGTGGTTTCCGTCGCGATGCCCATCCCATGGCGGTGTTAACGGGCTTGGTTGGTGCTATGGCCGCTTTCTATCATGATGAAATTGATTACAGCGAGCAAAAGGCGCGCGAGATAGCGCAAATGCGCTTAATTGCCAAGATGCCCACCTTGGTCGCTATGTCGTATAAGTACTCAGTAGGCCAGCCGTTTATCTACCCTGATAATTCCTTGTCTTACACTGCAAATTTCATGCGCATGATGTTTGCAACGCCGTGTGAAGAGTACAAAATTAACCCAGTTTTGGTGCGCGCTTTGGACCGTATCTTTATTTTGCATGCGGATCATGAGCAAAACGCATCGACCTCGACTGTTCGCTTATGCGGCTCGTCTGGAACCAATCCATTTGCAGCTATCTCAGCCGGTATCGCCTGTCTTTGGGGCCCCGCCCATGGGGGCGCGAATGAGGCTTGCTTACAAATGTTAAATGAGATTCAGGCCAATGGCGGTGTTGAAAAGGTGGGCGAGTTTATTGCTCAGGTAAAAGATAAAAACTCGGGTGTGCGCTTGATGGGCTTTGGGCACCGCGTCTATAAAAATTTCGACCCCCGCGCCAAACTCATGCGTGAAACCTGTTACGAAGTCCTCAATGAGCTCGGTTTAGAGAATGACCCCTTATTTAAGCTGGCGATGACCCTGGAAAAGATTGCTCTTGAGGATGAGTATTTCGTTAGTCGTAAACTCTACCCTAACGTGGATTTCTACTCGGGCATTGTGCAGCGCGCCCTAGGAATTCCGACTGATATGTTTACCTGTGTCTTTGCTTTAGCAAGAACGGTAGGCTGGATTGCTCAGTGGGAGGAGATGATTACCGATCCTGAATATAAAATTGGTCGACCACGGCAGTTGTTTGTCGGAGAGACCGCTCGCAAGGTCCCTCCGCTTTCTGAGCGAAAATGAGTTTTTGAGGGGTTTTTATGTCACGCACGCTGTACGATAAGTTATGGGATGAGCATGTCGTTTGCTCTGAAGAAGATGGCACAGCCACCTTATATATAGACCGGCATTTATTGCATGAGGTTACAAGTCCTCAGGCGTTTGAAGGGCTTAGCCTAGCAAAGCGTCCCGTATGGCGTATTTCAGCCAATTTAGCCGTATCGGATCACAATGTTCCCACCACCGATCGGTCGGAGGGGATTGCGGACCCGATCTCAAGGCTTCAGGTCGATACGCTCGACCAAAACTGCGAATCGTTTGGAATCACTCAGTTCAAGATGAACGACCTTCGCCAGGGGATTGTGCATGTGATTGGTCCCGAGCAAGGAGCCACTTTGCCCGGTATGACTGTTGTTTGCGGTGATTCCCATACCAGCACGCATGGCGCCTTTGGGGCCTTGGCTTTTGGAATTGGCACATCTGAGGTCGAGCATGTGCTTGCCACTCAAACACTCCTCATGAAAAAAAGCAAAAATATGTTGGTTCGGGTTGAGGGTCGCTTGCAACCTGGAACGACTGCAAAAGATATCGTGCTTGCCGTTATTGGCAAGATTGGAACTGCCGGAGGTACTGGTTACACCATTGAATTTGCGGGCGAAGCAATTCGAAATTTATCGATGGAAGGGCGTATGACCATCTGCAATATGGCAATCGAGGCGGGCGCTAGAGCGGGACTTGTTGCCGTGGATGAGACTACGATTGAGTATATTCAAGGCCGTCCTTATGCCCCTAGTGGTGAGACTTTGCGCCATGCTTTGCAATATTGGCGCACATTGCATTCCGATCCAGATGCGAAATTTGATCAGGTGGTTGAGTTACGTGCCGAAGAAATTCCCCCCCAAGTGACTTGGGGCACATCACCAGAGATGGTTCTCTCAATAGACGATCGAGTGCCTGACCCTGAGAAAGAGCGCGACCCGAACAAGCGGGGTGCAATGGAGCGTGCCCTCCAGTATATGAATCTAACTCCCAATACGCCGCTCAGCAGCATTCAACTAGACAAGGTTTTTATTGGCTCATGTACCAACAGCCGCATTGAAGATTTGCGTGCTGCCGCCAAGGTGGTTGATCGTCTGGGTAAAAAGGTGGCTTCCAATATCAAGCTGGCGATGGTTGTTCCAGGCTCGGGCTTGGTCAAGGCCCAGGCCGAGCGCGAAGGCCTCGATCGCGTATTTAAAGCCGCCGGTTTTGAGTGGCGTGAGCCTGGCTGCTCGATGTGTTTAGCCATGAACTCTGATCGATTGGAGCCAGGTGAGCGCTGCGCATCTACATCCAATCGTAATTTTGAAGGTCGTCAGGGCGCCGGAGGCAGAACGCATTTGGTTAGCCCCGCAATGGCTGCAGCCGCTGCCATTGAAGGTCATTTTGTTGACGTTCGTAAAATCGCCTAATCCCTATAAAGTTTGCCTACCCAATGAAATTTCACCGTTATTCCATGATTGCTAAATTGATTGTTGTTCTATGTGCGGGTATTTTGGTCGCCGCTTGCGCTAATACGATGGAAGGTGTTGGCAAAGACTTGCAGCAGATGGGCAATTCTATGGGCGGCTCTCAAGCTCCAGCAAATGGTGCTGGCTCACAAACCCAAGGTAAAGACGTCACAGTAACGCCGGTGAAGTAATTAACCGAGTATTTAATATAAAAACACAGAGACAAGCGTTATGGATAAATTCACCCAGTATCAAGGTATTGTTGCACCCCTAGATCGCGAAAATGTAGATACCGATGCGATTATCCCAAAACAGTTTTTAAAGTCGATTAAAAAAACCGGCTTTGGTCAAAACCTATTTGATGAATGGCGTTACCTTGAGCATGGTGAGCCTGGCCAGGACTGCAGTGCTCGCCCACTCAACCCAGACTTTGTTCTTAATCAAGCGCGCTATCAAGGCGCTGGTATTTTGTTGGCTCGTAAGAATTTTGGGTGCGGCAGCTCCCGCGAGCATGCTCCATGGGCATTGGGTCAATACGGTTTTCGTGCTGTTATCGCCCCCAGCTTTGCTGATATCTTTTTTAATAATTGCTATAAAAATGGCCTCTTGCCTATTGTGTTGACGGAGCAGCAGGTCGACCACCTCTTTAATGAAACTCTGGCGTTTAATGGATATCGGTTAACAATTGACCTGGAGAGTCAAGACGTTATTGCGCCGGATAGTCGCCGCTATAGCTTTGAAATTGATTCCTTTCGGAAGTATTGCCTAATCAATGGTTTAGACGATATTGGGCTGACCTTGAAAAATGCCGATAAAATCAAAGCATACGAGGCAGAACGCTTATTGCGTATGCCTTGGCTTGCCACACAGTTGCCGTAATGGCGGCAATCGTATTGGCTTGTATTAGCTAAACCGCTTTTTTAAGGCTTGTCATGAAAATTGCAGTTCTACCGGGCGATGGTATAGGTCCGGAAATCGTCGCCGAAGCCGTTAAGGTACTCAATGCCCTGGGCTCATCGTTTGATTTAGAGACGGCCCCAGTCGGCGGTGCAGCTTATGACGTTTCTGGACATCCCTTGCCACCAGCAACCCTAGAGTTAGCCAAAAAAGCCGATGCCATTTTATTTGGTGCCGTTGGCGACTGGAAATACGACACCCTTGCGCGCGAGCTACGGCCAGAGCAAGCTATTTTAGGTTTGCGTAAGCACCTTGCGCTGTTCGCTAACTTTCGCCCAGCGATTTGCTATCCCGAATTAACTGCTGCCTCTAGTCTCAAGCCGGAGGTTGTCGGCGGACTGGATATTTTGATTGTTCGTGAACTCAATGGCGACATTTATTTTGGTCAGCCACGTGGTATTCGGGCGTCCGAGCATGCTCTCTTTAAAGGCGCTCGCGAAGGGTTTGACACTATGCACTACAGCGAGCCGGAAGTGATTCGCATTGGCAAGGTGGCTTTTGAGGCGGCCCGTAAGCGAAGCAAAAAAGTATGCAGCGTGGACAAAGCGAATGTACTAGAAACATCACAACTGTGGCGTGATGTGATGACTACCTTGAGCGCAGATTACCCGGATGTCGAGTTATCGCATATGTATGTGGATAACGCGGCAATGCAATTGGTAAAGGCGCCAAAGGCATTCGATGTGGTGGTGACCGGTAATTTATTTGGCGACATTTTGTCCGATGAGGCGGCGATGCTGACAGGATCTATTGGGATGCTGCCTTCCGCTTCTTTGGATAAGAACAATAAGGGACTTTACGAGCCAAGTCATGGCTCAGCCCCAGATATTGCCGGCAAGGGGATTGCAAACCCATTGGCGACCATTTTATCGGCAGCCATGATGCTGCGGTATTCCTTGGGAATGGCTGCGGAAGCGGATCGCATTGAGCGCGCTGTTCAGGGCGTATTGCAACAGGGCTTGCGAACAGCCGATATTTATACCGTAGGCACAAAAAAAGTATCTACCGTACAAATGGGAGATGCCGTTGTTCAGGCCTTGTCTTAATTTATTGATTGACTCATCCACTTGGTAAGGCATTAGAGATCACATGGCAACACTTCAAACATCAACTACCTTGAATCAGCCCTTAGTCGGTTTAGTTGGGTGGCGCGGCATGGTCGGTAGCGTGTTAATGGATCGCATGATAGCTGAGTGCGATTTCGACTTTATTGAGCCCGTTTTTTTTAGCACGAGCAATGCTGGTGGTGATGTGCCCACCCTAAACGGCCGGACTATTGCAAAGAGCGAAAAAAAGTTACAAGATGCTAATGACATTAAGGCCTTAGCGCGTTGCGACATCATCTTGACTTGCCAGGGCGGCGATTACACTAAAGCGATTTTTCCTGAGCTCAGGGCGTCGGGCTGGCAAGGACATTGGATCGACGCGGCTAGCGCATTGCGCATGAATGACGATGCGGTATTGGTGCTTGATCCAGTCAATCGCCCAGTGATTGATCGCGCCCTTGCGGCGGGCGGTAAAAACTGGATTGGTGGAAATTGCACCGTTAGTCTCATGATGATCGCCATGGGAGGCTTGCTAAAAGCCGATTTAGTCGAATGGATTAGCGCAATGACCTACCAGGCGGCATCCGGCGCTGGCGCGCAAAATATGCGCGAACTTCTCTTGCAAATGGGCGCACTGCGCGATAGCGTCAAGACGGAGCTAAATGATCCTGCCTCGTGGATTTTGGATATTGATCGAAAAATTTCCGCCACGATGCGATCCGCAGACTTTCCAACAGTAAATTTTCGTAATACAGCATTGGCGGGCAGTCTGATTCCGTGGATTGATGTGCCGGTGGAAAATGGTCAAACCAAAGAGGAGTGGAAGGGCGGAGCCGAATGCAACAAGATCTTGGGCCGTCCGCCCTTTAGAACGCCCGGCAGCATTCCAATTGACGGAATTTGCGTGCGAGTTGGCGCAATGCGCTGTCATTCCCAGGGACTTACTATTAAGCTTAAAAAAGACATCCCCTTGCAGGAAATTGAATCCTTATTGGCTAAGGACAACGCATGGGTTAAGGTGGTTCCAAATGAGCGCGAGACTACCGAGCGCGAGCTATCTCCCGCAAAGATTAGCGGCACCTTGACGGTGCCAATTGGACGCTTGCATAAATTGGCGATGGGCCCAGAGTATCTCGGCGCATTTACAGTAGGAGACCAATTGCTATGGGGTGCTGCTGAACCCTTGCGCCGTATGCTGCGTATTTTGCTGGAGAGCTAAACATGCTATTTCGTGCGCCATCGTTTGCTGCGCACATGCCAATATCGATAGCCATTGCCACACTCTTTTTTTGGAGCGGTTTAGTCGGCGCCTTTAGCCTAGGTACTCCAAAGGTGTTATCGCAGCCAGGTCAGCCGATTCGGGCGGAAATCCCAGTTAAAGTCAGTGGGGCAGAGGTCGATCAACTAGATCAATTTCAGGTTTTCATACCTGGGAAAGCGGCTTACGATCGCCTTGGTATTTCTTCTTCGATTTTAGAGTTCAATCCAAAGGTCAGCCTAGATCGACGCGAAGGAAAAGGCATATTCATCTTTATTGAAACAGCGCTGCCAGTCAGTAAGGCGCGAACAGACGATGATCCATTCATGGACATCATGCTGACGCTTCAGTGGCCATCCGGCCAAAGTACCAAGAACTACACTCTTTTATTGGGCGACTCACAAAAGGTAACGGTCCGACCTGGGCAGACACTGAGTGAAATCGCAGCGCAAATGGCCCCTTTGTATGATGGTGCTACGCTCGATCAAACCATGCTTGCACTGTATAAAGCCAACCCAGATGCGTTTTCTGGTGGAAGTATTCATCGCTTACCGGCCGGCGTTGAATTAATTAAACCTAGTCAATCTTTAGTGCAATCGATTACGCCCGCGCAGGCTTATCAGTTTGTGGATCAGGCCAATCAATCTTGGATGGGTGAACGAGCTTCTGGCACCAAATCTGGGTCTTTAAGCAATGAGATCTCAGCGGGGACCGCAAAAGATCGATTGAGCATTGGACCTGGGGCCGATGACCAATCTGATCTGCGTCGCTATACCGAGGAAATAGTTGCCCAAGAAAAACTTCTCGAACAAACGCGTGAGCGCATTGTTGAGCTCGAGAAGAATATAGCGGATTTACAAAAGTTACTGGATGCGGACAAGAGTAAATCGGTAGTCGCGCCAAATGAGAAGGCGTTATTCGATTCTAAATCTTGGGGGCCGGGCGCACTCGCCCTTGGCTTAATTGCCTTAACTGGCTTATTACTTTGGTTTATGGCTCGTCAAGCGCGTCGCTCCGAGCTAAATATGACCCAAATAAAGGCGACCGTTACACCTGCGCCGCTACATTCGAGGGATAGCCAGGGTTCGGTAAAACAGGAGATGCCGGAGCGAGCCAAGAGTTTGCTTGCCGGAATTAATTTAGATCTATCGACCCCAACAAATAAGATTGAGGTAAGTAATCACGCCCTGCGCGTAAAGTTAAATTTAGCAAAAGCCTATATCACCATTGAGGATTTTGCTGCAGCAAAACACAGTTTGGATGAGATCGTTAGTTTGAGTGCCCAACCCAGTAATCGAGTCGATGCATCGATTGCCGAAGAGGCTCGCGCCTTACTGCTACAAATAAATCAGCGCAGCGCCTAGAATGTTTTATTATTTGATTTTGGTGCGTTAAGAATGTCCCGTATAGCACTTGGCGTTCAATACGATGGCACCCGCTATTCTGGCTGGCAAACCCAACCGACACAAAATACTGTTCAAGATCGACTGGAGCATGCAATTAATGCCTTTGTGGGCGATCCGCTTGCCAACCCGGTACGGGTAACGGCCGCCGGTCGAACCGATTCTGGTGTCCACGCCCTTGGGCAGGTGATCCATTTTGATTCCCCAGTGGAGCGTGATGCTTGGTCTTGGGTGCGTGGATTGAACAGTTTTTTATCAAGCGATATTGTGGTGAATTGGGCTACGCCGGTAAGCGATGCATTCGATGCTCGCTTTTCGGCATTTGAACGCAGTTATGTTTATGCGCTCCATGTCGGTCCATGCCGCGCGCCTACGGTCGCCTCACGCGCTGGTTATTTAATGCTTGGAGCAGAAAAGCACTTAGATATTACGGCTATGCGAGCTGCCTCTCATAGTCTGTTAGGTGAGCATGATTTTTCATCGTTTCGGTCATCGGAATGCCAAAGCAAAACACCCATCAAAACAGTGTATGACATTCAAATACGGGATGATCTTCCCTGGGTCTTTTTTGTGATTCGGGCCAATGCTTTTTTGCATCACATGGTACGAAATATTGTAGGTAGTTTGTTGGCTGTAGGCCAGGGAAGGCACTCTGCGGCATGGATGGAGCAAGTGCTTGAGGCTAAAAGTCGCCAAGTTGCCGCTCCCACATTTGCGCCAGATGGTCTCTATTTGGCGCGCGTGGGTTATCCCGCAGAGCACCATATTCCAGAGCCGTGGCTAAGGCACTCTTGGTTGCCGGCGCCTGTGATCGAGCTGGTGCAGGCACATCTCCTGAGTGAATCGAAGCGGATTATGATCTGATTATGGGATTACTTCACTTCACCCCCAAACGTACCCGCATTAAGATTTGCGGGTTAAAACGCCCAGAGGATGTGGATTCTGCTGTTAAGGCGGGGGTAGATGCTATTGGATTCGTCTTTTATCCACCTAGCCCAAGAGCGGTGAGCCCTGAGCATGCGGCAGCCCTGATTTCTCGGCTGCCGGCTGGTGTAGATGCCGTTGGCCTTGTTGTCAATGCTACTGAGGCAGAATTTGCCGCCATTCGGGCTTGCAGCCCTATTTCACTGTGGCAATTTCATGGGGATGAAAGCCCGGAAGAGTGCAGGCATCTTGCGGCAGGGGATCCCTGGATAAAAGCGGGTAGAGTAGGGCCCGAGTTCGCATTTGCCGATTTTTCCCTACAATATAGCCAAGCAGCCGGTTTCTTGCTGGATGCCCTAGTCGAGGGCTATGGTGGGGGCGGCACTCCTTTTGATTGGCGATGGATACCAGAGACATGGGTAAGCGCAAACGCGCATCGGGTCGTTTTGAGTGGTGGATTGAACGCGCGCAACGTGGGCGAAGCGATTGCGCGCCTGCATCCTTGCGCTGTGGATGTCTCGAGTGGCGTAGAGAGCGCTAAAGGTATTAAAGACCCTGTTTTAATGGCCCAGTTTATCGAGGCCGTTCGAATGGCGGATTCCCAGATAACATCGAATTTGCGGTAAACCAATCCAAAGAGGTAACTATGTACGATAAGCCGGATTCACGCGGACACTTTGGTCCTTACGGCGGTGTTTTCGTTTCGGAAACATTAATGTTTGCGCTAGAAGAGCTAAAAGAAGCCTATGCACGCTATCAACACGATCCTGAATTTATTGAAGAGTTCCATTACGAGCTGAAGCATTTTGTCGGCCGTCCTTCGCCTGTGTATCACGCCAAGCGCTGGAGCGAAATGCTCGGTGGCGCCCAGATCTATTTGAAGCGGGAAGACCTAAACCATACCGGCGCGCACAAAATTAATAATGTCATTGGTCAGGCTATGTTGGCCAAGCGCATGGGTAAGCCGCGCATCATTGCCGAAACAGGCGCAGGTCAACACGGTGTGGCAACGGCAACAATCTGCGCGCGCTTTGGCTTGGACTGCACTGTATATCAGGGATCGGTTGATGTGGCGCGGCAAGCGCAAAATGTGTTTCGCATGAAGCTCCTTGGCGCGAAAGTTGTGCCTGTTGAGTCGGGCACTAAAACGTTGAAAGATGCATTAAATGAGGCAATGCGCGATTGGGTCACGAATGTGGAGAACACCTTCTACATTATTGGGACGGTAGCTGGACCTCATCCTTACCCGATGATGGTGCGGGATTTTCAGAGCGTGATTGGAGAGGAGTGCAAAGTCCAAATGCCTGAAATGATTGGGCGCCAACCCGATTATGTATTAGCCTGTGTTGGCGGCGGATCCAATGCGATGGGTATTTTTTATCCCTATATTGATTATCCCGAAGTCAAACTCGTTGGCGTTGAAGCGGCTGGTCACGGCCTGAATACCGCAGCCCACTCAGCCGCGCTTTGCGTTGGCAAGCCCGGCGTATTGCATGGTAATCGCACTTATCTTTTGCAGGATGAAAACGGTCAAATTGCCGAAACGCACTCAGTCTCGGCTGGAATGGATTACCCTGGCGTTGGTCCAGAGCATGCTTGGTTAAAAGATTCAGGCCGAGCTGAATATGTTGCGATAACCGATCAAGAGGCGCTCAAGGCATTCCATGACTGTTGTCAGATTGAGGGCATTATTCCCGCCTTGGAGTCTGCTCACGCTATTGCATATGCATGTAAGCTGGCTGCCACTTTGCCAAAAGATAAAACGATCTTGGTGAACTTATCGGGTCGCGGTGATAAAGACATGCACACCGTTGCTCAAGCAACGGGTTCCGAAGGTTAATTGAGATAGATCGTATTTATGTCCAAAATTTCAGCACTCTTTCAGCAATTAAAAGCCGATGGCAAAAAAGGACTAGTCCCTTTTATTACTGCGGGTGATCCCGAGCCTGGCCTAACTGTGGAGCTGATGCATGCACTGGTTCGTGGCGGAGCCAATGTGATTGAGCTTGGCGTTCCCTTTTCGGATCCAATGGCCGATGGACCGGTGATCCAGCGCTCCTCCGAGCGGGCGCTAAACCATGGCGTCACCTTGCGCCGCTGCCTAGAGATGGTTGCGGCATTTCGTGAGCACGATGCGCAGACGCCCGTCGTCTTAATGGGTTACGCCAATCCCGTAGAACAAATGGGCACCGCTCAATTTGCTAGTGAAGCCAAGGCGGCCGGCGTGGATGGCGTCTTGATTGTCGATTATCCACCGGAGGAGTGCGTTGATTTTGCAAAGCAAATGCGCGCCGCTGAGGTCGATCCGATTTTCTTGTTGGCTCCAACCTCATCCCCGGCTCGCATTTTAGAGGCGGCGAAGATCGCATCAGGCTACATTTATTACGTCTCACTACGCGGCGTAACAGGGGCTAGCCACCTTAATACTCAAGATGTCGCAAGCATTATTCCGCAAATTCGGGCGGCTACGGCCATCCCGATTGCGGTTGGATTTGGTATTAACGATGCCGCCAGTGCCAAGGCAGTTTCTAACACGGCCGATGCCGTGGTTATTGGTAGCCGTATTATTCGCTTGCTGGAAGAGGCGCCTGCCGGCGAGGCAGTACAATCCCTTGAGAATTTTATCCGCGAGATACGCGTAGCACTAGATAGTTAAATATATGAGCTGGATCGACAAACTTCTCCCCCCGCAAATTCAGCATACAGATCCGGCTAATCGCAAGTCTGTACCCGAAGGACTTTGGGTTAAGTGCCCAGGTTGCGAGGCGGTACTCTACAGCTCGGATATCGAAGCCAATTTATCCGTTTGTCCAAAATGCAGTCACCATATGCGCATTGGAGCGCGGCAGCGTTTGGATAGCTTGCTTGATCCAAAGGGGCGTTATGAGATTGGGGCTGATGTCTTTCCAATTGATCCGCTCAAATTTAAGGATTCTAAAAAATATCCCGATCGCCTTAAAGAGGCGACAGACGTTTCAGGCGAGACCGATGCGCTTGTGGTGATGGGCGGAAAAATCGAGTCCATTCCTGTGGTGATCTCTTGTTTTGAGTTCCAGTTCATGGGCGGATCAATGGGTTCGGTAGTGGGCGAGCGCTTTGTACGTGGCGCCCAAGAAGCCATTGATAAAAAATGTGCGTTTGTTTGCGTAACGGCAACCGGCGGTGCTCGTATGCAAGAAAGCCTTCTATCCTTATTGCAGATGGCTAAAACTAACTCCATGCTGACCAAGTTATCGAAAGCGGGACTGCCTTACATTAGTGTCTTGACTGATCCCACTATGGGTGGCATATCGGCTAGCTTTGCATTCATGGGTGATGTGGTGATGGCAGAACCCAAAGCCTTAATTGGTTTCGCTGGCCCGCGTGTGATTGAACAAACCGTGCGTGAAAAATTACCTGAAGGATTTCAGCGCTCTGAATTTTTGATGCAAAAGGGTGGCGTTGATATGATTGTCGATCGACGCAACATGCGCGCTGAACTTGCTCGTATTTTGGCTTTATTGCAAAAGCTTCCTGAGCCTTCCGCTGTTGCTGGCGTTGGAAATATCGGCTCGTAACCGTTTATTGCATCATTGAGCGCGCCATCCCAAAATCCAGCGTTGTTTTCTAGCTTAGAGGCTTGGCTTGTTCACCTAGAAACGGCTCATCCGGTTGGAATCGACATGGGACTTGCGCGCATTAGTCGCGTTAAGAATGCGCTGGATCTTGACTTTCAATGCCCCATTATTACGGTGGCGGGAACCAATGGTAAAGGCTCAACATGCGCATTTATGGAGAGCATCTTGCTTGCTGCAGGATACCGCGTTGGTTGCCATACATCCCCTCACTTATTGCGCTTTAATGAGCGCGCTCGCATCAACGGCATCGATGCGACCGATCACCAGTTGCTTGAGCATTTCGAGCGTGTGGAGCGGGTAAGAGTCAGTCTAGAAAACCCGCCAACACTTACTTATTTTGAATTCACCGCCTTGGCGATCATGAGTTTTTTTGCCGCATCTAAGCTTGATGCAGTTATTTTTGAAGTTGGAATGGGTGGTCGCTTAGATGCTATTAATGTCCTGGATGCGGATTGCGCGATTGTTACGAGCATCGATATCGATCATGCTGCGTATCTGGGGGATACCCGCGAGAAAATTGCTGCTGAGAAGGCGGGTGTATTTCGGCCCAATGCCATCGCCATATGCGGTGATCCTGTGCCGCCTATAAGCCTTGTGGCCCACGCCGATGAATTGGGGTGCGATCTCTGGCTGATGGGGCGAGATTACAATTTTCAGGGCGATAAACAGCAATGGGGCTGGTCGGGTAGGGGGAGGCGCTTTAGCGGTTTGGCTTATCCAGCGCTACGCGGCGCTAATCAGCTATTAAATGCTTCAGCGGTGATAGCCGCTTTAACTGCTTTGCGCGAGCGGATTCCCGTAGGTGCGCAAGACATCCGTAATGGCTTTGCTTTGGTTGATCTGCCGGGTCGTTTTCAGGTTCTGCCAGGGCAGCCGACCATTATTTTAGATGTCGCCCACAACCCTCACGCCGCTGCTACCTTGGCTCAGGGCCTAGATAAGATGGGTTATCACCCTTACACCTATGCCATTTTTGGTGCCATGGCCGACAAGGACATCGATGGCGTGATTCGTCCTATGTTGGGGGTAATTGACCACTGGTTCTGTGTTGACTTGCCTACCCCAAGGGCTGCAGGTGCCGCCGATATTGCGAGCCGTTTAGCCGCCGCCGGGGTGAAAGTGGGTCAGGGCGCCGATGTGAGCCTCAAAACCTTTGCCGATCCGGCTCTAGCCTATGAAAAAGCCTTATCCCAGGCGGGTGAGGGTGATAGAATTGTGGTCTTCGGATCCTTCTATACTGTCGCTGGCGTAATGGCTTATCGAAATAACCAGGCTCACTGATCCATGATTCGTTTATCAAGGCTTTTTAAGCGTGAATCCAGCTCCGAAGAGGATCGGGCGATGGAAACTAGAGCGCGCTCCAGTATAAAAACCAGCGGGCGTTCGAGTCGAGCCAATTTAGAGGACCCTGTTCTAACTGAAGATCCAGAACGTCAACGCGCAAGGCATCGCCTGATTGGGGCTGCTGTTTTGGTTTTGATTGCGGTGATCGTCCTTCCTCGAATTCTGGATAACAAACCGAAGCCTGTGAGTAACGATATTGCAGTCAATATTGTGGGCAGTTTGCCGGTCACTTCAACCGTCCCCACTCCAGCGGCTCCACCAGAATCTAAGCCAGCGGATGCGCCTAAAGCAGCTGCGACCCCAAAAGAATCCCCTGAAGCAGTCGCTCCAGCACAAACAACCTCTAGTGCCAAATCAAGCCAACCGAAGTCCTTATCGCCCAATGGCAACTCCGGTACAGATAAAACCTTGGGGCTTGCCGCAGGGGAGGAGATTGTTGCTGCCAATGGATCTGGGGCCAGTTCAAGCGCCAGCGTGGCGAGTGGCACAGGTAAATTGGTGATTCAGATTGGCGCCTTCGCATCGGAAGATCGCGCCAAGGGATGGATCGCTAAATTAAAGGAACAGAAGATCCCAAATTATGTGCTGAA
>JAUYRJ010000026.1 GCA_030696845.1 Polynucleobacter sp.
TAAGTATCGCCTTTCGATACGCTCATAGTGCAATTAGTTCCAATTAACCAAAAGAAAAATCCCCTAGATTTCTCCAGGGGATTTTGTATTACTGGTGGGTCGGGCGAGACTCGAACTCGCGACCAACGGATTAAAAGAAGTCGTGCCTCTTCAAAAACCTATATAGCATATGGCTTTGAGCGACCAAAAAATGAGTGTGCGATTGAGTGTGCGATTGCTTTTTGGTGCAAAGTTCGAATCTGTGGGCCGGATTTCGAACTTTTCAACCCTCGATAGGGCTGGTTCGATTCCGCCCCGGGCCACCAAGAACTCAAACAGTCGCCTTTCGGCGGCTGTTTTCGTTTTCACTCTCCATTCACAGAATTAACGCTATTGAACTTTGTTTGTCGCTAGTTGATTTTATTCGGCCATGCCGATCATCTAGGGTGCGTACTTGTAATGTCGTTTTAAACGACAAAACTATAACAACTGAATCCCAAAGTTTTTCATTAATACGGCAAAGAGCCCAAAGCAAATAACTGTTGCCACTACACACGCACCCATAGTCATCCAAAATCCTAACTTAGGTAGCAAGCATGGGAATAGTAGAAACATTGGCAGCGTAGGAATCACATACCAAAATGTGTAATAGGCATGATTGGCTATCTTTTCCTCCGGATGATTTTCAATATAGAGCCAAGTCAGTGTGAGCAGTGTCATCAACGGCAATGCCGCAATGAATCCGCCTAACTTATCGCTTCGCTTGGCAACTTCGCTAATGAATACAACCATTCCGGCTGTCAGCAAGTATTTGGTGATGATCCAAGTCATCAAGGCCTCCTAATGGTTTAGGGTATATAATGGCGAAAAATTTAACATTTACCAAGCAAAGAGTTACCTAAACATTAAGTCGAAAAGGGTGCTACACTGATAAATATGTTGAGAAAAATATTTTTAATTTCGCTGGTATTGCTTTTGCCAGTCCAGGCATGGGCGGGATTAGATATGTCATTTAAACATCAAACCAATATGGCTGGTGTGGAAGCAAAAGAAATTTCTCATAATTTCCACCAAGCCTCAGCTTCAAATGAAGAGGGCGCCAAACTAAGCGCTAAGTCCGAGGGTAATGGTTGTAACTCCTGCGCACTTTGTGTTGGATTTGGTTTCATCCCCACTCATTCCAGCTTTAATCAAATCACATTGACTGCGATTTTTAATTCCGGTAAGACTAGTTTTGCTAGTCGTGATCTCTCTGCTCTAATCAAACCACCCATTCTTTAACTCTTCTAGCATAAGTCCGCCCAAAATTTGGGCTAGATTCTTATTGGAGAGTTAAATTGAAAAAAATTGTTATTGCTGTACTAAGCCTTGCTATATCTCAGGCATTTGCTAATCCATCTTCATGGATTGAGCAAAACAAACTTGTTGGTGAAATAGGGGGTTGGAGGGTTTACTCAAAGGAGCAAGTCGTACGCGAGAGCCCTGCCAATCAAAATATATTTACTTTGAATCAGGCAATTGAGAGAGCATTAAATCAACAGCTTGATTGGACTAATTATCTTCGTGGCTCCGAGTCAACATCTGACTACTATCTCTTAACGCCTGCGCAACGCTCAGCATTACAAAAGCGTTCATCAATTATTTACGATACGACTAAGTCATATTATGAGCTGGTAGCACTTAAAGAAAAGCTGATACATATGGAAGATGTTCTTGATGCTGTAGAGGCAGCGTCTGAGCTCAGTGCTCGTATGTATAAGGTTGGGAATATTAATGAGCTGGCGCTTTTAAAGCAGAACAAGGCTTTATACAAAAAACGGCTTGAATACAAAGCATTACAGGGAAAATATCTAGAGGCAAAGGAGCGCTTTATTCAGCGCATGAACTTTGATGATCGCGATGTCAGAGTGGATGTTGATGCTCGTTTACCAGAACCTCCCAAAGAGCAAAAAAAGTTAAGCGCTAGAGAGTTAAAAGCTATTGGGCTAGGGGACATCAATAATCCAGAGTCAGTAAAAACTCGCTCAACAGCACGCCTCTCTTATGAAAGCTATTTAGAAAAATATCAGGGCGTTAAATCATATAAAGAAGAAATCTTACCAACTCAGAAGAAAATTTCTGAAGAGAATTTACTGAGATACAACGGTATGCTCATTGATGTGTTTCATTTGCTAGAAGATGTAGAAACTCAAAGTAAAACTGTGATGGACTATATCGATGTCAAAACAGCTTTTTTAATTCAGTCTGCTCGATTAGACAAAGATCTAATGGATGTCCAGATGGATTTCTCAAATATTAATGTGAGGTAATCAATGAACACACGTAGAAAATTTTTAACTGGGGCGGCAGTGACAATGGCTGCGGCTGGTGTAAGTCGTCATGCTTTAGCGGGTTTGCCTGAGCCTGTTATTCAAACCAGCCCTAATACACAAAATCCACTGTTTCCCAAAACCGGTCGTGAGTACAACCCAGTTGTTACTCTCAATGGTTGGACTTTGCCATGGCGAATGAATCAAGGGGTAAAAGAGTTCCATTTAGTGGCAGAACCTGTGGTACGGGAAATGGCGCCTGGCTTTAAAGCCCACTTATGGGGGTATAACGGCCAATCCCCTGGGCCAACAATTGAGGTTGTTGAAGGCGATAAGGTACGTATCTTTGTAACTAATAAGTTGCCAGAGCACACCTCGATTCATTGGCACGGACAGCGTTTACCAAATGGCATGGATGGGGTGGCTGGCTTAAATCAGCCTGCAATCCCGTCAGGCAAAACATTCGTTTATGAATTTACCGCTCGTCGTCCTGGGACATTTATGTACCACCCGCATGCTGATGAGATGACTCAAATGGCAATGGGTATGATGGGTTTTTGGGTAACGCATCCAAAAGCCAAAAACTCTGATATTGATGAAGTTAATCGTGATTTCTGTTTTCTATTAAATGCGTACGATATTGATCCGGGAAGTTTCACCCCAAAACCAGCAACCATGCTCGACTTTAATATCTGGTCATGGAATAGCAGAGTCTTTCCTGGAATAGATACATTGAATGTTCGATTAAATGACAAGGTTCGGATTCGTGTTGGTAATTTGACAATGACAAACCATCCAATACACCTTCATGGTCATGAATTTCAAATTACGGGCACAGATGGTGGGCCCACTCCAAAAGCAAATCGTTGGTATGAAGTTACGGCTGATGTTGCTGTAGGGCAGATGCGCCAAATTGAATTCTTAGCAGATGAAGAGGGAGATTGGGCATTTCATTGCCATAAAAGCCATCACACTATGAATGCGATGGGACACGATTTGGCAAATTTAATCGGGGTTGACCACCGTGGATTGGCTGGAAAGATAAAGAAGATTATTCCAGGCTACATGGCTATGGGTGAGAGAGGTATGGCTGATATGACGGAGATGGAGATGCCATTGCCTGTTAATACTATTCCAATGATGACGGGTGATGGCCCTTATGGCTCGCTTGAAATGGGTGGCATGTTTACTGTATTAAAGGTTCGGAAAGATCAAGCGCCTAACGACTATAAAAATTCTGGTTGGTTTAAACAGCCAGCAGGCACAAGGGCGTATGAGTGGAAGGGCGCCATGCCCGCAGTCAAGCGCAGTAATAATGCTGGCGAATCAGCGATGAATCGCGTTCAATCCAAACCCGAGGTAGAAGTACAGGTTAAAAAGCCAGGCACTACTAATCACAAACACTAGGAGCAAGCAATGAAAATAATTTTTTTAATGATTAGCTTAGCAATCTCTCAGCTTAGCTTTGCGCATGGGGATCAGCATAAGAAAATGAATCAACAGGCATCCTTTCAACAAGAGGAGTGGGGTATTGGCGGCACAAAGGATGAAGTGAATCGAACCATCGCTATATCAATGGGCGATGATATGAAATTTAAGCCAGAAAAAATCAATATCAAGGTTGGTGAAACCATACGCTTTGAGATTAAAAATAACGGAAAGCTGTTGCACGAAATGGTAATTGGCACAAAGCAAATGCTTGATAAGCATGCCGAGATGATGGTAAAGCATCCCAATATGGAGCATGATGAACCCTACATGGCACATATCTCACCCGGTAAAAAAGGTGAAATTATTTGGAAATTTAATCGTGCTGGAAGTTTTGATTTTGCCTGCTTGATTGCCGGACACTATCAGGCTGGAATGGTTGGAAAGGTTGAGGTACAGCAATGAAAAAAATAATAACCGTAATGATGTGTTTGGCTAGTTTTGCCGTCGGAGCTACCGAGTGGACTAAGGGCGAAATTCGTCGTGTTGATGCTGAAAATAAAAAGGTCACTATCAAGCATGAGGAAATTAAAAGTCTTGATATGGCACCGATGTCCATGGTTTTTAATGTTGAGTCTACTGAAGTTTTAAAGGGAGTTAACCCTGGAGATCAAGTTGAATTTATAGCGGAGCAAAAGGGAACAAAACTATTCGCAAAGCAGTTTAGAAAAGTTCAGTAGGAGGCCCAATTGAATTTAATTAAAGATGAAGTGATGAATACTGTTAGATTGGTAAATCAACAAAGAAGGCTTATTTCGTTTGGCCTAGCTTTATTGCCGACATTGAGTTTTGCTGTGACTGAAAAGCCAGTTATTACGATGTGGCGCGGCCCAAAATGCGGTTGCTGTAAAGATTGGGCGGCGTACTTAGAAAAGAATGGCTTTAATGTAAAGGCAATTGATATCGGTAATACTGAAATGCGCCAAAAGCTGGGGATGCCAGTTCAGTTTGGCTCATGCCATACTGCCCAAATCAATGGTTATGTCATTGAAGGACATGTTCCTGCCCGAGAAATTAAGCGCCTTCTAGCAGAAAAGCCAAAGGTATTGGGTTTAGCGGTTCCGGCAATGCCTTTGGGATCTCCTGGCATGGATGGTCCAGAGTACAAAGGCAAGAAGGATCCATACGATGTTCTATTAATTGGGTTGAATGGTGAGCCTAGCATTTATCAATCCTATAGATAAAGGAATTGAAATGAGCGAAATTAAATTGGCTGTAAGTGGAATGACTTGTGGCTCTTGCGTTAAGCATGTAACAGGCGCACTTAAACCACTGGATGGTGTCGAGGATGTATCTGTAGATCTGGCGGCTGGAAAAGTTACGGTGACCAGAACCACTGATAAGGCAGACGACTTAATTGCGGCTTTGATAGAAGATGGTTATCCAGCTCAATTGGATGCTGGTGGAGCTGCGCAGGTCAAGCAAGGGGGTGGTTGCTGCTGCGGGTAAGTCAACTTAATCACATTTGAGGAAAAAGATCATGGAAAACAATTTAGAAAATCCGACCCCACCCAAGTTTTGGGGCTCTAAATATTCAATTGGGTACCTGGTGATTGGTGCGATAGCAGCTTACTTTTTATTAAAAGAGCACTATGCTCATACGATAGCTGTCTTACCATTTTTGCTATTGCTAGCTTGCCCTCTGATGCATATGTTTATGCACCATGGACATGGGCACGGACATGGGCATGGGCAGGAAAACGCTGATGCGGATAAGAAGGATGGCAAATGATGGAAAGGGCTAATAACGCTTATGGTTTATTGCTCTTAGTAGTGCTCAATTCAGCCATTTTTATTATGTTCGCTTTTAGTTTTTTCAAGCCCAACACTTCTAGAGATTGGTGAACTTTTGGCGCTTTCTCAGCCTTTATTGTTGCGCTCTTTGTTGAGATGTATGGATTTCCGTTGACCATATATCTCATGTCGGGATGGCTCCAAACCAAGTTTCCGGGGCTTGATGTTTTTAGTCATAACTCGGGACATTTGTGGTCAACGTTGACGGGGGAGAAGGGCGATCCACATTTTGGTGTGCTTCACATTGCTAGCTATGTATTTCTTGGGTATGGGTTTTATTTGCTCTCAAGCTCTTGGAATGTTTTGTATCACGCTCAAAGACGCAAAGAGCTGGCGACTACAGGGCCTTATGCCAAGATTCGTCACCCTCAATATGTTGCCTTTGTGATGATCTTGCTTGGGTTTTTATTTCAATGGCCTACGTTACTAACGTTATTAATGTTTCCAGTTTTATTGTGGATGTACGGACGCTTATCGATTACCGAGGAAAAAGAAATGCAAGCTCAGTTTGGGGGTGTCTATGATCAATATGCTGCAAAAACCCCACGCTTTATCCCCAATTTCTAATTGTCACTAATGGGCTTTACTGTAGTTGAGTAATTTAATTTAATGAAGGAGTAATAAATGCGTAAATATCTAATTGGTGCCTTAGCACTGCTAACGGTACTGTTATCTGGATGTGGGTATAACCAAATTCAGTCTCAAGATGAGCAGGTTATTTCTAGTTGGTCTGAAGTATTAAACCAGTATCAGCGCAGAGCTGATCTCATTCCAAATTTAGTAAGCACGGTTAAGGGCGAGGCGAAATTTGAGCAAGACACCCTTACTAAGGTTGTGGAGGCAAGAGCTAAGGCAACATCAATTCAGGCAACGCCTGAGTTAGTCAATAACCCTGAGGCCTTCCAGAAGTTCCAGCAAGCTCAAGGGCAGCTAACCTCTGCCTTATCAAGACTGTTGGTGGTTTCTGAGAATTATCCAAGTTTGCGGGCAAACCAAGGTTTTAGAGATTTGCAAGCCCAACTAGAAGGAACTGAGAATCGCATTACAGTTGCTCGTAATCGATACATTAAATCGGTGCAAGAGTACAACGTTACGATTCGCTCATTTCCATCAAATTTGACTGCTATGATTTTTGGCTACAAGGCTAAAGCAAATTTCACAGTTGAAAATGAGAAGGAGTTAGCTACACCTCCTAGCGTGTCATTTGATACTCCTGCCGCAAAATAATCAATATGTCTGCCTTGGGATGCTTCTCCAATTTGCTCAAGCGAGCATTGGTTGCACTGTCGGTATTAACGCTGCTGAGCCTGCCGCAATTTTCACTGGCTCAGCAGGCTATTCCGCTTCTATCGGGCCGAGTTATCGATCAAACGGAAACTCTCACAGCAAGCGAGATTGGTGCACTTGATCAAACCTTAAGAAACTTTGAGGCAAGAAAAGGTAGCCAGTTCGCAGTGTTGATAGTGCCATCTACGCAGCCTGAGTCAATTGAGCAATTCGCAATTAGGGTGGCTGATCAATGGAAAATCGGACGTAAAAAAATTGACGATGGCGTGATTCTCATTGTCGCCAAATCTGATAGAAAACTGCGGATTGAGGTTGGTTATGGCTTAGAAGGGGCATTAACGGACGCCACTAGCAAGCGCATCATTGATCAGGTAATTGTCCCTCGCTTTAAGCAACAGGATTTTTATGGGGGCATTAGTTCTGGAGTTGACACCATTATTGGGGTGATTGATGGCGAAGGATTGCCACCACCAATTCAAGATAGATCAATAGGTGAGGATGATATTCGTCAATCATTGCCAATCATCTTTATTGTTGCCTTGGTTTTGGGTCACATACTTAGATCGATGTTGGGAAGATTGCCAGGCTCCCTTGTCACTAGTGGTTTTGTAGCTGTTATGGCGTGGTTTATTTTTGGCGCTGTCTCCATGGTGATCTTTGCTGGGGTGGCGGGACTGCTTATCTCTTTACTTGGGATTGGGATTGGTAGGCGTGGCTTTGGCGGTTACAGTAGTGGTGGCGGTAGTGGAGGCGGGGGTGGATTTAGTGGTGGAGGCGGTGGTTTTGGCGGTGGTGGATCCTCGGGGAGATGGTAGATATGAGTCTTAGTCGATTAATCAAGCATCTCTGGTCCCATAGTCGCAGGGTAGGCCAATGCTTTTCCAAAGCCGATTTAGCTGCAATCACCAAGGCGATTGGCGATAGTGAGAATAAGCACTCAGGCCAAATCTGCTTTGCTGTCGAGGGCGCTTTGGAGGTGCCTGCTTTATTAAAAAACTTCAGCCCTAGAGATCGTGCAATCGAAGTCTTTGCAAACTTAAAAATTTGGGACACCGAGCACAATAATGGTGTGCTCATTTATGTTTTATTGGCTGATCATGCTGTAGAGATAGTCTCTGATAGGGGTATTCACGCCAGAGCAGACGTAAGTGCTTGGGATGTTATCTGTCATGAGATGGAGTCTAAGTTTGCAAGCAAGCAATATAGGGCTGGAGCCTTATCTGGAATCGAAATGGTAAGTCAGATATTGCAAGAGAACTTTCCAAAATCAACTGCATCAAAAAATGAAATTGCCAATGAGCCGGTTTTATTGGACATCAAATAATCAAGGATTTAATAATGAGCGGTAGCAATCAAACCCATCACCATGAGCATAGTCACGACCATGCTCATCATGAACATTCATCAGGGGCAGATGCGCTAAAGGATCCCGTTTGCGGCATGGTAGTAACGAATCAATCTAAGCACAGCTACTCACTAAAAGACATCATGTATTACTTTTGCAGTAATGGGTGCAAAGAAAAATTTGTAAGCTCTCCTGGCAAATATCTTAATGAGGGCTTAAAGAGTGTGCCTGTTCCGGAACCAGTAGCGGGCACAATTTATACCTGTCCAATGCACCCCCAAATTAGGCAAGACCATCCTGGTAATTGCCCAATTTGCGGGATGAGTTTGGAGCCCTTGCTTCCCGAGCTGGAAGAGGAGGAAAACCCAGAGTTGATTGATTTCCAAAGACGTTTTTGGTGGACATTACCCTTAACAGTGGTTGTCACGGTCCTTGCCATGTTTGGCCATCAATTAAATCTGCTGGAGTCTCAAGTCCAAACTTGGGTTGAATTAGTTCTCTCCTTGCCGATTGTTTTATGGGCGGGCTGGCCATTCTTTCATCGCGGCTGGCGGTCTATTGCTAATCGCAGTCCCAATATGTGGACATTGATAGGTCTTGGAACGGGCGCAGCATTCTCATATAGCGTCGTCGCTACTGTAGCACCCGAGATATTCCCAGCGTCTTTTATGTCAATGGGGCGGATTGGAGTTTATTTTGAAGCTGCCGCTGTAATCATTTCATTGACCCTTCTGGGGCAGGTTTTAGAACTCAAGGCCCGCTCCCAAACCTCTGCTGCGATTAAATCTTTATTGGGATTAGCTCCCAAGACGGCCAGAAGAATTAAAGCGGATGGAACGGAGGAAGATATTCCTTTAACCAATGTCCACATTGAGGATTTATTACGGGTTCGCCCTGGTGAAAAAGTTCCAGTAGATGGTGTCATTGTTGAAGGGGCTAGTGCGCTAGATGAATCCATGCTCACTGGCGAGCCTTTGCCGGTTAGTAAGCGCATAGGGGATCATGTGATTGGCGCAACAATGAATACCAATGGTGCTTTGGTTATCAAAGCTGAGCGGGTTGGATCATCAACAATGTTGGCACAAATTGTCCAAATGGTTGCTCAGGCTCAACGCTCTAGAGCACCTATGCAGCGTATGGCAGATATTGTTGCTGGTTACTTTGTTGTAACTGTTGTAGCTATAGCGGTAATCACTTTCTTGGCATGGGGCTTGTTTGGTCCTCAGCCGAGTTGGGTCTTCGGCCTTATTAATGCGGTATCAGTATTGATCATTGCCTGTCCGTGTGCATTAGGTCTTGCTACGCCAATGTCCATCATGGTGGCTACTGGTAAAGGAGCGACAAAAGGAATTTTGTTTCGTGATGCCGCTGCGATTGAGAATTTGCGTAAAGTGAACACGCTGATTATTGATAAGACTGGCACCCTAACTGAAGGTAAACCAATTTTTGATAAGGTCATTGCAGCCCCCAACTTTGATGGTACCGAGGTTTTAAAATTGGCAGCCAGCCTTGATCAAGGTAGCGAACATCCCCTTGCTGATGCCATTGTTCGAGCTGCAAGAGAGAAAAATCTAACGCTAGAAAAGCCTGATAACTTTGAGTCTAGTTCTGGCATTGGCGTTCAAGGCAGTATCGGCTCACTTCATTTGTCATTAGGTAATACGGCACTGATGGATAAGCTAGGGGTATCTGTTGATATTCTAAAACCCCAGGCTGAGGAATTGCGATCCGAGGGTGCCAGCGTGATGCATCTGGCTATTAATGGCAAGCTCGCTGGACTATTGGCTGTATCAGATCCAATCAAGGCTACCACTCCTGAAGCACTGCAGATCCTAAGGGATGCAGGCATGCGAATTGTGATGGCGACTGGGGATGGCTTAACAACTGCTAAATCTGTAGGTAAGCGCCTAGGGATTGAGGAAGTTTATGGCGAGGTAAAGCCAGCAGATAAGTTAGAGCTAGTGACCCGCCTGCAAAATGAAGGTCGAATTGTAGCTATGGCGGGCGACGGCATTAATGATGCGCCAGCACTAGCAAAGGCTAATGTTGGCATTGCCATGGGGACTGGCACGGATGTGGCGATGAATAGTGCCCAAATTACCTTGGTTAAGGGTGACCTTAGAGGAATTGCGATAGCCAAATCCCTTTCTGACGATACCGTGGGCAATATGAAGCAAAACTTAGTCTTTGCGTTCCTCTATAACGCCATGGGTATTCCGATTGCTGCAGGACTGCTCTATCCATTTACAGGTTGGCTGCTATCACCATTAATTGCAGCTTTGGCTATGAGCTTGAGTTCTGCCTCAGTCATTACCAATGCGTTACGTCTAAGAAGGGGGTCATAGTGGAAAAGTCATTTCATCGATTTACGGAATTGTTTGAGCAGCTCGGGCTGGCATCTGATCCAGTTAGCATAAAAGAATTTATTGCCAAACATGCCCCTTTAGATGAATCTGTGTCATTGGATAACGCACCATTTTGGTCGATTTCTCAATCTACGTTACTTCGTGAGGAGTTGATGCTTGATGCAGATTGGGCTGAGATTGTTGACCAGTTGAACAAAGATCTACGTGTCCGCTAAATTATAAACCTAACCTTCATAGTTGTTAAGTAATACCTATTAACTGAAGTCAATTTTTTAAAACCACTTGCAACTTAAGGAGTGCTTCATGAGTCATCAAAAAATCATAGCAACTTTTCTTATTACAGCTTCAGTTTGCGCCACAGGTGCTTTTGCTGCTGATGGAGATAATAAGGCTAGTACTGCAAATACGCCGCAAGGCAGCTCTGTAAATGGGCCTGGGGCAACAGCTAAGCCCAAGCCACACTCACACGTAGAAGAAAAGCAAGGTTATGTGCCTCCCAATAAAGGCAATAAGCCGTCTGATGAGAGAGATAAATCGACCGATACGAGCCGTCACATCCATACTCGTGACCGCTAATTAGTGTGTCTGGCAAGTCTTGAGGGTGATTCTTGTTTTACCTGCTTGTCAGGCGCTGATATTGAGTCAAAAAATCTTTGATAAAGGGGTTTTACTGTGAACAATTCTATTAAGTTGCATGGGCTATCTCTTGGAACTACTATGGGGGCAGTCTACATTGCTTGTGCTATTTTTGACGCACTTTTTCCGCCATATGGGTTTCTTGTAAAGCTGGAGTCAGCAACGCCATGGCCGATCTATGGGAGTCTGAGTGGCTTTCTAACGGGGCTCATAATGTTTGCAGTATCTGGTTTTTTAATTGGCGCACTTTATGCAGTCAATTGGGGATTTTGGACAAAACGACTTTCATGACGTTTAGCGGGAATTTAGTGGGGTGCATTATGGATCCCCCAATGGATCTGCTGAGTGGACGGCGATGAGCTGCGATCGCACGCTGAAAATCGTTTCAAACGTATTGCTATATATTTTTGATTTCAAGCGCAGACGACGCTGACGAACGCGAATTCGAGCGTAATAAGTTCACAATTCGTTTAAACGATTTGTTTGTTATTTTTAGTGATGCAACTTATAAGCTGCAGTGTAGTTTTTGTTTTATAAAAAACTAATCAAATAATTTCACAAACTGCCTCTACATTCACTTCTACACTTTGTTAAATCGGCTTCAAAGCCATATTCTATATAGCTCCAATAAGAGTTATTCTTCTCATAATCCTTTGGTCCCAGGTTCAAGTCCTGGTGGGCCCACCAGAAATGAAAATACCAACCTTCGGGTTGGTATTTTTTTATCTAAAAAACCTTACATCGCAATTAAAAATCATGCATGATTAAGGTTAGTTATAAAAAATATTGAGAGTTATATGAAGAGCGCACAAACACCCTATGAGCAACTGGTTGAAGCATGGAATGGCTTCTTGGAGCATGTTAAGACCAATCGTCCTAATGAGATAAGAATTGGTCAATTTGGATATTCTGATATGGAGATATCTGAAATTGAGTTGCCTTGGAATTCTTGGAAACTTGTTATTGATTCCGAGGATAAAAGTATCGACCTTGTTTATGAAAAACAGGTTGTAAGTCTTTTAAATGCAATGAAAGATGCATTGAATAATGGAAGAAATAATGGCGTCAATTGGCTGCTCAATTCATCTGGTTTTTTAAATTCATCCAGAGAGCTATCTCAACTTGCTTTTGTACTAATACCCGCAATGAGACGCGATTTAAGTGAATTCTCTAAATTCAATGTTCCTGCAAGTACTCTAGCTGCTTCTGAAATTGCTGCTATAAAGAAAGAGGTAGATAGTTCATTTGAAAATATATCTGATGGCGCTTCCAGGGTTGAGGATTTTGCATCTCATGTTGATGATGCAAAAAAAGAAATTTCCGATGCAACCAAGAATCTGCAAGAAGCAAATTTAAAGATTAAAAAAGCGACTGCGGATCTAAATAAACAAGGATTATCTGAGGCATTTGCCGATGCAGTTAAAAAATTTACCAAGGAGAGATTTCTTTTTGGGGCTGGTTTTTTAGCTGCTGTTATAGGCCTTGTCTGTATCGGCCTCAAAAATGCAAGCGCATTTGAGACTGTTGGCCATGATTGGAGGGCGTTATCGGGCTTTGCTATTGCGGCACCGCTTGTTTGGTTGGGTTGGTTTTGTGCTCGTCAAATGGGTATGTTGACCAAACTTCAACAGGATTATCAATATAAAAAAGCTACGGCCCTAGCCTTTGAAGCGCATAAAAAGGAAGTGGTTGAAGCGGATAGCGCTGACTTGGAATTGTCTAAGAAGTTGCTCGAAACCGTCATTAAAAATTTTGGCGACAATCCTGTTCGAGTAATTCAAAATTCAAAATCCGATCATGGGCACCCTTTAGAAGAATTCTTTTCTAAGCTAACGGATCAAAAATTTATTGATCAGCTTATTAAGGCCTTGAATCAATTAAAAACATAAATTGCGAGAAGACCGCTCTATTTTATTATGGGCTGTCTTCGCTATCACCGTTACTTAAGTAACGGTCCCCCCTCAATTTCACCGCATTAAAACTGGCTATATTAGCCACAGCAATTTAGCCAATACGGTTGCTCTCAATTCTTGTCTGAAGCTACAGTTAAGTATGACTTCAAGATTAGAAACAACACATCAAGTATTCCCCAAAAGATTGGTGGTCTACAAGCGCGAACGCTGCACTACTTGGCAATGTAGATACAAAGTATCTGGTAATTGGCTAAGAGCGAGCACTAACCATCATGACTTAAATCTAGCCAAAGAAAGGGCTAGAGAGATTTTGATAGAGGCGGAGATTCGTGAGAGAGCAGGTTTACCAACGGTAACCAGGCGATTTAAAGATATAGCCCAATTAGCAATTGATCGTATGATTAAGGAGACATCAGTCAACCAAGGCAAGGTGATCTATAAAGACTACATCAGGGTTATCAAAGACTATCTAATTCCCTCGCTAGGCAACCAGCTTATTACCAATATTGACTATGACGCATTAGAAAAATTAGATAAAGATCGCAAAGAGAAGATGGGCAAGTCGCCTACAGTCAGTACATTGCGAACACAAAATGCAGCCCTAAACAGAGTCTTTGATGAGGCATTGATGAGGGGCTTTATTTCTGAAATCTCAAGACCTAAGTTAGATTCAAAAGGCAAGCGTGGCGATAGAAGGCCATCGTTTGAACTGCACGAAGTGAAGGCTTTATTGGCTAATTTGCCTAGTTGGATAGATGCAGCTAGATCTGATGAGAGTCGTGAGCGTCGTGAATTAATGCGGGACTATATTGAGGCGCTGATTGATACAGGTGCTAGGCCTGGGGTTGAGCTACTGGATATTAAGTGGAAACAAATTCGATTTATGACTTCGCCCAACATTACTAAAACTGGTGAGTTTGACGAGGAGGGTGAAGAAATCGAGCTATGCAATCTAAATCGTACCTGCGAGCTAACGGTTACTGGAAAGACGGGCACAAGGCAAATTATTGGACGCTTACCAACTGTCAAGGTATTGCTACGTATTGCTAAGAGAAATTATGGGTTGGATGGGTCTTTGGTAAATCCATTGCCAGAGCTAGTAAATCCCAATAACGATGACTATGTATTCAGAATGAAGGATGGGACAGATCCTAATGAATCATTTCAGAAGATGTTCATGGTTTTCTTGGAGGATCACAATCTCTTGTGGGATCCAAAAACCAATCAAAAGCGAGTCTTCTATAGTTTGCGTCATACCTATGCAACCTTATCCCTAACGCATGACAAGGTGCCAATTCATACCTTGGCAAAGCAAATGGGAACAAGTGTATTGATGATTGAGAAACACTATAGCCATTTAAAGGTCATTCAAGCTGCCGAACAGTTGCGTGGCGATGCAACAAGAAAGCTTTTATCAGAAAGGTACGAGGTAGGCGATGTATATCAAAGTAAGAAAAGATCAAGATTAATTCCCGGCTAAATTAAAAGAAGTCGTGAGTCTTCAAAAACCTATATAAGATAGGGCTTTGAGCGACCAAAAAATGAGTGTGCGATTGACTGTGCGATTGAAAATCGGATCAAAATTGGTGGTCAGTTTGGAATCATCGGCATCTTGGTTTCAGTTGCTTTGGTTTTAGCTATAGCCGCTTTAGTCAAGCATCTTTTCTTTAATAAGAAATAATCAAGCTATCAGGCGAGTAATCGCCTCATAGTGATTTCATGGGTTGCGACAATTCATTGAGAATTCCGCAATGGGCTGAGTCTTGATTGGCTTGGCATAACTCACGAAGCCCCTTCAGTTGCTTTTCAAGCTGTCGCAAATCCTTAATGCGGTTAGTGACGGTCTGTATATGAGCATCTAGCAAGTTATTAACAGAGCCGCAGTTTTCATTGGGCAAGTCCTTAAAACGAAGTAGTTGCCTAATTTCATTTAAAGCCATGTCCAATGAGCGGCAATGTCGAATAAACGTGAGGCGCTGTAAGTGCTGTTGGCCATAAATCCGAAAATTGCCTTCAGTTCTAGCGGGTTTAGGCAATAAACCCTCCTGTTCATAAAAACGAATGGTTTCTACTTGAGTATCTGTAACTTTGGCTAATTCACCGATTTTCATTGGGTTCACCTCAATGGCATTTATTTAACTATTTTAATTTCTTGACTCTATAGCTACTATAGGCTTTTTAATAGACAAATGTTAAAAATAGTTAGGTTATTGAAATGAGTCAGTGCCAGTCTTCTTGCGGCTGTTCTTCGCCTGCCAC
>JAUYRJ010000035.1 GCA_030696845.1 Polynucleobacter sp.
GTTCACGAATACCTTACTAAACCGCGTTGCTGAACGGGGCTTTGCGCATCTGGATGTAGTGCTCGAGCCCGGTAGGTCGCTGGTAGGCAATGCGGGTATTTTATTAACGCGCGTAGAGTACCTAAAGCCCGGCGCCGAGAAGAACTTTTGCATTGTTGATGCGGCCATGACGGAACTCATGCGTCCCGCTTTATATGAGGCCTATCATGGCATTGTGCCTGTGGTGCAAAAGGCGACTGCGCCCCAAATGTACGATGTCGTTGGCCCCGTTTGCGAGTCTGGTGACTGGCTTGGTCGCGACCGCGCCCTTGCTGTGCATGAGGGCGACTATTTAGCGATTCTCTCGGCGGGCGCTTATGGCTTTGTCATGTCGTCCAACTACAACACCCGTCCACGCCCCGCAGAAATCATGGTTGATGGCTCTACAGCATATGTTGTACGCGAACGAGAAACCGTCAGTTCACTGTTTGCGGGTGAACACACGCTTCCTTAAACAAAAAACCCCGCAAGGGTCTGCGGGGTTTTTTGGAAGTAGGCTGAATTAACGTAAGCCTGCCATGTAATCAGAAACTGCCTTCATTTCCACATCCGATAGCTTGCTTGCAATCGTCGTCATTTGGGCACTGTTCTTGCGTGTGCCATCACGGAAATAACCCAGTTGCGCTACTGAGTAGTCGGCCCACTGACCGCTAAGTAGGGGGTACTGCGCTGGAATACCAGCACCATTAGGGCTGTGGCAGGCCGCGCAGGCGGGGATGCCTTTTTCAGCAATGCCTCCTGCATAAATGACCTTGCCTAAACCAATCGTATCTTTATTTTGGGCTACGCCAGGTGAAACACTTTGCTTGCTCAGGTATGCGGCAATATCTGCCATGTCTTTATCGGTGAGTGCGGCAGACATGCCAGCCATCACTGCATTGGCGCGCGTACCGTCTTTGTAGTTCTTGAGCTGCTTAATTAAGTAGGCGCTATGCTGGCCGGCCAGCTTGGGCCAGGCACCGGAAGCACTTTTACCTTCTGCGCCATGGCAGCTTGCGCAACCGATCACACCTCGGGCAGGATCGCCGTTGTTATACAAGGTCTCGCCAATTGCCGCATCGGGCTTCGCTGCTTTTGCAGCAGGCTCTGCAGCAAAGCTAGTGGCCATAAAGCCTAAGATAGAAGCCGCAGATACGGCCAATACACCAGTCCGAATACGGGTTAATTTGGAGATTTGAGCAGTTTGACGCATTATGTTTACCTTAACGAAAATTCCGAACAGTGTGTGGGCACTAGCAAAATCCCAACACCCACTATTTCTTCCATGATTTTGCGTGATTTTACAATAGCCTGCACACATGTCTAAACTCTTTCAAGCCCGCTTCGCCACGACCGTCAACGATATCCATTGCCTGCCTGAGGTTGGGCTTCGGGAAGTCGCCTTTGCCGGGCGTTCCAATGCAGGCAAATCCACCGCGATTAACGTCCTTTGCAATCAAAAAAGACTGGCTTTTGCTAGTAAAACGCCAGGGCGAACCCAGCACATCAACTATTTTGGGCTCTATGCCAAGGACGATTTACTTGCCTATTTGGTGGATTTGCCGGGTTATGGCTATGCCGCCGTCAATCGGGAGACTAAATACCACTGGAATGGCCTCCTAAGCGACTATTTACAACAGCGTAACCCCTTAGTTGGCCTGATTCTCATTATCGATGCTAGGCGCGGTATAACCGATCTGGATGAACAAATGATCCGGTGGTTTGTCCCCACCGGCAAACCCATCCATATTTTGCTGAGTAAATGCGACAAATTGAATAAAAGTGAGTGCCGTCACGCCCTAGAAGCGGTCAGCAAGCAACTGCAACAATATGACCCTGATTTGGGGGATGGCAGCGCCGTTTCAACCCGCTTAACCGCACAACTCTTTTCCAGCACAAAACGCATTGGACTTGAAGAAGCCGATAAACTCATTTTAAATTGGCTTTTTACTGACCCAGATCCTGTTTCCGAATCCTCAAGCTGACCAGACCCTATGAGCTCACTTCTCCAGTTTCCCGCCCACAGACCCAGACGCATGCGTCGCGATGATTGGTCACGTCGCTTGGTTCAAGAAAATACCCTCACCGCAAATGATTTGATTTACCCCGTATTTTTACTCGAAGGCAGTAATCAAACTGAAGCCGTCAAATCCATGCCCGGAATTAGCCGAATGTCATTGGACTTACTCCTGCCGATTGCGCAAGAGTGTGTGGTTTTGGGCATTCCGGTACTGGCCTTATTTCCAGTGATTAGCCCCAGCCTTAAAACCCCTGATGGTCAAGAGGCGTACAACCCCGACGGCCTCGTCCCCACCGCCGTACGCGCACTTAAAAAACAATTCCCCAATTTAGGCATCATGACGGATGTCGCATTAGACCCCTACACTAGTCATGGTCAAGACGGGGTGCTCGATGATGCGGGTCGCATTCTCAATGATGAAACAAGCGCAATCTTAGTAAAGCAAGCGGTGATGCACGCTAAAGCGGGCGTCGATATTGTGGCACCTTCAGACATGATGGACGGTCGAATTGGCGCTATTCGAGCGGAGCTTGAAAAAGCAAATCTCATTCACACGCGCATCATGGCGTATTCAGCTAAATACGCTTCCGCTTTTTATGGACCCTTTCGGGATGCCGTTGGCTCAGCCCAAAATTTAGGGAAGGCCGATAAAAAAACATACCAAATGGACTTAGCCAATAGCGATGAAGCCTTGCGCGAGCTTGCCCTTGATATTCAGGAAGGGGCTGATATGGTGATGGTAAAGCCAGGCATGCCCTATTTAGATATTGTTAGAAGGGCTAAAGATTCCTTTGCATACCCAACCTTCGCCTACCAAGTGAGCGGAGAATACGCCATGCTCAAAGCAGCCGCCCAGAATGGCTGGCTAGATCACGATGCCGTCATGATGGAATCGCTCTTGGCATTCAAGCGCGCTGGCGCAGATGGCGTATTGACTTATTTTGCTCTGGAAGCGGCGCGCCTACTCAAATCCCAGGCTTGAGCTCTGCAAGCCTAATGGATCACGGTGCGGCTGCGTTCAGACGCATCAAAAAACGCTCGGGCGGCATGTAGCCAACTACACGCTGTAACTTCTGCTCTTCGCCTGCCGCGTTAAACAGCAAAATACCAGGTGGGCCAAACAAACCATACTGCTTTAGCAAGGCTTGATGAGCAACATTATTCCGCGTTACATCCGCCTGTACCAAAATGAATTGCCGCATCTTCTGAGAGACAGCCGCATTTTCAAACGTTTTGATTTCCATCTCTTTACAGCTAATACACCAGTCTGCATAAAAATCGAGTAGCAATGGCTTACCGGTTTGTTTTGCTAACTCAAAATAGGGCTGCAATTCCTCTATCGACCCAATTACTTTAAACGTGAGCTCGCCCACTCGCTTCTCTGACCCGACCCTTGCTGCGACATCGCCACGCGATGCATTGCTACTCCCCTGCAATATAGGCGACACAATCCATGCGGCCAGCATGATGAGCATGATGCCCAACACGCGCTGCAATCCTATCATCCACTTGCCTGTGGTTGGAATCAACATACGCGCTTCCACGGCAATTAAAAAAAGTGGCAAGCCCATCCCGAGTGCCATCACAAACAATAGCCCTCCACCCAAACTCATGGATCCGGTATGCGCAATAAATCCCAACACGCCAGCCAGCGGCGCGGTAATGCATGGGCTCGCAACTAAGGTAGACACGCCCCCTAAAATAAATGCACCCGCTACACTGCCGCCCTTTTGGCGACCAGCAATGCGATCAATATGCTTATGCCAAGACTGGGGCAAGCGTAGCCCATAAAAACCAAATAGGCTTCCTGCAAGCACCAAAAGCAGTAGAGCAAACGCGATGAGTACCACGGGATTTTGTAAGGCTTGCTGAGCGCCACTGCCAAGCGCAGCCATCACAACCCCGGCTAGCGCATACATCAGCGCCATCCCCAAAATATAGGCGGCTGCGAGCACAGCAGCACGGGCTTTTTTAATGGGTTTGCTGCCTTGCGTTCCAAAAATAATGCTCGATAAGATCGGAAGCATAGGCAGTACACAAGGGGTAAAGGCAAGCGCCAAGCCCAGCACAAAGAAGGCTATAAATAAATAGGTGCTTGGTGTTTCTTTTAGAAATTGGCTAATCGCATTGACATCATCGCGCTCATTCCACAAACCCCGGAAGCGGTCTATCATGCTGGCGGATGTATCACCTGCTACAGGCGCTGCCGACGAAGCAAGCAACTCATCTGGCAAGGGCTTTACGTGAACACCAGGAGCCGCCAAATTAAATTTCAGGGTAGTTGGCGGATAGCAAATGCCGCCCTCAGCACAGCCCTGTAAATCCACTTCGAATTGCAAACCGTGATGGCTATCTGCCAATATGGTTCCATCTGGAATCGCAACCCTCACCTCTATCGGATGGGGGTAAATCGGCATATTTTTTTGAAAGGTCTCATCAAACTTGATGGTTGCCGGCGGTAGTGTTGCCTTTAGTATTTGCGTACCGCCATCCGGTTTGATCCATCTGAATTGGAAGGCTTCTTGATATAAGTAATAGCCTTTCGCCGTCAGAAAATCGACTTGTAACTGGGTTTTATCTTCAAGCCACATCACCTGTACCGGGAAGGCTTTATCGGGTGTTAAAAACGGGTTTTGTGCTGATGCGGGCAAGTAGGTAAGTAGGCCAATGAGCAGCCCCATAAACGCCAGTATCCGACCTGGTATTCCCATCACTGTGATGTGTTTTGTGTTTTTCATCTTCTAGCAGTCAAGCTCAGCCTGAATCCATTGAGCATATGCATCATCGTACTGATCGATTGCTTGCGCAATAATTTCTGGTACGTCGTAAGGATGATGTTGCTTCAGGTAATCACGGATGAAGGTCCATTTCGCTTGGGTCGTTTTGGCTACCAATAGAACTTCATCGGCCTCACATAAGCGACCTTCCCATGGGTAGATGGATTGCACCCCCCCATGAATTTGTACGCATGCCGCCAACTTTTCATGGATCAGTTTTCTGCCCAGCTCTTTGGCAGTCTCGCTACTGGGAAGGCTGGTTATGACCACAAGCAATTGATTCATGTTGAACGAACCCAATGATTCATTTAAATGCAAAAAGCCAGACCGAAGCCTGGCTTTTTACTATACCTGAAGTAATTACGCTGCGTCAGCCGGTGTAGCGGCCTCATCAATCTCAGGACGATCCAGTAATTCAACTAAGGCCATTGGCGCATTATCACCATGACGGAAACCGAATTTCAAGATACGCAGGTAACCGCCAGGACGCGTTGCGTAACGTGGACCTAGCTCTGTAAAGAGCTTGGTGACGATATCGCGATCGCGGGTGCGATTAAAAGCCAAGCGGCGGTTTGCGAGGTTGTCTTTTTTGCCCAATGTAATTAATGGCTCAACAACCATGCGCAATTCTTTTGCTTTTGGCAAAGTGGTTTTAATCACTTCGTGCTCCAACAATGAATTGGACATGTTGCGCAACATCGCCAAACGATGGGATGAAGTTCTGTTAAGTTTGCGTAAGCCGTTTCCGTGACGCATGGTGCTTCCTTTCTAATTATTTCTCGAGGTTGGCAGGTGGCCAGCTCTCGAGTTTCATGCCAAGACTCAAGCCCCGAGCCGCCAATACATCCTTGATTTCATTCAAGGACTTGCGACCTAAATTCGGTGTCTTTAACAATTCATTCTCGGTACGTTGGATCAAATCGCCAATGTAATAAATATTTTCAGCCTTTAAGCAATTCGCTGAGCGGACTGTGAGCTCTAAATCATCCACTGGACGCATCAGCATTGGATCAACCATTGATGAGCGACTTGGGACTAGATCGCCCATTACTTCACTGCTCTCGAGCGCGGCAAAAACAACCAGTTGATCAACCAAAATGCTTGCAGCTTGACGAATTGATTCTTCAGGCGACAAGACACCATTGGTTTCAATCGTCATGACCAAGCGATCCAGGTCAGTACGTTGCTCTACGCGTGCGGACTCGACTGCATAGCTAACACGAGCGACCGGGCTAAACGAGGCATCAAGCACAATACGGCCAATTAACTTGGTTGCTTCATCGTGATACTGGCGCATATTTCCGGGGACATAACCACGGCCTTTTTCCACTTTAATCTGCATGTCCAACTTTCCACCAGCAGAAAGATGGGCAATGACGTGGTCAGGATTGATGATTTCGACATCGTGTGGCAAATCAATGTCTTTGGCTGTCACAACACCAGGGCCTTCTTTGCGCAAATTGATAGTGACCTCATCACGCGATTGAAGCTTAAATACAACGCCCTTCAAGTTAAGCAGTAAATTCACTACATCTTCTTGCACGCCATCCAATGTGGAATATTCATGTACCACGCCTGCAATTGCTACTTCAGTTGGCGCAAAACCAACCATTGAAGACAGGAGGACGCGACGCAAAGCATTGCCTAGGGTGTGGCCATAGCCACGCTCAAAGGGCTCCATGACGACTTTTGCTTGATTCGCTGTAATTGCTTCAACAGAAATAATTTTTGGCTTGAGCAAATTTGTTTGCATATTTTCTTCCTTAGAGTGCCTAATTAGCGCGAATACAATTCGACGATCAAACTTTCGTTAATTTCACCGCTAATTTCATCGCGGTCAGGCACTTGCTTAAATGTTCCCTCCAGCTTTGCCGCATCAACTGATACCCAGTTAATCGCGCCAGTTTGCTGAACTAAATTGAGTGATTCTTGAATGCGAGTTTGCTTCTTTGCTTTTTCGCGAATAGCAATAATGTCGCCAGGCTTAACCTGAATGGACGGAATGTTGACAGCGCTGCCATTGAGCATCACTGCGCAATGCGATACCAGCTGCCGCGCTTCTGCACGTGTAGAGCCAAATCCCATGCGATAGACTACGTTATCCAAACGCGACTCCAATAACTGCAGCAGGGTTTCGCCTGTATTTCCCTTACGGCGCTCAGCCTCTGCAAAATAACGGCGGAACTGGCGCTCCAAAATGCCGTACATGCGTTTTACTTTTTGCTTTTCACGCAATTGATTGCCGTAGTCAGATGTTCTTGAGCCCGATGTGCGCCCATGTTGACCTGGCTTGGTATCCAGCTTGCATTTATCTGACAGTGCGCGACGTGCGCTCTTCAAAAATAAGTCGGTACCTTCCCGACGTGATAATTTGGCCTTTGGACCTAAGTAACGTGCCACGATGCTTTCCTTTCTTTGCCGCAGTCTTTCAACCGGCGGTGAGTTCACCCATTACTTCGGATGAACAGTGGGCTTTATAAAAAATAAACTGTTTACTACCGACTTCCTAGCTTAAATACGACGACGCTTTGGAGGGCGGCAACCATTGTGTGGAACTGGAGTGACGTCTTGAATTTCAGTGATTTTGATACCCAATGAATTCAAAGCGCGTACCGCAGACTCGCGACCAGGGCCTGGACCCTTGATCTGTACTTCTAAATTCTTAATGCCACATTCAATCGCCGCTTTACCAGCCACTTCAGCAGCTACCTGAGCAGCAAAAGGGGTTGATTTACGTGAGCCTTTGAAGCCTTGACCACCGGAAGTTGCCCAAGAAAGTGCATTACCTTGGCGATCGGTAATCGTAATAATGGTGTTATTAAATGAAGCATGAACGTGTGCAATACCGTCCGCAATATTCTTTTTTACCTTCTTACGCGCGCGCTGTGCGGCTGCGTTTGAACTACTTTGCTGTTTTGCCATTTCGATAAGCTCTCTAGATTATTTCTTCAGTGCGATGCCGGACTTGCGTGGACCCTTGCGAGTACGCGCGTTTGTCTTAGTACGCTGACCACGAACAGGCAGGCCTTTGCGATGGCGTACGCCACGGTAGCAACCCAAGTCCATTAAGCGCTTGATGCTCATTGTGACTTCACGACGAAGATCACCTTCCGTAGTGAATTTGCCTACTTCATCACGCAACTTTTCTAAATCGCTATCGGTCAGGTCTTTGACTTTCTTGTCGATAGGAACGCCCGTTGATGCGCAAATTTTGCGCGCCCGTGTTGTTCCAATGCCAAAAATAGCCGTCAAACCGATGACGGTATGTTGATGATTTGGGATGTTTACCCCAGCGATACGTGCCATGAGAATTCCTCTTAATTAACCGAATCAGCCTTGACGCTGCTTATGACGTGCATCTGAAGAACAGATCACGCGCACAACGCGCTTACGCTTGATGATCTTGCAATTTCTGCAAATACACTTAACGGATGCTAATACTTTCATAACTCACCTCTTAAAATATTTTTTACTGCTCAATTACTACTTCGCGCGGAAAATAATTCGTGCGCGAGTCAGGTCGTACGGAGTCATCTCCACCGTCACCTTATCCCCTGGCAAGATTCGAATGTAATGCATCCGCATCTTTCCAGAAATATGCCCTAATACAACATGTCCGTTTTCGAGCTTCACGCGAAACATCGCGTTTGGCAAATTCTCTACTACTTCACCAGCCATTTGAATAACATCATCTTTTGACATAGTTACTGTGTAATGCCCATCTTAAAATTGGCTTTTTTCATCAAAGAGCCATACTGCTGTTGCATCACAAAAGACTGAACTTGTGACATGAAATCCATCGCAACCACCACGATGATCAATAAAGATGTTCCACCAAAATAGAAAGGTACGTTGTATTTCAATACTAAAAATTCAGGCAATAAGCAGACTAGAACCATATACACCGCACCACCTAAAGTGAGGCGCACCAGAATCTTATCGATGTAACGTGCGGTTTGGTCACCCGGACGAATTCCAGGAACAAATGCACCGCTCTTTTTTAAGTTGTCGGCTGTATCGCGGCTATTAAAGACCAGTGCCGTATAGAAGAAACAGAAGAAAATAATTGCGCCAGCATAGAGCAGCGTATAGACAGGCTGACCTGGTGCTAATGTGGCAGCCAAATCCTTAATGATGCTGCTAAACATATTCGTGGGTTCGCCAGAGGTAAACCATCCTGCAATCGTTGCCGGAAATAAAATAATGGAAGAAGCAAAAATAGGGGGGATTACACCGGCCATATTTAATTTAAGGGGCAGGTGTGATGATTGACCGCCGTAGACCTTATTACCAACCTGCCGTTTAGCGTAATTCACTAAAATGCGACGCTGTCCGCGCTCTACAAACACAACAAAGTAGGTTACTGCGATCACAATCAAAACGATCAGCATTGCTGAAAGAATATTCATTGAGCCAGTACGTACCAACTCAAGCAAGCTACCAATTGCGCTAGGTAAGCCTGAAACAATTCCAGCAAAAATAATGATGGAAATGCCGTTACCTAAACCGCGTTCTGTGATTTGCTCACCCAACCACATTAAGAACATGGTTCCAGTAACTAAGGTAATTACCGTATTGATCTGGAACACCATTCCGGGATCAATAACGAGACCAGGTTGAGCCTCGAGCGCCACTGAAATTCCGAGGGCCTGAAAGGTCGCCAAAAATACGGTTGCGTATCGGGTGTACTGAGTGATCTTGCGCTGTCCAGCAGGGCCTTCTTTCTTCATCGCCTCTAAGGAGGGGATGATGATGGTCATTAACTGCATGATGATCGACGCTGAAATGTACGGCATGATTCCTAAAGCAAATACCGTAAAGCGCGATAAAGCACCACCAGAGAATAAGTTGAACATCCCCAAAATGCCATCTTTTTGACCCGAAAATAATTGAGCCAATTGATTTGGATCGATGCCTGGAACAGGAATATGGGCGCCAATTCTAAAAACGATCAAAGCCAGCACAAGGAAAATCAAGCGGCGGCGAAGATCGCCGAACTTGTTTCCCGCTTGCGCAGTACCTTGGGTGTTTGAAGAGCCGAGTGCCATTATTTTATGAATTAAGCCTGATCAACTAGTTTGCCGCCAGCCGCTTCAATAGCAGCTTTTGCACCAGCCGTTGCTGTTAAGCCCTTGAGCGTAACTGCACGCTTGAGTTCGCCTGTCTTGATCACTTTTACAGCGTTAATTTGCTCGCCGGCATATCCATGCTGTTTTAGTACCAGGAGGTCGACTTCAGCTAAGCCAATTTTCTCTAAGTCGTTTAATGTGATTTGACCTACATGACGGCGCGTTAAGGAAACGAAACCGCGCTTTGGAAGACGGCGATACATTGGCATTTGACCGCCTTCAAAGCCGACTTTATGAAAGCCGCCAGAGCGGGACTTCTGTCCTTTGTGACCACGACCAGCTGTTTTGCCAAGGCCAGAACCAATGCCGCGACCTACACGACGACGGTTTTTCTTAGCACCTTCTGCAGGTTTAATTGTATTGAGTTGCATATTGTTCGCCTATTTACCTTACAGATCCTTAGCCGATGACTTTGACCAAATAAGAAACTTTATTAATCATGCCGCGTACTGCTGGCGTATCTTGTAATTCTGAAACAGAATTAATACGGCGCAGGCCTAAACCACGGACAGTGGCACGGTGGCTTTCGCGGGTGCCAATCAAGCTGCGTACTAATTGCAGTTTGACTTTGGAGTTTGATTGCGTTGTCATTTATTGATTCCTAATCTAGTGGTCTTAGCCCAGAATCTCTTCAACCGACTTGCCGCGCTTAGCAGCAATTTCAGAAGGAGTGCTCATCTTGCTTAAACCGTCGATGGTTGCACGAACCATGTTGTAAGGATTGGTTGAGCCAATCGACTTTGCAACTACGTTTGTGACACCCATTACGTCAAAAATGGCGCGCATAGGTCCACCAGCAATGACACCTGTACCGTCTTTAGCAGGAGAAATCATTACGCGTGATGCGCCATGCTGACCAATTACGGTATGTTGCAAGGTTCCTTTGCGGAGCGTGACTTTAATCATCTTGCGACGCGCTTC
This sequence comes from Polynucleobacter sp., assembly GCA_030696845.1. GTDB lineage: Bacteria > Pseudomonadota > Gammaproteobacteria > Burkholderiales > Burkholderiaceae > Polynucleobacter. The sequence goes on from JAUYRJ010000035.1 coordinate 10,866, forward strand.
ATCCATTGCTTTTTGAACGGCTACAGGAACTTCTTTTGACTTTCCCTTGCCCATTCCGATACGACCATCGCCATCGCCCACTACGGTGAGCGCTGCAAAACCTAAAATACGGCCGCCCTTCACCACTTTCGTTACGCGATTAACCGCAATCATCTTTTCGCGAAGACCATCATCGCGTTCTTCTGATTGCATTTTGGTTTGCATTTTTGCCATGTTTTTTCCTAAACCAATCTATTAGAACTTAAGGCCGGCTTCACGCGCGGCTTCAGCTAATGCTTTAATACGGCCGTGATAACGGTGGCCAGAGCGATCAAAAGCAACGTCAACTACACCGGCCTTGACAGCACGCTCAGCAATTAATTTGCCGATTTGTTGTGCCGCCGATGCGCTCCCACCATTCTTAATTGCTGCACGAAGTTCTTTTTCCATAGTCGATGCAGCTGCGAGTACTTTGGTGCCGCATGGGCTATAAACCTGAGCAGAAATATGGCAGTTGCTGCGGATAACCGTTAAGCGGTTTGCCAACGCTTCGGCGATCCGAATGCGGGTCTGCCGAGCGCGCCTTAATCTTGATTCGTCTTTATTCATATCTAATCCCGATTACTTCTTCTTAGTTTCTTTGAGATGCACGACTTCGTCGATATACCGTACGCCCTTGCCTTTGTATGGCTCTGGTGAACGGTATGCACGAACTTCTGCTGCAACTTGACCAACCTGCTGCTTGTTGGAACCTTTAATCACGATTTCAGTTTGCGATGGCGTTTCCGCTTTTACACCCTTTGGTAGGTTGTAAATAATGTCGTGCGAAAAACCGAGTTGCAATTTCAGGGTATCGCCCTGGGCAGCAGCACGGTATCCAACACCCACCAAGCTCAGCTTGCGCTCAAACCCTGTGGTAACACCAATCACCATGTTGTTTACAAGCGCGCGGGTTGTGCCAGACAAGGCAGCTGATTCCACTGTGTCATCTTTACGCTCAACCGTTAATACGCCATCCGCTTGGCTTAATCCGATACAGGAGTTTAGTGTATGGCTCAAAGTGCCCAAAGGACCTTTGACTGTTACATTTAAACCGCTGATCGTAATTTCTGCGCCTTTTGGCACTGGAATTGGGGACTTTCCGACTCTGGACATAGTGCTCTCCTTAGGCGACGTAGCAAATAACTTCGCCACCCACGCCAGTAGCGCGAGCCTTGCGATCAGTCATCACACCCTGGGGTGTCGAAATAATAGCCACTCCTAAGCCATTCATCACCTCAGGAATGTCGTGGCGTCCTTTATAGATACGCAAGCCAGGCGTCGATACGCGCTGAATACGCTCGATAACAGGGCGGCCCGCGTAATACTTAAGCTCGATATGCAATACCGGCTTAGCTGCTTCGCCTTTGATTTCAAAACCATCGATATAGCCTTCTTCTTTCAAGACTTTAGCGATAGCTACTTTAATTTTTGATGACGGCATAATAACCATCGGTTTCTGCACCGCTTGCGCGTTGCGAATCCGGGTCAACATGTCGGCGATTGGATCGCTGATGCTCATGAGTTCTCCTAATTCTTTCGCCGCTTACCAGCTGGCCTTGGTTAAACCGGGGATTTCGCCACGGAAGGCGATTTCACGAATCTTGCTACGAGCCAAACCGAACTTACGGAATGTGCCACGTGGACGACCGGTTAATGAACAACGATTCCGTTGACGAATCGGGCTTGCGTTACGCGGTAGAGCTTGCATCTTTAAGCGGGCTTCATAGCGCTCTTCATCACTTCTCGCTGTATCAGCAATGATGGCTTTGAGTTCTGCGCGCTTTGCCGCGTATTTCTCTACACATTTAGCGCGCTTATTCTCGCGCTCAATTAGGGATAGTTTTGCCACGTTAGCCTCTTAATTGCGGAAAGGGAATTTAAATGCCGCCAACAGCGCTTTTGCTTCATCGTCTGATTTTGCGGTTGTAGTAATGCTGATATTTAAGCCGCGAAGTGAATCGATTTTGTCGTATTCAATTTCAGGGAAAATAATCTGTTCTTTAACGCCAATGTTGTAATTACCGCGGCCATCAAATGCTTTGCCCGAGATTCCACGGAAGTCGCGTACACGTGGGAGCGCAACGGTTACAAACCGGTCTAAAAATTCATACATGCGAGCGCCGCGCAATGTCACCATCGCACCGATAGGGTAGCCTTGGCGAATCTTAAATCCAGCAATCGCTTTACGCGCTTTGGTTACCACTGGCTTTTGACCTGCAACCTTAGTTAAATCACCTACTGCATTTTCAATGATTTTTTTATCGTTGACTGCATCGCCAAGGCCCATATTGAGGGTAATTTTAGTAATCCGTGGCACTTCCATGATCGACTTGTAGCCGAATTTAGTCATTAAGTCGCCAACGACTTTTTCTTTATAGTGTTCTTGAAAACGTGTGCTCATAATTTCTCCTGGGCCCTTATGCGCTTAATGTTGCGCCAGTGGTTTTCAAGAAACGGACTTTCTTGCCAGCATCTACTTTGATGCCAACTTTGGAAGGTTTGCCGTTACCATCAACCAAAGCCACGTTTGATACGTGGATTGGCATTACCTTATCAATTAAACCGCCAGTAGTACCAGCAGCCGGATTTGGCTTAACGCTCTTTTTATAGACATTGACGCCCTCAACAACTAACTTGTTCTCGAGTACGGCTGTTACTGTTCCCTGTTTGCCTTTATCACGGCCGGTCAGGACAATAACGGAATCACCTTTACGAATCTTTTTCATATCAACCTCTTAAATTACTTCAGGGGCGAGGGAAACAATCTTCATGAACTTCTCGGTACGCAATTCGCGCGTCACGGGTCCAAAGATACGGGTTCCAATAGGCTCAAGCTTGGCATTGAGCAATACCGCAGCATTGGCATCGAATTTAATCAACGAGCCATCTGGACGGCGCACACCCTTAGCGGTTCTCACCACAACGGCATTGTAAATATCACCTTTTTTAACTCGGCCTCGTGGAGCAGCGGACTTCACGCTGACTTTGATGACATCACCGATACTGGCGTAACGACGCTTAGAGCCGCCCAATACCTTGATGCACAACACTTCACTGGCGCCAGTATTATCGGCAACCTGCAATCTACTTTCGGTCTGAATCATTTCTTAATCCCCAACTTATTGGCCAAAGGCGAACAGTCTTGGTTCCGTCAATGGGCGTTTAGCAAAGCTAAAAACCCGGATTTAGTGGAAAAACAACTTCTGTGTACCGCGAAAAGCCTTCTATTCTACAACTAAATAAGGGGGTATGGCAAGCAATCTTGCGCATTTCCCCTTAAAAAAAACTTAAATACCTTTTGATGCCTCTACTAAACGCGTTACAACCCATGATTTTGTACGTGAAATTGGCTTTGATTCTGAAATTTCAACGGTATCACCCATTTTGTACTGACTGGCTTCGTCGTGGGCATGGTATTTTTTAGAATGGCCAACGTATTTGCCATATAGCGCGTGTTTTACCTGGCGCTCAACTAAAACGGTAACGGTTTTTTGCATCTTGTCACTAACGACACGGCCAATCAATGTCCGGCGTAAGGGTTTGGAGGTTTCTGTCATATCCCTTCCTTATTTCTGGGCAGTCTTTTGGGTAATAAATGTCTTAACGCGTGCGATGTCGCGCTTCACTTTACCCAATTGGCTTGTATTTTGGAGTTGCTGAGTGCCTTTTTGCATGCGCAGTTTGAAACTCGTTTTAAGGAGCTCAGACAATTCGCTGTTTAAAGCATTCAGATCTTTTGTTTGCAATTCTTTGTTATTCATCATATCTATCCCGATCAGCCTAAGTGGCGAATCACAAATGTGGTCTGAATAGGCAACTTAGCGGCAGCCAGTTTAAAGGCCTCGCGTGCTAATGCCTCATCCACTCCGTCCATTTCGTACAATACTTTGCCTGGCTGAATCTCGGCGACGTAATACTCTGGATTACCTTTACCATTACCCATACGCACTTCTGCAGGCTTTTGCGAAATTGGCTTATCTGGGAATATGCGTATCCAAATACGACCACCCCGCTTAATGTGGCGAGTCATTGCACGTCGTGCCGACTCAATTTGACGAGCAGTTAAACGACCACGACCCACTGCTTTCAATCCAAAATCACCAAAGGCTACTGAACTACCACGTGTTGCCACGCCAGTATTGCGACCTTTTTGTTCCTTACGATACTTGCGACGCTTTGGTTGTAGCATGCTTACTCTCCTGACTTCTGCGTATCAGCGCTTACTGCTTCAACGGCTTTTGGTGCACGCTTCACCGCTGGCTTAGATGCCACTAACGGCTTTCCCTCACCTGCTGGTTTGCGAGCGGTTGTTTTGGCTGGCGCGCGACGTGGCTTTTTGTCTTCTGCCGCTGGCTCTACAACTGCAGCTGGGGCATCAGCGCCACGGCCGAGAGTGTCGCCCTTATATACCCAAACTTTGACGCCAATAATGCCGTATGTGGTTTCCGCTTCTGAAGTAGCGTAGTCAATATCTGCCTTTAATGTATGAAGCGGAACGCGACCTTCACGATACCATTCACGGCGTGCAATTTCAGCGCCATTCAAACGACCCGATGACATGATCTTGATACCTTGCGCTCCCAAGCGCATTGCATTTTGCATAGCACGCTTCATGGCACGACGGAACATAATCCGCTTTTCTAATTGTTGCGTAATGGAGTCCGCAATCAACTGCGCATCTACTTCAGGCTTGCGAATTTCTTCGATATTCACATGAACTGGAACGCCCATACGTTTTTGCAATTCGCGGCGGAGTACTTCAATGTCTTCGCCTTTTTTGCCAATAACCACGCCTGGACGTGAGCTATAAATCGTAATACGTGCGTTCTTTGCAGGACGCTCGATTACAACTTTACTGACAGATGCATTCTTTAATTTCTTTTTCAAGTAGATGCGGACATCGACATCTTCTTTGAGCATTTTTGCAAAATCAGTATTGTTTGCGTACCAACGTGATGTCCAATTCTTGCTTACCGAGAGTCGGAATCCGGTGGGGTTTATCTTTTGGCCCATATCTTTCCTTAGTTACTCAAGGTCACGCTAATGTGACAAGTTTGTTTTTCAATTTGATTGCCACGACCCTTAGCGCGTGCTGTAAAGCGCTTCAATGAGGTGCCCTTATCAACAATGATTGCCGATACCTTGAGCTCATCAATATCTGCGCCTTTATTGTGTTCAGCGTTGGCCATTGCAGACTCAACAACTTTTTTCACAATGAAGGCAGCTTTCTTGGGGCTGAAATTCAAAATGTTCATAGCGCGCGCAATCGGCAAACCACGAATCTGGTCTGCGACCAAACGTGTCTTTTGCGCAGAAATGCGGGCGCCGCGGTGAATAGCTTTAACTTCCATCATCATCCCCTTACTTCTTCGTTACTTTCTTGTCAGCAGCGTGACCTTTGAAAGTACGGGTCAAGGCAAATTCGCCTAACTTATGACCCACCATGTTTTCTGATACATAAACCGGAACGTGTTGACGACCGTTATGAACAGCAATTGTCAGACCAATAAAGTCGGGCAGAATTGTTGAACGGCGTGACCAAGTTTTAATCGGCTTTTTGTCTTTATTGGCTTGTGCAACTTCAACTTTTTTTACTAAGCTGGCGTCGCAAAATGGGCCTTTTTTAGCTGAACGTGTCATATCTATTTATCCTTATCGCTTAACGCTTTTGACGACGTTGAACGATCATCGATGTTGTACGCTTGTTACGACGTGTACGATAACCTTTGGTTGGTGTGCCCCACGGCGATACAGGTACACGGCCTTCGCCTGTTTTACCTTCACCACCACCGTGTGGGTGATCTACTGGGTTCATTGCCACACCACGAACGGTTGGACGAATACCACGCCAGCGATTTGCACCTGCTTTACCAATTTGACGCAAGCTGTGCTCTTCATTGCCAACTTCGCCAATAGTAGCGCGGCACTCAATTAGCACTCGGCGAACTTCGCCTGAGCGCAAACGAACTTGAGCATAGACGCCTTCACGAGCGAGTAGTACTGCTGAGCCGCCTGCGGAACGGGCAATTTGCGCCCCTTTGCCTGGCAACATTTCAACGCAGTGAATCGTGCTACCAATGGGGATGTTGCGTATAGGTAAATTATTGCCGGACTTGATTGGCGCTTGCGAACCATTCATCACGGCCTGACCTGCGCTCATCCCTTTTGCTGCGATGATGTAGCGACGCTCGCCATCCGCAAACAAGAGTAATGCGATGTTTGCACTGCGGTTGGGGTCATACTCAAGGCGCTCGACTTTGGCCGGAATACCGTCCTTGTCATTGCGCTTAAAGTCGACTACGCGGTAATGATGCTTATGACCACCACCCTTGTGACGCGTAGTGATGTGACCGTTATTGTTACGTCCTGCTTTTTGGAATTGTGGCTCTAACAAGCCTGCAAACGGTTTACCCTTGTGCAGGTCTGGATTGACCACTTTCACCATGGAACGACGACCTGGTGAGGTCGGTTTTGTTTTCATCAAAGGCATGATTAATTTGCCTCCGCTTCAAAGTTGATTTCTTGACCTGGCTTCAAATTAACGTAAGCCTTCTTAACGTGATCGCGTCGACCCTCAAAACGACCATAGCGCTTTGGCTTGCCTTTTTGATTGACAATTTGAACGGAGTCTACTTGAACCTTGAAAAGCAATTCAACTGCCTGCTTTACATCGCTCTTGTTTGCTGCGCGGTCCACCTGAAAAACAACTTGCTCGTTTTTCTCGGCTACCATCGTCGCTTTTTCCGAAATAACCGGTCCAAGCAATACCTTCATCAGGTTGTGATCATTTCTGCGTGTTTGGCTCATTTCAGCAACTCCTCGATTTTGGCAATCGCTGCTTTGCTCACCAACACTTTTTGATACTGAACCAAGGAAAGGGGATCAGCATGTTGTGGCTCTACAACCGCAACTTTGTGCAAATTGCGAGCAGCTAAATACAAGTTCTCGCTCACTTGATCAACAATAATCAGCACTGAATCTAGACCCATTGCTTTTACTTTTTCTGCAAGGATCTTCGTTTTTGGTGCATCGAGTTCAAACTGATCAACTACGTTTAAGCGTCCTTCGCGTGCGAGCTGAGACAGAATCGATCTCATACCGGCGCGATACATTTTTTTATTCACTTTGTGGCTAAAGTTTTCTTCTGGAGAGTTCGGGAATATCCGACCGCCTCCACGCCACAATGGTGATGAGCTCATACCAGCACGTGCGCGACCAGTGCCCTTTTGACGCCATGGCTTTTTGGTGGTGTGCTTGACTTGCTCACGGTCTTTTTGCGCGCGATTACCGCTGCGTGCATTGGCCTGATATGCAACCACAACTTGGTGCACCAATGCTTCGTTGTATTCGCGCTCGAATACTTCAGGAGACGCTTGAATTCCTGCGCCTAACGTTCCGTTATCTTGGAGAAGCTTGAGTTCCATATTCGCTCTCCTTATTTCTTCTTCAGCGGTGTTTTAACCGCTGGAGTTACGATGACTTTACCGCCTGGGGCGCCGGGTACGGCACCTTTCACCATGATCAGATTGCGCTCTGTATCAATGCGGGCGATGACTAAATTTTGTACGGTGCGTGTAACGTCACCCAAGTGACCGGTCATGCGCTTACCAGGAAATACACGTCCTGGATCTTGCGCCATACCAATCGATCCCGGTACGTTATGTGAACGGGAGTTACCGTGGCTGGCTCGTCCAGAGGCGAAGTGATAGCGCTTAATGGTACCGGCATAGCCCTTACCAATCGAAACGCCTTGTACATCCACTTTTTGTCCTGCTGAGAATGCAGCTTCTGCAGTAATCACTTGACCAGGTTTCATTTCAGCAATTTTGGCTGCATCTAAATGAAATTCATTTAGTGCATTACCGGCCATTACGCCTGCTTTTGCAAAATGTCCTGCCATGGGTTTCGTGACACGTGTTGCTCTGCGTGAACCGTGGGCCAACTGGATAGCATCATAGCCATCAGTTTCCTGGGTTTTAATCTGAGCAACCCTGTTATCGCTCACGTCAATAACGGTGACAGGGATAGAATCCCCCTCGTCCGTAAATAGACGGGTCATGCCGACCTTGCGGCCGATTAAGCCTAAGCTCATATTCATGCTCCAACGCCGACTTCGATTGGTCGGCAATAATTTAATTTAAGTGATTTATGGGAAAATATACCGATAAATCAATAACTTACAACAAAAATTGGTCAGAAACTACTTCTCTGAACCGAGAAAAGCCTTCAATTCTATCCTGCTTATCCCGTTTAGGCAAGGCTTAAATGGGATAAAACCGGTTTACTGCAACTTAATTTCAACATCCACACCAGCTGGGAGGTCTAATTTCATTAAAGCATCCACTGTTTTCTCTGTTGGATCAACAATATCCATCAAACGCAGATGGGTACGAATCTCTAACTGGTCACGTGATGTTTTATTCACATGTGGCGAACGGAGGATGTCAAAACGCTCAATGCGGGTTGGCAAAGGTACTGGACCCTTCACAACAGCACCGGTGCGCTTTGCTGTATCAACAATTTCTGCAGCTGACTGATCGATTAAGCGGTAGTCAAATGCCTTAAGACGAATACGAATTTTTTGGTTTTGCATAGTCATTCCAAAGAGCGTTGTGGTGCTGCCACGTTATATTTCTAAAGAGCTCGGTGACATCTGCAGCACAGATGTCACCGCTTAGCAAAACGCTAAATCTAGTTACTTTTTTATTAAGCCAAAATCTTAGCAACCACGCCGGCGCCAACAGTACGGCCACCTTCGCGGATCGCAAAACGCAAACCTTCTTCCATCGCGATGGGAGCGATGAGTTTGACGGTGATGCTGACGTTATCGCCAGGCATGACCATCTCTTTGTCTTTTGGCAACTCGATCGAACCGGTTACGTCCGTGGTGCGGAAGTAAAACTGGGGACGGTAGTTGTTAAAGAAGGGGGTATGGCGACCGCCTTCGTCTTTACCT
>JAUYRJ010000067.1 GCA_030696845.1 Polynucleobacter sp.
TGCTCGGATTGAAAAAACCATTGTATTTATCAATGGATTCAAGCCAGAGCAGATTGATGGCACAGAGGATAAGGACATTGTGACCAAGCGGGGCGATAAAGAAACCCACTATAAGGGGATGCAGTTTTTGCTTGGGCATGCCATTCCCAATGTGTATTTTCATTCCGCCATTGCTTATGCCATCTTGCGGCACAACGGAGTCGAGATTGGAAAACGGGATTATTTGGGTAAGCCTTAAGCCGAGAAGGGCGCCCACCGAGGCTGCATCATTGCTGCTATGTTGAATTTCATACGCGCCATTTTTGGCGTTCACGATGATTCGCCACTGGGTTTTGAGCGCAATGATGGCGGCCGAATAGCGGCGGGTTTCAAGGGCGGTGCGGGCGACTGCGTTGTCAGGGCAATCGCGATTGCGGCGGAAAGGCCATACTTAGAAGTGTATGCGGCATTGCATCAGGCTAATGCGGACTATGCGGGCAGTCGCAACACGCGCCTAGCTAAGCAGATCAGCGCTCGAGGACCTAGTCCACGGAACGGCAATCACCGTTCGGTGTTTCATGACTACATATTAAGTTTAGGCTTTGATTGGGTTCCCACCATGGCTGTGGGTGAGGGCTGCCAAGTTCACTTGCGTCGCTCGGAAATTCCGGCCGGAAGACTGATTGTGAAGGTGTCAAAGCATTTGTGCGCGGTGATAGATGGGGTGATTCACGACACGCACAATCCCGCTCGTGGTGGTATGCGCTGCGTTTATGGCTATTACATTCGGCGGCACTAAAGCGGGCTTTCGCCTATGGGTTGCGATTGGCTTTTGCTTCCCGGGCACTTTGTTTGGCTAACTTGCGAAAATCCCATGGGGGAATGGGATGTGGATCCGCCCATAACCCTTTGCCCTGAGTACGGGCTTCCCGTTCGGATTCGGCGTAGCGCAGCGCCTCTTCTTTGGGCTGCTCTTTGGCGTAGTGTTTATAAAACCAAGCATAGCCATCGCGAATCATCAGTTGGTTAATGTCCTTGCCGCCGAAGTAGATCACCCCAAGACTACGCCCATATTGATCTTTTTTGCGGATGTCGACTTCCACTTCCTGTCGAAATACGTAGGCGGCTAAATGATCCCGTGCTTTCGTGCCGTAGGCCTGTTTTTTTTCAGGGCTATCGATTCCCACTAGACGAATTTTGAGTTGCTGCTTTTCTGGGGTCAGTAGCGTAATCGTATCGCCATCGCTAATTGCGATCACGTTGCCGGGAATGAGTGTGCTTGCCCAAACCGATCCTGAAATGAGCAATACAAGACTCAGTAAGAAGGGGTATATTTTTTTCATTTGGCAATTGTTACATTTTTGGTATTTAACCCCACTTATTTTTAGGTGAATACAGCGTATTTACTTTTTTATCCTTCTCGTAAGGGCTTATCAGCATCTTGGACTACCAATCCCCTGTTCCGTAAAGTGATGGACAATGGCATTTTCAGAAGCCCCTTGCTTCACCTTCGCTTGAGTGAGCTCTATATGCCCCAGTACTGGACTACCACCCCTTATCGCCACCTTAACGTGAATGCAGATCACCAATTGGTGGTGACGGATGATTTTTTGCGAACCTATTTGGAGCGCCCTGAACTGGCTGTGATTGCCGAGTCGTGCGCCGCTGAGCGCGCGCTGCATCAACGCCTGCTGGACAATCCTAGGGCATCCATTAGCGAGGCCGAGATTACTCAAATGCAAGATGAGGATATTCAGGTTAATTACGGTGTTTGGCTTCGATACCGTGAGAAGCTGCTGAAGGCGTCCTCATTAGAGAGTTTTTACATGAGCTTGTTTGAGGGTGGCGGGGTTGATGTGCCGCCTTTATTTGTAGATCAGTTAACCCAACTTTTTCTGCAGCATATCTTGGGTGAGGAAGCTTTGCCTTTAGAGCTGCGTATGGCAGAGCTCTTTTTTAGGCCTCAGCTAATCTCGATACAGGAGGGCGGGGTGGTCATGGCGGCCGATGCCCAGACGATCGAGCGCAATGCCAAAGCCGATGAGTTTGGCAATATCGTTGATCTATTAAAACAAAATACCGTGTATTCCAAGTCGGTTGATCTTGATGTCCTGCACGAGGCCAATGCAGACTCGTATTGGGAGCGCAATGAACAGCATGACTTTGCCGTTCAGCTTAATTACAGCCAAGCAGCAGCACGCAGTTTGTGCAGTGTGCTGCAAAAATGGATTAAACATTTTTTGGGGGTTGAGGTCAAAATCAAGCCGCTAAAAGAGGTGAGCGATTCGCAGTGGGTGTGGCATGTTGGTCTTGACGCCTCCGCCACGGAAATTCTGAATGCGCTCTATAACGCCGAGCATGTCGATGACGCTACATTGGCGCGTTTATTGTGTTTATTTCGCTTGGAATTCATGCGTACCAGCGATGCGCGGCCAGAACTGGCTGGCCAGTATGTTTATATGGCGATTGCGATGAATGGCAAAAATGAGCTCAAATTAAAGCCACAGAACCTCCTATTTAACCTGCCTTTGGCCCGGGTTTCTTAATTTGTGTGCACTGCGTCAAAAGAAGGAGTATGATCTAAGTATTAACCCTTAGATATTAACCCTTAGATCGGAGCTCCATCATGTCACAAACTATCAACGCAGCACAAGGCAGTTATATTCCTAGCGTTCAATCAGATACTGGTTTTACGCAATTTATTAATAAAATCAGTCACTTCCTTACGATTCTCCATGAATCATCGGTCGAAGCCAAAGCACAGTACAAGAAGCACTGCATTTTGGGCGGCGGTTGGGAATAAGCTCAAAAAGGCTTTTTTTGGGCTTGAATTAGCCTTATTGAGAAGGGTAAATCTACGGATTTACCCTTTTTTCTATTCATTTCCGTGTTTTATCCATATTCGGTATAGTGCACAGCATGCCAAAACGCCAAGCAATTCAACCTGCGGAGTGCCTCGAATGCGGTAATGCTAGGTCATTATTAGGTAATTGCACGCATTGCGGTAGCGATGCCGTCCCGCATGCGACGCGCGATTGGGTTGTGCTGAATTTAGAGCTTGGCGCGCCCACAGCAGAAGATGCTCTGGACCGGCTCACGCGGCATGTCCGCGGCGCAAGTGAGGTGGGTATTCGGACCATGATTGTGATTCATGGCTATGGCTCATCTGGTTCTGGGGGCAAAATCAAGTGGGTGGTGCGCGACGCCCTGGAAAACAATTATTTTTCAGACCGGGTTGACGAGTACTATTTCGGGGAGGATGTCGCTTTTGCAAGTTCAGGCTACCATGACTTATTAAGGCGCCGCCCCGGCTTAAAAGAGCACCTTGCTCCATTTAAAGTCGGTAATGCCGGTATGACGGTATTGTTAATGCGGTAAAGCGTAATTCTAAAAAAGGGAGTGCATCATGGCAAAGCAACACACTACTGAAGCAGATAAAGCCAAAGTCGATACCGATCAACTGATTGCTGACTTTAAAGCATTGGTTGCGGATGCCGAGGCCTTGCTCCACGCGACTGCGGATCAGGGTGGCGAGGGTGTTGAGAAAATTCGGGCACAGGCACAAGACTCTTTAGCGCAAGCTAAAGCAAACTTAAATGACCTTCAAGAGGACCTTAGCGCAAAAGCCAAGGCGATGGCGGCAGGCGCGGATCAGTTTGTGCATCAAAAGCCCTGGGAGTCGGTAGGCTTGGCAGCTGGCCTTGGTTTATTGATTGGCTTACTCATTAGCCGCCGCTAAGGATTGCCCATGTCAACGGAACACATTCTGTCATCCCTTAAAAAATTAGGCTCAACGGCGATTGAGCTTATACAAACGCGTTTGGAATTATTTTCAAGCGACATTCAGGTGGGTTGGCAGCGCTTGCTTTCCGTGCTCGTCATGGTGATTGTGGCTTTGTTTAGCTTACTTTTTGGGCTGGTACTGCTTTCCATATTAATGGTGGTGCTGTACTGGGATACGCATCGCGTTCTAGTGCTTTCTTTATTGGCGGGCAGTTTTTTGGTCATTGGCATGGCATTGGCGCTATTGGTTCGTCAGCAAATGAATGCGATGCCCAGGCTATTCGAGGCTAGTCTAGCTGAACTCAATAAAGACAGAGACCACCTGGCATGAGTAAAAAATTACAGGCCCTGCTTGTCCGCCAACAACGCTTGATCGAAGAATCAGAGCAGCAGCGCAAAACCATTTCAGCCGCTATGGATTCGTTCAAAAAACCCATTTCATGGCTGGATCGCGGCTTGAGCGTACTTCAGGCGGTTCGAAATAATCGCATCGTCCTGTATGGCGCGTTCGCTTTGCTGGCTACCTACAAGCCGGCTAGTGCTCGCAAGATTCTATTGGCCAGTATGAGCACCATTAAGGTCGCTAACCATATTCGCGACTTAGTCCGCCCTAAATAAATCAAAATGGTAGATGCTAGTATTTAAGGCGCGTTAGGCGATTGCGACTAAAATCGTGCAATGCCATTAAAACCCGAAGACGACGATAGCGGTCCGAGTAAATCGGAGCTCAAGCGCGAGATGACAGAGCGCCAGAAATTGGCCGAAACCCTCTCTAAGTTGAGTAATGATGCGCTTAAAAGCGTGCCCCTTGACGATTCCATTCGGGATGCGATTGCGCAGACCTCAAAAATTAAAACCTTTGAAGCTTTACGTCGCCATAAACAATACTTGGGCAAGTTAATGCGCGCGCTCGATGCAGAGGAAATCGCCGCCATTGAAAAGCGCTTGGAGGTGATTGAGGGGCCGGGTAAAGTGGAAACCGCTAAATTGCACCAGCTCGAGGCGATGCGGAACCGTTTGCTGGAAGACGATGGCGCCTTAACGGCGTTAATTGAGCGCTGTCCAGATATGGATGTGCAAAATATACGCACCTTGATTCGCAATGCACGCAAAGAAAAAGAACTGAATAAGCCGCCTAAGGCTTATCGTGAAATTTTCCAGATCCTGCGGGATCTGGAGTGTTAATTTAAATTACTTTACGCGCCGGTCGTGTCTGGTGGCGCCGCTCTGAATTGCCCGCTCCGGAAGGTTTTGTTCTTGCCGCTGGATTGAGATGGCGCGACTGTCCTTGACCGCGACCTTGACGCTGTCCTTGCCCTTGGTTGCTGCGAAGCTGAATCGGCTGGGCTTTTGCATTGGGATCGGGCTCGAATCCTGGGATGATTTCTTGAGGCAGGGTTTGTTTGATTAGACGCTCAATGTCCTTGAGCATTTGATGTTCATCAACGCACACAAGAGAAACCGCAACCCCATTTGAGCCTGCGCGACCGGTTCGACCAATGCGGTGGACGTAATCTTCAGGAACATTAGGCAGGTCATAGTTCACTACATGGGGTAACTGATCGATATCAATCCCTCGTGCCGCGATATCGGTTGCGACTAAAGCGGTTAACTTACCGGCTTTAAAGTCAGCTAATGCCTTAGTTCTGGCTGACTGGCTTTTGTTGCCATGAATCGCCATACTGCTAATGCCGTCTTTTTCCAACTGGGTAACTAACTTATTCGCACCGTGTTTGGTGCGCGTGAAAACGAGCACTTGCTCCCACTGATTGGATTTAATCAGGTGCGCCAAAAGGGGGTGCTTCGCGGTGCGGTCCACTGGATGAATTTTTTGGGCAATGGCATCATTGGTGCTATTGCTCCGCGCCACCTCAATCAATGCCGGTGAATTGAGTAAGGTATCCGCAAGGGCCTTAATTTCGGTGGAGAAGGTCGCTGAAAATAGGAGGTTCTGACGCTGCTTTGGCAGTGCAGCCAAAATCTTTTTAATGTCGCGTAAAAAACCCATATCGAGCATGCGATCAGCCTCATCCAAAACGAGGATTTCAATGTCTTTTAGGGAGACGGCATGTTGCCCCATGAAGTCGAGCAATCGACCAGGAGTTGCAACCAAAATATCCAAGCCACTCTGAATCGCCTTTATTTGTGGATTGGGGCCAACGCCGCCAAAGATCACGGCCGACTTCAGGTTCGTGTATTTGCCGTAGGTAGTGACGGATTCATGAACCTGTGCCGCCAGTTCGCGGGTCGGGGTCAGTATGAGCGCGCGGATAACGCGGCGCGCGCCAGCAGCGGGTTTGGGGGCGCTGATTAAGCGCTGCAAAATGGGCAAGGTAAAGCCGGCGGTTTTACCCGTGCCGGTTTGCGCTGCCGCCAATAAATCGCCGCCTCGTAATACCGCTGGGATCGACTGGCCTTGAATGGGGGTGGGGGAGGTATAGCCATGCTCTTTGATGGCCAAAAGGATAGGGTCGGATAAACCGAGTTCAGTGAATAACATGTAAACCAATACAAAAAAAGTACAAATGAAAAAGCAGGAAGAACAAAAAAATAATCAGAAAGAAGGAAATGGAGCTGAAACGACTGGCGTTTTCAGAATGGACCCCTTAAATACATCTAGGCGATCTGGCTCTTCGAGCGCGAGAGGAAAAATTCCTCGAGTCCGCAGAATAGCACACTATGAATTAATCCATCTATTGAGCATGTTTTGTTGCTTGATGGGCTCAAATACAAAGAGCCGCTGGTAAACAGCGGCTCTTTAGTAGTTAAAACGGACTCGTATGAACGGAGTACTTGGCTTAATCCAACTTTGCGCCCGACTTAGCCACAACGCCAGCCCAACGCTTGACGTCGGCATTCACTTGCTTGCCGAACTCTTCACCATAGAGGTTAGGAATATCTGAGCCGTTAGCAGCCCAAATCGCCTTTAACTTTGGAGTATTCAAGGCTTTTTGCACTTCAGCAATCATTTTGTCAACGATTGGCTTTGGTGTGCCGCGTGGCGCGAACAAGGAATACCAAGTCGACACTACATAGTCAGGCATACCCACTTCAGCGAAGGTGGGTACGTTAGGAATGGCGGGAACCCGATTTTTGGAGGCAACTGCAATCGCTACCAATTTACCGGAGTTAATTTGTGGGGCGGAGGTAGCTAGACCATCAAACTCAAGATCAACTTGACCGGCTAACAAATCGCTCATTGCAGGACCTGCACCACGGTAAGGAATGTGGGTAATAAATGTGCCGGTTTGAATCTTATAGAGTTCCCCAGCTAAGTGATGAACCGTGCCGCTGCCCGCGCTTGCAAAGTTGTATTTGCCGGGATTCTTTTTCATCAGTTCCACAAATTCTTTAGCAGTACGAGCGCTAACTTTTTGTGGGTTCACAACCAATACTTGTGGAACGTTGGCTAACATGGCAACTGGAATAAAACTCTTTTCGATGTCGTAATCCAAGTTTTTGTACATTGAAGGAGCGATGGTGTGATGAGTTGCGCCAACAAACCAGTTATATCCATCAGGTGCCGCCTTTGCAGCCGCTGATGCACCTACAGTACCGCCAGCTCCGCCGCGGTTATCGATATAGTATGCGTAACAACAGGTAATTTTTAATGGATTCGCCAATTAACTATATAGCGATTTACCCCTAGCTTCAGGGTTTACCTTATAGCTATTTACCGCCCGCTCAATTCTTAGTCAGGAAGCTGAAACTGCTCCGTGGCGCCTCCCTTATTAATTAAGGAAGGAGTGGGGAAGGTCAATTAATTTACTTTACTGGATATTTAGTCAAAATCTATTTACCGATCCACGTCGGGCTTGTTCCTGCCAGGAATGCATTTACCCCCGCTTTAAAGTCACTGCTTCCATAACATTCTTTGACAAGATCATCGCAATTGGGGAGTTGGCTACGCAAAACTCGGTGAATCGTTGCCTTTGATACCTTTTGCGTTACTGGGGCCAAAGTGCTGAGTTTGGTGGCAAGGGCGCTTGCTGCGGCATCCATTTCTTCAGGCGAATGGGTTTTTAGTAGAAAGCCATTTGCCAATAACTCGCTCGCTGGAATTAATTCCGCAAGCAAGAGCATCCGTTTAACAAAGCCCACCCCTAAATGATTAATCAGCCAAGCCACATTGCCGGCAGAAAGGCAGTTACCTAATGTGCGTGCAATCGGTACACCAAATCGCGCATCGTGGGTAGCAATGCGAAAGTCGCAGCACGTTGCAATCGCCAGGCCACCACCAACCGCTAAGCCGTCGATGACAGCAACCGTCGGTATGCCCAGATTAATTAAGGGGCTGAAGTAGCTATCAATTTCAGCCTCATACCGAATGCCATCTTCGCCGCTAGTAAATGCCGTGAATTGTGCAATATCGCTGCCTGAAACGAATGACTTGCCGCCAGCCCCGCGTAATATCGCCACCCGAATGCTTGGCGTTGCTTGAATTTCAAGGCAAATATCGCGAAGGCGCTCATACATCGCGGCAGTCATTGCGTTTCGAGCCGCCACATGGTCAAAGGTGATGTGGGCGATGCCGTTTTGAACTGAAAAAAGGACTTGCGCAGTTTTTGCGCCTAGGGAGGGGGTCTGGCTTGAGGTATTCATAAATGATTTATATTAGACGATTGGTTCATTCTAAATATAAAAGAACCCGTTACACGGTAACTAGAGACAATGACAAATTCCACGCAACATGTAAATAAGCCTTTGCAGGCCGCTAATCGCCCATTGCCATTGGCGGGCGTTCGAGTGCTCGATGTGAGTCAGGTAATGGCCGGCCCCTACTGCTGTATGTTATTGGCCGACTTGGGTGCCGATGTCATCAAAATTGAACCACCGGGAACCGGAGATCAAACCCGCGGCGCCATGGGATTCAAGATGAAGGGCTCAGATAGTATGGGCTTTTTAAATATGAATCGCAATAAGCGCAGCGTCGCGTTGAATCTAAAAAGCAAAGCTGGCAAAGAGGTCTTTTTTAAATTAGTCGAAACCGCCGATATTTTGGTGGAAAACTACCGCCCTGGAGTGATGAAAAAGCTGGGGATTGACTATGCGGTTTTAAAAGACATTAATCCCGGCTTGGTATACGCCAGTATTTCTGGGTTTGGTCAGACAGGTCCATGGGCAGAGCGTCCGGGTTTTGATTTAATGGCGCAAGCCATGTCGGGCGTGATGAGTGTGACCGGTTACCCCGATGGCCCACCCGTGAAAGCTGGTGTGCCGGTTGCGGATATTGGCTGCGCACTGTTTGCGGTTTATGCAATTTTGGCGGCGCATATTGGCAAGACCAACACTGGGGAAGGGCAGTTTATTGATGCGTCCTTATTTGATGCCGCGCTAGCATTTTCCATTTGGGACACTTCACAGTACTGGGGAACTGGAGTGGAGCCATACAAGCTTGGCACCGCGAATCACATGAGTGCACCTTATCAGGCTATGAAAGCGGCTGACGGCCATTTTGTGATGGGCGCTACCAATCAAAAGCTATGGACTCTGCTTTGCGAGAAGATTGATCGTCCGGATCTGCTGAGCGACGCCCGTTTTATGACTAACCCCTTGCGTCTCGCCAATCGCGAAGTGCTGGTTTCGGAGCTTGAAAAAACCTTTGTAAGCAAAACAGGAGCGGAGTGGGTCGATCTTTTGTTGGCAGAAGGCATTCCTGCTGGACCGATCAACACCTATCCAGAGGCGTTTGATAGCGAGCATGGTAAGCATCGCCAAATGCGCATGGAAATCGACCATCCGATCGAGGGTAAGGTGCCTAATATTGGATTCGCGGTGAAGTTATCGGGTACGCCGCAACAAGTTCGCATGCATCCTCCTTTGCTGGGTGAGCACACCGATTCCATCTTGGCTGAAATCGGCATTACTGGTGACGCATTAAAAACCTTACAAGACAATGGCGCCTTTTTGCCATAAGCATCATTTCATTTGCGGAGACTATCGTGACTAAACTAATCGACCGAATTGATCACATTGTTTTAACGGTGACCGATATTGAGGTAACAACCCAGTTTTATGAAAAAGCGTTTGGCTTTGAGCGCGAATTTTTTAGGGGGCCAGAAGGTCAGCCGCGGCATGCTTTGCTGTTTGGCCAGCTCAAAATCAATTTACAGGATCGCGATACTGAAACGCCCACAAAAGCGCGTGTTCCCACCATTGGCTCAGGTGATTTTTGCTTGATTGCATCCGTGCCATTGGATGAGTTCATTAAGCACCTAGAGGCTGAGCAAATTCCGATTGATGTGGGTCCCGTCTCGCGAAGGGGCGCCTTAGGTCCAATACGCTCGGTTTATCTACGTGATCCCGACGGCAATCTGGTCGAGGTTGCTGAGTACGTATAAACCACCATGGCATCCTCTAAGCTCAAGGGAAGTGGTATTGGCTTTGTTGTAGTCCAAGCCATTTTGCTGGGGCTGCTTTTCTTTGGTCCCGTTCGTCTTAATGCGGGTGAGGCGTACGGCGTGCA
The DNA here is from genome assembly GCA_030696845.1 of Polynucleobacter sp. Lineage (GTDB taxonomy): Bacteria > Pseudomonadota > Gammaproteobacteria > Burkholderiales > Burkholderiaceae > Polynucleobacter. The sequence goes on from JAUYRJ010000067.1 coordinate 10,229, forward strand.
AAATACATTGCTCCAATGGCTTGGCTATGCTGTCTTTATTGTCGGCAGTGGCATTGCCATCATCGCGGCCCTGAACTTAGGCAAGAATCTAACGCCCCTTCCGAGGCCCAAAGAAAATGCCGAGCTAGTGCAGACTGGCTTATACCTCTGGGTTCGTCACCCGATTTATTTTGGCTTGATTGTGTTGGCCCTAGGTTGGGGATTAGTGCAGCAAACGATATTGGTGTGGATTTACGTATTGGTTTTGATCATCTTCTTTGATATTAAATCGCACAAAGAAGAGAAGTGGCTAAGTGAGCGCTTCTCTGAATATAAAGAATACCAAGGACGAGTTCGTAAACTCATTCCTTGGATTTATTAAATGCGTTTCGAGCTAATGATTTAGAAGGCGGCTACAGCGCCGTCACTACGTGGGTCCCAGCCGCCGCGTAGTACGCCGGATGGTTCACGAATTATGCAACCTGCGTGACCTACGGTTTCATCGAAGTCGCCTAACATTTCAATCTCATGACCCATCGCAGCCAGTTGGGAAACCACTTTGCTATCAAAGCGCGATTCCAGCTTTAAGCTATCACTCGTTTGCCCCCAAGTTCTACCCAAGAGCCAGCGAGGGCGGCTAATCGCATCCTGCGGATTCAGCCCATACGTTGCGGTGCGTGTAAATACCGCGCATTGGGTTTGCGGTTGACCATCGCCACCCATCGTTCCGTATACCATTGAGCGACCATCCTTAAACAATGCCATAGCTGGATTGAGTGTATGAAACGGTTTGCGATGGGGCTCAAGCGTATTGAGGTTGTGCGGGTCAAGTGAAAAGCTGCAACCCCGGTTTTGCCAATTGACGCCCGATTTTGGTAATACGATGCCAGCACCAAACTCATGGTAAATGCTTTGAATGAAGGATACGCAGCGCCCCTCACCATCGATAACACCCATCCAAATGGTATCGGCTGGTCCGCGTCCAGCACCCCAAGGTAAGGCTTTTTGACTATCGACCTTACTTGCCAAGCCTTTTAAAAATTCAGGCGTTAAGAAGTGCTGCGCATGGTGCGACATGTACGCTGGATCGGTAACATGTTGGTCGCGCACTTTAAAGGCTTGTTTCGTTGCTTCAACGCAATGGTGAACGTACTCAGCGCTATCCACGTTGAAGCGTTTCAAATTAAGCTGGTCAAGAATGCCCAAAATCATGAGTGAAACGACGCCTTGTGTCGGAGGTGTCATGTTGTAGACATTTCCTAAGCTGTGGCGGAGCTCAAGAGGGTCGATTAATTTCGCTTGATGGCGTTGCAAATCCGCTAAGCGCAAAGGGCTGCCGATGGCGCTTAGCTCTTTTGCCAAAAGCTCAGCAAGCTCACCGCGGTAGTAATCGTTTGTGCCTTTTTTGGCAATTTGCTTGAGCGTTGCCGCAAGTCTGCCTTGCTTAAAAATACTACCGACCTCTGGGCTTTTGCCATTCACTAAAAAGGTTTCAGCAAAGCCGGGGATGGGCGCCAATTCAGCCCGTTTTTTTTCCGTTAAGCTGGATTGACTGAATGTGACTGGAACGCCTGCTTCTGCATAATGAATGGCATCCTCTAAGAGGCGTGATAGCGGCAGCTTGCCACCCAACCCTTTTTTGGAGAGGGAGTGCGCTGCACCCCAGCCGGAGATGGTTCCAGCGACCGTATTAGCCGCTACTGGGCCCCGAAAGGGAATGGATGTCGTAATGCCTTGGTCGGCGTACCATTTTTTAGTGGCCAATCCTGCTGAAGCACCACAAGCATCAATACCGCCCATTGCTTTACCAGGTGCATGAATAACCCAGAACGAATCGCCGCCAATGGAGTTCATGTGTGGATAGACGACAGCAATGGTTGCTGCCGCTGAGATCATGGCTTCGAGCGCATTGCCGCCTTCGCGTAATACGGCGAGCGCTGACTCGGATGCGAGTGAATGTGGCGCGACCGCCATTCCTTGAATACCCCATTTTGCTTGCATTGTTTCGTATTTCCTCTCTTGCTGTTAACCAGTAAATGAATACCACTAGTGTAGATTTTTTTAATCACCAAATTGAAGCACGAACTTGAATCATCCCAAAAAAAGTGCAGTTCGTGCACCGTATTAGGGAATATCCTGAGTTGGTTTTGAAAGCTATGCACTACATTGATTCAGTTGCAAAAAATTACTTGTTAGGTTGCTATGCACACAAGGCATTACGGGAAACTTGACGTGCATCAACTTTTAACCCTATGTGTGTCGTTAGTATTTTTTTCAGGAGGAGTCAAATATGAAAACAAACCGTCGTAAGTTTCTCAGTACAGGAATTGGTGCAGGTGTTGTTGGGGCTACCTTGGGCGCTCCAGCCATAGTGCGCGCGCAATCATCACAAACATTTAACTGGAAGATGACCAGTGCTTATCCGAAAGGTTCGCCTTTCTACATGGAGGGCCCTGGTAGCGCAACCGATCTCGCTAAGCGCATTGGCGAGATGTCAGGTGGCCGCTTAAAGATTCAAGTTTTCGGTGCTGGAGAGTTAATTCCTGCGTTCGAGGGCTTTGATGCCGTGCGTTCCGGCACAGTTGAAATGAACCACGCCAATAGTTACTTCTGGACCGGTAAAACATTTGCCGCCCAGTACTTCACCGCAGTGCCATTTGGCCTGAACTTTCAAGGCATGAATGGTTGGCTGTATGACGGTGGTGGTATTGATCTCTGGAATGAAACCTATGCACCGTTCGGTATGGTCGCTTTGCCTTGTGGCAATACCGGCGTGCAAATGACGGGTTGGTTCAAAAAGAAAATCAATAGCGTTGCCGACCTCAAGGGCTTGAAGATGCGTATTCCGGGTTTAGCCGGCAAGGTCTATGCTAAGTTGGGCGTGGACGTGAAGGTATTGCCAGGTGGCGAGATTTTCCCCGCACTCGAGCGCGGCGTTATTGATGCAGCGGAATTCGTTGGTCCATTCCAGGATCGTCGCCTTGGCTTGCAAAAGGCCGCTAAATTCTACTACACCACCGGCTGGCATGAGCCCGCAACCACTTCTGAGCTTTTAATTAATAAAGCGGCTTGGGAGAAGTTGCCAAAAGACCTTCAGGCTGTGGTGCAGAACGCATCGGCTGCTTGCAACGTAATCGGTGAGGCATGGTGTCAGCGTAATAATGCTGAAGCCATGAAGGACTTAGTTGAGAAGCAGGGCGTTACCGCGCTGCAGTTGCCGGACTCGGTTGTGGCCGCAATGCGGGCTGAGACCAAGAAGATTTTGGACGAAGCTGCCGCTGCCGATCCGATGACCAAGAAAGTTCATGATTCGTATTTCGCGTTTAAGCGTAACTACGATACATGGGCGTCATATAGCGAGGCAACTTACCACAGCAAAGTTCGCGGTTGATTTACGTTTTAATCATTTAAGTTAGGAATCTCAATGCATCCGTTGTTATTAAAAATCGCATTGCGCATCGAAGGCTTAATTGATTTCACTGGCAAGGCCACGTCATACGTGGCCTTAGCCATTGTGGGATTAATTACAGTTAACGTTTTTTTACGTTACACCATGAGTATTGGTTCGGTGTGGGCGCAAGAGCTGGAATGGCATCTGTTGGCCGCTTTAATTTTATTTGGAATGAGTTATGCCTTACTTCGCGGTGATAACGTGCGAGTCGACTTGTTCTATGCGAATTACTCGCCTAAAACAAAATACATGGTGGATATTTTGTCAGCAGTGCTAACAATCATTGTGGCGCTTCTTTATATCTATTTATCTTCATCTTACGTTGCTCAGGCCTACTCAATCGGTGAAATGTCACCGGATCCGGGTGGTATTCCGTATCGCTGGATCGTTAAGGGGCTAATCCCGATTGGCTTTACATTGCTGGCCTTACAAGGATTCGGGGAACTGTGCCGCGTGATTCTGAATGGCCCATCCGCAAAAGGAGCTAAGCATGTTTGATATGCAAAGTATGGCCATCTTGATGCTGATTGGCTTTTTCATCTTGCTGATGATCGGAGTGCCTGTAGCGATTACCTTGGCGACTGTTGGTTTCGTGTTTGGTTTTTTAGGATTCGGCACATCTCTATTTAACTTATTGCCTGCGCGCGTATTTGGTATTGTGGCGGGCTACCAGTGGTTAGCGATTCCCTTATTCATCTTTATGGGAATCATGCTGGAAAAATCCCGACTAGCCGATGACTTACTCGATGTGATTGGCCATATTGCTGGCGGCGTTAAGGGCGGTATGGCAGTTGGCATCATCCTGTTCGGTGCCTTAATGGGGGCGACCACTGGTATTGTGGGTGCAACCGTTATTACCTTAGGATTGCTAACGCTTCCTACCTTAATCAGACGAGGCTACAACAAAAGCATTGCCTGTGGCGCAATTTGCGCATCGGGTACGCTGGGACAAATTATTCCGCCGAGCCTGATTCTGATTTTGCTTTCCGACATCATGCAGCTTTCAGTGGGCACGTTGTTTGCCGCTGCGGTTGGCCCAGGAATGATGTTAGTAGTGGTCTATATCATCTTTATTTTGATTTTAGGCTGGCTAAAGCCTGACCTAATGCCGCCAATTCCAAAAGAAGAGCGTAGCCGTGTTTCTGGTAAAGAATTATGGATTCGTTTTTGGAAAGTGGTAGTTCCGCCCATTATGTTGGTGGTTGCGGTATTAGGATCAATTGTCGGTGGCGTCGCCGCGCCAACCGAAGCTGCCGCAATGGGCGCTGTCGGATCCATTTTGGTCACCATATTCTCCGGTCGCTTTAAGTGGGATATTTTGAAGCAGGTTGCGGTTGACACCACTAAGATCAGTGCCTTAATGATGTTTATTTTGATCTGCGCTCAGGTTTTTGCGCTATCGTTCCGCGGTCTCAATGGCGAAGAATTAATCTCCGGCATGTTTGAGGTGATTCCGGGCGGAATTAATAGCGATATCTGGTTTATGTTGCTGTTGATTTTTGTACTGGGTTTCTTCATTGAGTGGATTGAGATTAGCTATATCGCTGTCCCATTATTTTTGCCAGTCTTGTTGGCGCAAGGCGCTGACCCAGTTTGGGTGGCGATGATGATTACAGTGTGTTTGCAATCTTCTTTCTTAACACCGCCATTTGGTTGGGCGCTCTTTTATCTCAAAGGGGTTGCTCCGCCTGAAGTGAAAATCAAGGATTTGTACATCGGGGTCATTCCATTCTTATTCATGCAAGGTGTGGCATTGTTCTTGGTGTTCTACTATCCCCAGATTTCGCTGTGGTTACCCAAGGTAATCGGGTGGTAACGTAACCGTAATGTAGATTTACTAGTTGGTCTTAAATAAACAGGGTCGCCACGGCGACCCTGTTTATTTAGATGGTCAGCGCCATTAGGGAGACAATATTTTTTGTTATTTTGGCTTATTGCCAAATAGGATAGTGTTGACCGTTGCCTCGCCAATCGATTGGCGCAGCCCGGCGAATAAAAGGTAAGGCCACAGAATTAACCAATAGATTAATGCTAATGCGGCAATTCGAAGGGGGTCACCATTACCAAATGCCGCTAAGGCATCCATCATTGTTTTGCCATGCATCATGCCGTCGACGCCTGTTTCAAGATAGCTCAATATCAGCACGACGAGAAGGTAGACGATCGAATGCAATAAAAGCGATCGAATCAGACCGCGCTCGTGTTCCACTTTCAGTGGAAAGAGTGCTTGTCCAATCAGCATGAATTTAGCGCATAGCGCGGCTTTAATAATGGCGAATCCAAACGGCGCAATCGGAATGGCATCCTCTCGCAGAATGGAGTAAGTCAAAAACGCAATGGAGGAGAACCAAGTAGCAAAATAAAGAGTTAATAAAGAGGCTTTAATGAACTCATCCTCTAGTCCTTGTTTTATATTGCGCTTTACTTTAGGTTGGGTTGCACTCATGACTGCATTGTAGCGAGGGTAGGTGAAGCGGGCTGCCTCTCAATAAAGTGCCCGATAGAGGTAGCCTCTATCGGGCATTTGCGCCGCCCTATGGGTGGCTAGCCGCCAAAGAAGAGTTTGTGGTTCTTTGGAGGCAATAAGTACATAGATGTACTTATTTTGAGTGGCTTTCGCCAATGTGACGTTGCGCGCAATCCGCAGCATCACGACTTCATGCTATGCCTGTACTAAGTTGCTGTCAAGCCAGTTATGAGCTTCATCCTACTGCATGGATTTGATAAAAATCAAGATAATCAAGCACTTGAAGATCTATTTTTTCTGATAGCAAAATATCATTACATAAGCAGCTCAATAAATAATCTTTATGTGCTGTGTAGACGTGGCTTGATGGGGCTAGGGTGCATCTAGCCCGCTTTGCCATTATTCTTCGCTATATGAATATTCATGCTGATTTTGAAGAACGCGTAGTTCTGCACACCGATACATTGCCTTGGCAACCATCCCCAGTTCCTGATGTAGAACGCAAATTACTAGATCGCATTGGAGAGGAGATTGCTCGGGCAAGCTCTATCGTTCGGTACGCTCCGCATAGCAGCTTTACGCCGCACACGCATGATGGCGGAGAGGAAATATTGGTTCTTGAGGGCGTATTTTCGGATGAGCATGGCGATTACCCTGCGGGGACGTATTTGCGCAACCCACCGGGTAGCCATCACGCCCCTGGCTCTCGTGATGGCTGCGTTTTATTTGTGAAGTTGCGCCAGTTTGCAATGAACGATTCGCAGCTTGTACGCATCAATACCCACAGCGCGGAGTGGTTTCCGGGCCTTGTCCCTGGTTTATCGGTAATGCCGCTGCATGAGCATGAAGGCGTGAGTACCGCTTTGGTTCGCTGGGGGCCTAATACGGTATTTAATCCGCATATTCATCCTGGCGGCGAGGA